>CAZMLC010000003.1:0-58133 GCA_964567125.1 uncultured Akkermansia sp.
GGATCGATAAAATACAAGCGTGCTGGCAGGCTCACAGCCATCGGATACGAGGTTCCGTAACAATCGTAGATCGTACCGCGCAAGCCGAGGGTTTCGCTGTTAAATTCCCACGCGATCTTGGAGTGATTGCCCAGATGCAGATAGGCCAGACGGCCGATCAGGCCGAGTAACCCGAAAAGGAGAACGAGCGCCACAGCCGCAATCCGGTAGAGCATTCCACGTTCTTTCATGACAACGGACTCCCTTCCCCAAGTCCGGGCTAGCGTGGGTTCTGTACGACGCGCGTTGTGTTTTCAGCAAGGCGTTTCAGACGGGCCACCGCAAGTTGATCAGGCGCAACGCTGCCCTTCGTATCCAGGCGAACAATCTGCGTAGCGGCAGGATAATCCATGGCGAGACCATGGCGTTGAAGCGTCGTCCGGAGACTCTCCGGCGTCTTCTTTTCATCCCAGCGGCTCTGTTCGCGGATACGCTCGTTTTCCAGACGCTTGTACGCGATGTCCTGCCGGTTGATTTCCTGACTGAGCAGGGTGCATTTCGTGTCGATAAACCAATAGGCAAGCGTCAGAAAAACAAAGACGACGAACGGGGCGATCATCTTTTTCGGCATGATCTCCCACTTAAGATGGTGGCGTTTACGATTTCTTCTCATGGTTGAATTCCTTTTTGTTCCGTTGTTCCGGAACCTCACACCGTTGCACGACGCGCAATTTCGCGGAGCGTGCACGCGGGTTGTTCTGTAATTCCTCTTCACTCGCTTCAACGGGGTGCCGCGTAATGTGCTGCGCGGCCGGCTCCTCGCCGATCCAGCGCTCCCCCCCCTGTTGGAGGGATTGCCATTTACCCACATGCGACGCAAAGTGGTGTTTCACAATTCGATCGGTCAGACTCTCGAATGTGATCACCGCCATCCGTCCACCGGGTTTCAAGATCTGCAGCCCGTCTTCGAGTGCGCGTTCTAAATCCTCAATTTCATGGTTTACCGCCATCCGGAGCGCTTGAAAGACGCGCGTCGCCGGATGCCTCGGACCGCCTTTGCGTCCGACAGCCTGCGCCACGATCTCGGCCAGTTGGGCCGTCGTGGTGATCGCTTCCCGTGCGCGCGCACGCTCAATCGCCTGGGCGATGCGCCGTGCCTGCGGCTCTTCTCCGAGCCGCCTGAAAATCTCCGTGAGCGTCGCCGCGTCCGCCTGCGCAATCACCGTGGCCGCTGACTCTCCCTGGGTCTGATCCATCCGCATATCGAGCGGACCTTCAAAGCGGAAGCTGAACCCGCGCTCCGGCGTGTCGAGCTGATCCGACGAGACCCCCAAGTCCAACAAAATCCCATCCACGGCCTCAAAGCCGTTCGCTTCAGCCAGGGCGCGGAGGTTACCGTGTGCGCCCTGCACCAGCGTGGCCTGGCCCGGTACTGCGGCGAGGCGCAGCCGCGAACGCGCCAGCGCGGCGCAGTCGCGATCAATCCCCAGCAGCCGTCCCGTTGCGCCCGCGCGTGCGAGAATCGCAGCAGCGTGGCCCGCGCTACCCAGCGTACCATCGATATAGCTTCCACCTGCAACGACAGCCAATGCCGAAACCGTCTCCTCCAGCAGGACAGAGCAGTGACTCGTTTCGAGACGAGTCTCGTTTCCCGGCATCGCGCATTCCTTCATCAGCAGCTCCCCTTTGCACCCTTAAAACAGCAAAGTCTCGCATGCCTCTGCCAGCGTTGCCTGATCCACGGTCTTCTCTTCCGGACGGAGCGACAACGACCAGATCTGAATCCGGTTGAGCGCGCCGATCATCACGACTGTCTCCTCGATCTTGGCAAACTGCAGCAGCTTGTCCTTAATCCGGATACGCCCCTGAACATCCACCGAAACCTGCTCGGCATTCTCGCCGATGATCCGGTAGGCCTGTCCAGCGGACTTATCAAACAATGCCCGCTGGCGCAGCTTATCGAGCCGCGCCTCCATCTCACCCGGCGGAATCAGGTTCAGACAGGGCAGATGGGGATCCGGCATGATATAGACAGAGTCCGGCTTACGCATCAGATCGCGCCACGTCGCGGGGATCGTGAATCGCCGCTTGGGATCCATTGCGTAGTCATATCGCCCAACCAGAAAACCCGAGGTTGCAGACGCATTATTACTCTGTTCTTTACCAGCAGACATACTTTGCCTTCTCTTGACCTTATTAAACACCTCTTGCCACCAAGCGTCAATACGAAATGTAGAAAAAATGTAAAAAAAGGGGAATGTTGGTAAAAAAATCCAGATTTAAGGAAAAAAACAGATTTTTAAAGCGAAAATGATGCAAAAATAGTAAAACCGCCACATGCGACACGCATGTGGCGGCTGAACGCGGTCGTGCGGCTACGTTAGCGCAGCAGGATGATCGAACCCTTCGGCTTGACGTCCAGCTGACCTTGGCCGGAAATAAAGGCTGGGCAGGTCGTACTGTTCAGGAGTCCGATATAGGCTCGACCATTATAACGCACAGTATCGACCTGAAGCGTACCGATATAATTCAGCTCCAGAACCGCATTCGAAGCGACTTCGATCGTCAAGGCTTGGGGTATTTCGGGAAGGTGCAGCGTACTGGCCTCGACCTTTTCGATGCTGACGTTGTCGATCATGGCGTTACAATCGTTGCCCGGGAACGTAGTGCCAACCGCCATGCCCTGAAGTCCGAAGGTGTAGGTGCCAGCTTGTTTAACCTCAAAATAAAGCTCATTGCGGACAAAGTTGGTGTGATCAACGCGGCTCCAGCCCAGCACGTTGGTGATACCCTCGCGGGCGAGCCAGGCGCGTACGGGATTGTGACCATAGGAATTTGCATCGCCCAGATGCACGCGGTTGGCTGCATGGTAGTTCAGCCGGTAGGAGCCGCTTTGCGGGAAGGTGATGTCCTGGACTGCGGCACCCGCCTGCACGAGGAGGAGGCAGCGTGCGCCGTCAAAGAAGTCGTAGGTATAGAATTGCGGATCCTGCGCATAGGGACGAATGTAGGCCGTCATTTTCGGCATGCCGTTGGTGTTGAATCGATAGGACCAGTTGGCATTGCTCTCAAAGCCGCCGTTCTTGATGATCGGTGCATCGCTGGCAGCGACCAAGCGCACGTTGTCGATGAGCATCGCGCCGGTGTTGCTCTGGCCCTCTACCGTCAGCGTGACCGTCTGCACCGCGGTATTCGTGATCAGGATGGGGAGCGTCTGCCGCTGATAAATCGAACCAACCGGCACGAACGATCCAAGGGTGATGGTGCCTTCATTCATCTGCATGGAGGCCGTCGCGGTTTGATACTGCGAATCGGTGATGTTGAATGCCGTGCTGTTCCAGTTACAGACATCCGCGCTCAGCTCGTAGGTGCCGACAGGCAGATGGAACGTCGCGCGTGCGAGGCCGTGACGCCGGAGCACAAGGCTGTTGTTTCCCTCGATCTGAGGATTGAAATAGGTGCTTCCCTGTGACGCGATGGCCGCAAAGTTAGTGCCGTTGACCGTGCTTTCGAGCTGCCAGCCGACCGCATTGTTCCGGTTGGTCTCCAAGCTGCTCCGCGCGGTAGAAAAGGCGAGCCGTTCGAACGCGCCATTGAACGCGACGGAGTCTGCCAGCGGCGTTGTTGAAATCAACTTCACCTGAAGGTTGTCCAGCGTTGAAAGCTTGTCGTTACCCTCCACGATGCTCTCAAAGAGCAACGTATGATTTCCAGCAGTAAGCCAGGGCAGCCGCACGCGCCGCAGAACATAGGGTGATGTGCCGATCGTTTGCAGCGTGGCCACGCGGTTGGTGGTCGCACCCTCCACGAGGCAAACGTCAAACATGTGGCCGCTGTAGCCGCTGCTACGGCCCGAGGTATAGAAGGAGAGTTCATAAATGCCGGAAGCTGGTACGGTCAAGGTTGTCCAGGCGGAAGCATCGCGCTTGAGCGCTAAGACCTGATTGCCTTCGGGCGCATCGTAGTCGCACGGCCAGCGCTGATCCGTCGCGGCGGCCCTGTTGAAAATGAAGACCCCGCTATCGGCGCCCGCCGCGACGTTGGTCCAATTGGCTTGCCAGCCATGCAAATCGGTTCCGCGCGTAAACATGGTGCGGTTGATCGTGTACTGGGTCTGTTCAAATCCAGGATTCGGGAGGCTACCGTAAATCGTGGCGGCGCACTGCGTATTGGTCTCAATCGCGGCAAGGCTGACGCGGCCCGTTTCGATCGTGAGCGTGCTGATGGTCTCAGGAATCGTGCTGAGCCAAAGCGTCTGATCACCTGTTTTGGCGAGCGCCGTGGGGCTACCCGCGCGTTCGATGCTGACCCCGGCCGTTGTTGCGGCGATGCGCTGTCCGCCCTCAGTGAGCGCAAGACGCATCGGCTGATAGGGCACTACGGTTCCCTGCTGAAGCGCGACATTGCCGCTGAAACGCGTCAGCGCACTGTTGTCGCGCAGCAGCAGCGTTCCTGCGCCTGTCTTCGCGAGTTGCGCTGCGCCATCGACCATGAGCGCCTGCTGCACGTTCGTCGCGATGGTAACCGCGAGCGCGGTGCGTTCAGCGGTGCGGATACGCGGATAGAATGCGACCTGGTTGGTGGTCCATTTCTGCAGCAGGTAATACTGAACGGAGAGACGTTCTGCCTCGCTGAGCTTGTTCGTGAAGATCACGGCTTCGCAAAGATAATCACCGCCGACACGGACACCTGCAAAGGTGATGCTGCGGTCATTGAAGAAGTTCGAAGCGTGCGCGGTCAAGGTATGCAGAGCGGTCTCCAGCAGCTGCCATCCGCGCTTCGGAAACGTCACGGTGCCATCAATGCGGCTGCCATCCAGATAGGTGCGTCCACTGCGCACAGCGGTCGTGCTCCACTCGGTGTTGTGCCAGATGAATTGATTGGTGGCGCCGCCGGTGTAATCTTGAATGTGAAAATCCGGATCGTTGCTGTGCGACCCCAACACAAACCCGTAACTGTTTGAGACGCCATGGACCACAAAGGTATGGTAGATCTTGGTAATGTTGGCCAGCGTGTTGCTCGGCGTCATCCATTTCATGGTGCGCAGCGAACGATATCCGCCAAACCAAAGCGTCGGCATGGAAGCCGTCGGTCCCGCGCTGAACTGCACCTCCGGGTAGAGGTTCGTAAAGGTGGTGTCCGCATCGGCGCGCACGTATGCGTAGGGCGCGGTCAGCGTGGTTTCGCGCGCATCCAGCCAGTTCTTCGCATACGTGATGCCATTGGATTCGACCGTGATGACGTTCTTCGTGGCATCGACCCAGAACGCGGCCTGCGCCAGAACCTGCGTAGGAACCGCAACGCGCAGATTGGCGGAAACCGTGCGGTGATCCAGCGCAAGCGTCCCACCGCGGAGCGCAATTTCGCCCGACTGGATGAGAAGGTTCGAGGTCGCCAGCGCCAACGCTCCTGCTCCCATTTTGTTGAACTGCCCCTCGTTGATGATCAGGGCGTCCGCAAGATTGGTCGTCGTGTTTTCATCGACTGTCAATGATGTGGTTTCATCCAGCCCGACCGTAATCGCCGCGCCCAGGCGAATGGCGCTGAGAAAAGCAATGCCCATAATTAAAATCGCGCGCAGAGATGTACAGTGCTGCATTGTATTGACTCCCACGTGTATGTTGTTTGAGGCGCATATACTGAGTGTGTTGATACCAACCACCATGCATCTTTTTTATCCTCTACGGACTACGTAAACGCCGAACACACTTATCGATACGCACCACACATTAACCATGTAAACTATATCATGGACAAAAAATACCGTCAATGTTTCGCTGTTTTACCGGATGTTTTCAATGGCTTTTGACACCACTCCACTATTTTAACGACATCGTTGCTGCGCTATACTGAATGGACGCCGAAAAGGAGAAGCGTTTTGCGATGAAGTATATCGATCCCGTATTCCGTCCGCCCGCTGAAGCGGAGAGTTTGATTTTCCAAGTGGCCTATGGCTGTCCGCACAATACCTGCCGTTTCTGCGGCATGTACAAAGGCGTAACCTATCGTCTGCGTCCGCAGGACGAGGTACTGCACGAGATCGCGGCGGCGGGCCTCGCCTATCCGGAGACGACGCGGGTCTTTCTGGCGGACGGCGATGTGATGTCGCTCCCTTTTGACCGGCTGCTGTGTTACCTCGATGCGATTTTAGCGGCGTTTCCGCGCATAGCGCGCATCGCCTGCTATGCCAATGGCAGCGCCATTCAGAATAAGACGGATGCGGAGCTGCAGGCGTTACGTGCGCGCAAGCTCGCCACGCTCTACCTAGGTCTTGAATCCGGCGCGCAATCCGTTCTGGATCTCTTTTCGAAGCGCGAATCCGTGGAGGCCATGATTGAAGCGGTGTTGCGTGCACAACGCATTGGTATGCGCTGCTCCGTCATGATCCTGTTGGGGCTCGGCGGCAACGCGTTGCGTGAGGAACACATCGCGCAGACCTGCACCGCACTCAACCGCATGCAGCCTAAACTGCTCTCCGCCTTGCGCATGATCGTGTTGCGCGGACTGCCCCTGCCCGCAGGATTTGAACCCGTCACCGAATATGACGCCGTTGCGGAGTTGCGAGCCATCGTGGCCAGCCTTGAATTGAAACAGACCGTCTTCCGCGCCAACCACACGTCGAATCCCCTGCCGCTGGGTGGCCGGTTTCCTGCGGATCAGGCGCGCTTACTCGCGCAGCTCGATGCCGAGCTGGCCGCAGACCATCTGGATCGGAACGGCGCAGGGCCTACGCCGCTTTTTCTCTGATCACAGCGCCGTGAGCGCGGCCGCGTAGACGCTGCGCACGCTGACATTCTGCTGACGCGCAAGCGCGGCGCAGGCTTCATATTCCGGAGCGCGCGTAACGACGCGTCCGCGATAACGCCCGATCTTGACCGTCACTTCGCCATAGGCGGTCTGGACCTTCTGAATTTCGCGCGCCAATGCCTCGCGTTCCACCGTGTACGAACGGATCCCAAAAGTCGTAGTGCCTTCAAAAAGTGTTTGACGCAAAGCGGCCGCCTTCTCAGCATCGCACAGCACGCTCAACAGAATACCGGCACGCCCCTTTTTCATCATGATCGGTACTTGCCAGACATCGCGTGCGCCCTGCTGCAGCAAGGTCTGCGTTACGTCAGCCGTGATCTCCGCGCTGCAATCATCGAGATTGGTTTCCAGCACGGTCAGGGTCTCCAGCGCAGACGCGCAGGGCAACGCCTCGCTCAGCGTCGCGCGCACCACGTTCGGACGCTGCGTCAGCGTGCGCGAGCCAAAACCGAATGCGCTCTTGAGTGGGGTCAGCACAGCAGGCAGGGGAGCCAGCGTCTGCGTCCAGACGCGCAGCAGCGCTGCGCCAGTCGGCGTGACCAGCTCAAACGGTTCATCGGTCTGCACGACCAACATACCCGTCAGCAGCTCCTGCGTGGCAGGCGCGGGATTGGGCATCTCGCCATGCGCGCAGCGGATCGTCCCGCTACCGGACGGCAGAGGACCGCACGCAACGCCCTGTACTTCCAACTGCTCCAGCGCGATGCAGCAGCCCACAATATCGGCAATGGAATCCCAGGCCCCGACTTCGTGAAAGTGCACGGTTTCCGGCGTCTTGTTGTGAATCTTCGCCTCGGCCTCGGCCAGCGTGCGGAAGACGCGCAGTGCCAGCGTCCGCGTGGCAGGCGTGAGGGCTGCCCCATCCAACAGCGCGGCGATTTCGTTCAAGCCGCGATGGGCATGTTCATGCGCGTCATGCGTATGCCCATGATGCGCATGGCCGTGACTGTGCGCAGCGGGAACATCGTGATGATGATGGCCGTGGCCCTCTGCATGCTGATGGTGATGCGCATCGGGCCAGACCGCGGCATCGTGCGCCTCCGCATGCTCGGCATGGACCGTGACGCGGACACCATGCAAGCCGCTGGCTGAAGCCGATTCGCAATGGATATGGATTTGCTGCGGAAGAAAAGCGTTGATCTGCTGTTCGATGGTCGGGGCGTCAGCACCGAGGGCGACGAGCGCGGAGAGCAGCATGTCGCCGCTGGCACCGCCGACGCTGTCAAAACGAAGGTATCGACTCATGATATTCTCTCCCGCATCGCGCGGTGGCGCGCAGACGTTATTTATTTCGCAGATGCCGCCTCGTAAAGCTTATGCTCCACGCTGTCGAGCAGGGCCTGCCACGACGCTTCGATGATATTTTCCGAAACGCCGACGGTCCCCCACTGTTTCTTGCCATCGCTCGATTCGATCAGCACGCGCGTCATGGCGCGCGTTGCCTGCTTGGGATCGAGGATGCGGACGCGATAGTCGGTCAGCACGATCTGCGCGATTTCGGGATAGAACCGCGTCAAGGCTGTGCGCAACGCGGCATTGAGGGCATCGACCGGGCCTTGGCCTTCGCCTGCGGTCAGTTCCGTTTCGTTGCCGACCTTGACCTTGATCGTGGCCTCGGAGACGCACGGCTGCTCGCGTCCGCGTTTTTCAACGATGACGCGGAAGCCTTCGAGTTCGAAGAAGGGTTTGTGCTTGTTCAGCACCTTTTGCAGCAGAATCTTAAAGGAACCATCCGCCGCTTCGTACGAATAGCCCTTGTTTTCGCGCAACTTCAATTCATTCAGGATGGCGCGCGAGCCCTCCTTCGACAACTGGTCGACATCCACGCCCAGCTCTTTGGCCTTCATCACGATATTGGAGGCGCCGGACAATTCGGAAATCAGGACGTGGCGTTGGTTGCCCACCTGTTCAGGGGCGATGTGTTCAAACGTCCGCGCATTCTTCTGCACAGCGTTGACGTGCATACCCGCCTTGTGGCTGAAGGCCGTGCTGCCGACATACGGCTGACGCGGATCCACGCGCTGATTGGCGAGATCGTCGGTGATCACCGAGATTTCGCGCAGATCGCGCAACTTTTCCGCACCCACGCAGAAGCGTCCCATCTTCAGCTCCAGCGAGGGAATGATCGTGGTCAGGTTGGCGTTACCGGTCCGTTCGCCGTAGCCGTTGATCGTGCCCTGTACGTGGCAGGCACCGGCGCGGACCGCTTCGAGCGAATTCGCGACGGAGAGCCCGCCGTCATTGTGGGCATGGATCCCGATCTGCACCTTGGGAAAAGCCTTGCAGACGTTGCGCACAACGTCATAGATCTCATGCGGCAGCGTACCGCCGTTGGTATCGCAGAGGATAAGACCGGCAGCCCCTTCTGCAACTGCGGCCTTGAGCACCTTGAGCGCGTATTCCGGATTGTCCTTATATCCGTCAAAAAAATGTTCCGCATCAAAGAAGACCTGACGTCCGGCATTTTTGAGAAACCCGACCGTATCGGCGATCATCTGCAGATTGTTTTCGCCCGTGGTCTTCAAGACATCCGTGACGTGCAGCAGCCAGGATTTACCATAGATCGTGACCCACTCCGTATTGGCGGCCAGCAGGCCCTGCAGCTGCGGATCCTGGGCGGCAGCGATATCCGCGCGACGCGTGCTGCCGAAGGCGGTGATCTTGGCGTGACTCAACGTCTCCTTGCGGATCTCCCTGAAGAATTTCTGATCGCGGGGATTCGACCCGGCAAAACCGCCCTCAATAAAGTCAATGCCGAAGCCATCCATCATTTTGGCAAAGCGCACCTTGCCGGCATCGGAAAATGATACGCCTTCGCCCTGTGCACCATCGCGGAGGGTTGTATCATAAATGAAGACTTTATTTTTCATGACGTTTAAAAGAACGCCTGGTAGAGCGCCTGGACAGCCTTGGCACGGTCTTTGGACTTCACGCCGAACATCATGCTGATCTCGGATGAACCTTGATTCATCATTTCGATGTTGACGCCCGCTTCGGAGAGGGCTTTGGTGGCTTTCGCCGCCATGCCCACCGTATAATAGAGTCCTTCGCCGACCACCATGACGAGCGCATAGCCGCGTTCGATCTGGACATTGTCCGGATTCAAATCGCGCTGGATGCGGTCGCGCACGCGCTGCTCGCATTCAACGCTGAAATTCTTATCGCGAATGACGACCGAGACGTTGTCGATACCGGAGGGCATGTGCTCATATGAGACGCCTTCCCACTCCAGAATCTGCAACAGATGACGGCCAAAGCCGATTTCGCGGTTCATCAGGTACTTATCGACGAAAATATTGCAGAAACCATCATCGCTGGCAATGCCGACCGCAGCGACCTTGCCCGGGGCGCGGGTCTGCACGATCATGGTTCCCGGTTCCGAGGGGCGGTTGGTGTTGCGCACGTTGATCGGAATGCCCGCCTTGACTGCGGGAATCACAGCTTCATCGTGGAAGACGCCAAAGCCGGCATAGGAAAGTTCGCGCATTTCGCGATAGGTCATCTCCCGGATACCCTCCTTGACATCCGGCACCAAGCGCGGATCGACCGGATAGACCGAATCGACATCCGTGAAATTCTCATAGACATCCGCCTTGACCGCCGCCGCCAGGATCGAGCCTGTGATATCCGATCCACCGCGCGGGAACGTCGCGACTTTACCCTCTTTCGTGTAGCCGAAGAAGCCCGGGAAGATCACCAGTTCGTCGCGCCCGTTCAGCGTCTTTTCCAACAGCGGATAGGATTCCTCCAGCAACTGCGCATTGCCGTAGTCATTCGTCATGAAGAGTCCGGCGTCGCGCGGATTCACGTAGACCGCCTTGGTGCCGCGTGCCGTGAACGCGGCAGCCACGATGCGCGCCGAATTATCTTCACCGGCGGCCTTCATGCAGTCCATGAAGCTACCGCGGTGCGACTTATCGCCAGCAAGGCGCGCTTTCAAATCACTTTCAATCTCAGCGATAATGCTGACGGGCAGATTCAAATCGCGTTGGATCTCCGCGTAGCGCTCAACGATGGCGGCCAGCGATTGCTTCGTACACTTATCCGCGAGCGCCTCTTCCGCGCACTGGATAAGCATGTCCGTGACCTTCGTGTCCGTCTTGCTGCGCTTTCCAGGAGCCGAGACCACCACGATCCGGCGATCGGCATCGGCTAAAATGATGTCGATGATTTTTGTAACCTGTTTTGCATCCGCAACAGAAGACCCGCCAAACTTACAAACTTTCATTCTCACTCCAAACGCGCTCTTACCTTCATCCCGCATTTAAATCATGCGCAAGCGAACCGGTGTTTCACTCACGATGCCTGCAGCCTCGACTTCCTTCAGCGCAGCATCGATCTGAGCACCCTTCGCATCGTGCGTCAGCACCACGACCGGCACATGCCCCTGCTCCTGCTGGCCATCGGGCTGGGCCTGCTGTGTCGCCGCCAGAATACTGACGCCATGGCGGCCCAGGATCGTGGTCATCACGCCTAAAGAACCGGCCTTATCCAACACCATCAGGCGAATATAGTATTTGCTGCTGATCTGCGCCGCCGAACGGATGGTCAACTTGCCCTCGTTCGCCACGCAGACCCCGCGACGATAACGCGCCTGACCAGCAGCCAAGTTGCGCGCAATATCGCCGATATCACCGATCACGGTACTGGCGGTCGGTTCGCGGCCAGCGCCGCGACCGTAATAGAGCGTGTCGCCGCTCAGATCACCGCGCACCATCACGGCATTGAAGACGTTGTTCACCGAAGCCAGCATGTGTGAATACGGAACCAGCGTGGGATGCACGCGCACTTCGACCTGATCCCCATCGCGCTTCACAATTGCAAGCAGCTTGATGCGATATCCAAAAGCTGCCGCAAACGTGACATCCATGCCGGAAAGGTTGCGGATCCCCTCGACCAGCACCTGATCCATCGGCACGTGGAACCCATAGGCGAGCGAAGCGAGAATGCTCGCTTTATGCGCCGTATCGAAGCCGTCGATATCCAAGCTGGGATTGGCTTCGGCATAGCCTGCTTTCTGCGCAGCATCCAAGACCACATCAAACGGCAGACCCTCATTCTCCATGCGCGTCAGGATGTAATTGCAGGTCCCGTTCAGAATGCCGTGCATACTCAGGATTTCATTGCCCGCAAGGCCTTCGCGCAGAACGCGGATAATGGGAATGCCGCCGCCCACGCTTGCGCCGAAATAGATGTCGGCGCCGTGTGCCTCGGCAACGCTGAAGATTTCATCGCCATACTCGGCCAGCAACTTCTTGTTGGCGGTGACCACGGATTTGCCCGCCTTGAGCGCGGCCAAGACAAAGGTTTTGGCGATGCCCGTGCCGCCGATAAGCTCAACGATGATCTGAATGGCCGGATCATGAATCACCTGCAGCGCATCCGTCGTCAACAGGTGCGCGTCCAGCTGGATGCCGCGATCCGAGGTGATATCAAGGTCCGCGACCTTGCGTAGCACGATCTCCACCCCTAACCGCTCCTGCATGGTCTGGCGATTCTTGATTAAACCCTTCGCAACGCCGGCACCGACCGTGCCGAACCCCAAAATTCCAACGCCAATCTGCTTCATAATCCCATCCGCAGGGGCAACGCCCCTAGTTCTTATACAGCACTTTACGATGACCGGTGGTGATCTCGCCGATGACCACGGGGCTCTGCCGCAACGCGGTCAGGACACCCAGAGCGGCCTTTGCATCCCTCTTGCGAAGGATTATCACATAGCCGATGCCCATGTTGAAGACGCGATACATTTCATCGTGATCCACCTTGCCCTGACGTTCGATAAAGGTAAAGACCGTCAACGGGGTCCAGCTCGCGCGATCGATCACGGCATTGCACGTGCCGGGCAGCACGCGCGGAATGTTATCCACGAAACCGCCGCCCGTGATGTGCGCCATACCGCGAATCGGGATCTTTTTAGCCAGCAATGCGCAGATCGGCTTTAAAAAGCTCTTGTGAACCGCCAGCAGGGAATCCGAAACCGTCAGCCGCGTCCCGGGAATCAGATCCTGGGGCATCAGCCCGCATTGATCCAAAATCACCTTGCGGGCCAACGAAAAACCATTGGTCTGGAGTCCACCGGAGGGCAGGCCGATGATCACATCGCCCGGCTTAATATCCTTGCCGGTAATCAGCTTTTTCTTTTCAACCGTACCAATAATCGTGCCGACCAGGTCGTATTCGCCCTGAGGATAGAGCCCGGGCATCTCCGCGGTCTCACCACCCAGCAATGCGCATCCATTTTCCTTGCAAGCCCTTACAACGCCACCAATCACGTCCTTGAAGACCGCGGTATCAAAGCGGGCCGCGCCGATATAGTCGAGGAAAAAGAGCGGTTTCGCGCCCTGAACCAGAATGTCGTTCACGCAGTGGTTGACGATGTCCTGGCCGACCGTATCATGGCGTTTCGCCAAGGCCGCGACCTTCAGTTTGGTCCCCACGCCGTCCGTGCTCGCCACGAGCAGATTTTCCTTGCCCGGAGAATGAAAAAGTCCACCAAAACTGCCAATACCTCCGACAACACCCTTCGTCGTCGTCGTTGCGACCATCTTCTTGATAATTTCGATGCCCGACATCTTCGAGTCAATATCGACACCCGCCTGCGCATACGCGGATACAGGTTGCACTTTTGTATTGGTTTTGGTCATCGTTTTTACCTTTGCCTTAATTGGTGTTAAAAATACAACGTGCGAAAAATAGCACATGCGGGGGTGATTTTCCAGCCCAAAAAAGCGAAAAGCCCCTTCTTTTTACTAGAAGGGGCGATTTTTATTCGTAGCGATCGCGCACAGAACTGGGCAAAGGCATTGATCCTTCCCAAGATGCTGGAGCCGACCACGGCATGTCGGTATCGTGGGGATTATCCACCATACAGCCAGCAAGCGCCACCATGGCCAGAACGACCAGCAGGAGCGATGCCGAACACGCGGTGCTACGCTTAGAAGAAGACAACATCATTTTTTTCTACTGCGACTTGCTGCCAATCGCTCAGGATATCGGCAACAACCATATTCTTGCCCTTGATCAACTGACGCAGTTTGATACGGGTGACAAACTCACCGCCTGCGCTCTTACGCCCTGGACGACGGACATTTAAGTCCAACTGCGGCAAGGGGTTCTGACGTTCATTGCCCAGCATTTCAAGCATCGTCGTATCGCTGAACTCAACGACGACGAACTTGTACTCATCGTTGCACTCAATGATCTTGCCCTTGTCGCCCGCCGTCAGCGACGTAACCATGGTTCCGCCTTCGCCGCCGGCCATAGGTCCGAGGTTCGTGCCTTTCAGGCGCTCCTTCAGCTCCTTGACCAATTCGTTCGACTTGGCCAACTCGTCATTGATCGCGCTCTTCTCTTCCGTCAGCGTGTTGACCTGACCCTTGATATCAGCGATTTCAGCGTCCAGTTCGCGCTTTTCAGCGGTCAGCTTAGTGATTTTCGCCTCCAGATCAGCCTTAGCCGCTTCCGCAGCCGCAGCCTTCTCCGCCGACTCCTTGGCGCTCTTCTTCGAGACGCGGCCATCCGTTTTCAGCTTGTTGAGCTCTTCGACGTTCTTACTGACCATCTCGCGCATCTTGGAGAGTTCGGCGCGCGTCTTATTCAGAGTCGCCTGCTGCGCCTTTGCACGCTCGAAAAGCTGGTCAAGCAGTTCGGTCATCGAGCCAGGCCCCTTGGTCTCGGGCTTGCCGTCCAAGGCGGAAATTTTGTAGGAACCATCCGGATTGAGCACATAGAGGCTACGCAGCTGCAACCGCTTCTCCGTGCTATCGAAATTCAATGTCGGCAAATTCTGGGTCTCGAGCTTCGCCTGATAACCCTCTAAGACAGATTCCTTTTCAGGATTGGACAGCTCCCGTTCCGTGACCTCAGAAATGTCCTTCTGAATCTCAGGAACCGTAGCGTCCGCGGCATCCGCGGCTTCCACTGTCTTTGCTACTTTGACGATCTGGTCTTCCAACATTGAATTTCGCTTTGTCAGCAATTCGCGCTTTGCAAAAAGGCCATTTGCAAAATAAAGCGACACAATCGTTAAAACAAGAATCCCAATAACCAACCCACGCAATACCTTATCCATGTCTCTACCTCAAAGATGTTTCTTTGTGCATTTATTGCAATTTGTAACGGTAGAGGAAAATGCCCAAAAAAGCAACAACAAAGTGAGTTAAAATCCGATTTTTTCTTTTGAAAACAGATGGGTACATCTTTTGCTATCCGTCTTGCTTAAACCGTGCTATAGTTTTGAAAAATGTTTGAGCGCATCTGCGCGAAGTGTAGAACGAAAGGATGGTCAATCATGTCAGCTTCACTGCGATTTCTTTTAACAGCCCTCGTGGCGCTCGGGATCTCTTCACCCCTTTTCGGGCAGCCGAAACAGGCGGTTCATCCCAATTCGGAAAAATGGCCTTCGCTGTTCAACCAGAAACTCGACAACGCCAACTTCCCGAAAGGCGTCTGGTATCTGGATGAAAATGGCTATTTAACCGCAACCGAGGATCAAACGATCTGGACCCAAGCGGAATACAAAAGTTTTGTTCTGGATCTCGAATACAAGTGCGGCCCCGCCGCCAACAGCGGCGTGATTATTTACGCCTCTGACCTCCACGACTGGATTCCCAACTCAATCGAAGTGCAGATTCTCGACAACCAGCATAAGAACTGGGCGAACGTCGCCCCCACGTGGAAAAACGGCGGCCTCTTCGGTCGCCTCGCCCCCGCCGTGGACAACGTCAAGCCCGCAGGCAACTGGAACCGCATGACCATCACGGCCAAAGGTAAGAAAATCCAGGTGATCGTCAACGGCCAGATCACCGTGGACACCGATATCTCCGCCTGGACCGATGCCAAAAAGAATCCCGATGGCACAGACATCCCCTCCTGGCTCAACAAACCCATGGCGCTGCTGCCCACCCAAGGCCGGATCGGCCTCCAAGGCAAACATGGCGGAGCCCCGATCTACTTCCGCTACGTCAAGATCCAGGAACTGAAATAAGAACATTGCCGTGGCAGGCCCCCGGCCTGCCACAGTGATCGGCGGAGAAAAGACATGCGATTAACTGTGTATGCCGCTCTGTTTGGCGCGTTGACCGCGTGCGCGCAAACCAACACCGCGGTTGAAGCGCTCTGGAACACGCTCCCCACGCTCACGTTCTCCAACGGCCTTGCGGCCTTCTGGGATGTCGGCGGACGCGACAAGGAGGCGCATATGCGCTGCGCCGCGGCACATGGTTTCAAAACTGTCGGTCTGCTGAACACCTATACGGATTATATCGGCAAGAAGAAGGAGTCGATCCACCCGGATCCGCGCAATCCCTGGAAAAAACCGCCTTTCTTCGAGAAAATCGTCAGCCGCAACAGCGCGCAGATCGCAGCTGACCGCGATCTCTTTGTCCACGACATTGAATTCCATTTTGAGGAGAAGCTGGAACCGCTGTGGCAGGATCACGAGCTCCGCGCCGCGTCGGGCGCAACGACTTTTGACGCGTTTCAGGAGGCCTATTACCAAGCATGGGCCACCTGGTTTACCGAGCCGTGCATCTGGGCCAGGAAGCTGCGGCCCTCCATGGCCATCGGTATTTACGGGCCCCAGCCCTTCCGCCGCGATTACTGGGGCGTTGCCGGCAAACACGCGCAGCAGATTGACGGCACACACACGACGGATGCGCAGCTTTACCGCCACATCGCACCGCATGTGGATTTCTGCATCGCCAGTATCTATTGCTTTTACGACACGCCGGGGTCGGTCTACTACATGGCCGCAAATGTCGAAGAAAATGCGCAGCGCATGGCGGCCTACACCCCGAAGAAACCGGTCTACGCCTATACCTGGCTGCGCTATCACGACAGCAACAAGAAACTCGCGGGACAGGAGCTCGCGCCCTATCTCGTCGAGGCCATGGCGATCCTGCCTTATTTCTGCCAGGCCAAGGGTGTCGTGCTGTGGGGCTGGGAGCCCAAGACCGGGCCAACCTATACTAACCTGCCGCTCTTTATGAAAAGCCTTGAACGCATCGCCAGGATCGCCGCGCCGCTCAGCATCGCAACGCCGGACAATGCCGAGCCGGTTCACGTCCTCTGGAAAGAAAAACGTCCCATCGTGCGCACGATGCGCGTCTCTGACACCGAAAGCTACATTGCCGCCGTCGATCCGAATCAAGCGGAGAACGCCTCATCGACAGTGGCGTTCACCTGCAAGAGCAAGCCCTATACCGCGACGCTGCACGGCAAACACGTTGCGCTGTTCCGGCTCGCGGACGGCGTTCTCACGGAGCTGCCCTAATCCGGCAACTACATCTCGACTTCGGCGGTCTGCTCCGCGTTGCGCGGCACGATCAAGACCGGACACAATGCTTTGCGCGCGACCTTGCCGGCCACATTGCCCAGCAGCCACTGCGCAATCGAGTTCTGGCCCTGGCGGCCGACCACAATCAAGTCGACCTTCTCCGCCTTGGCAAAGGCGAGAATTTCAGGCGCGGCATCGCCGATACGGAACTCGACGCGGAAGGGTATCCCTGCCGGAATCTGCGCGCGGTAATCCGTCTCGATCCGCGCATCGATATCCGCCCGCGCCTTGGCATCCATATCGCCGACTTCGTAGATGTACCCCTTCCAGAACTGGGCATCCGGCTCAGGAATCACATGCAGCAGGATGAGCTCAGCGCCAGAATTGCGCCGCGCTGCGCGCAATGCGAAAAGAAAGGCCCGCTGCGCATTCTCCGAAAAATCAGTGCAGAATAATATCTTGGAGTAATTGGTATCCATGGCCTCGCTCCTTTCTGTTATCTGTTAATGGACAATGGTCGGTAACCACGTCGCAATGCATGGGAAGAGAATCAGCAGTACGCACGTCAAAATCATGGCGACCAAAAAGGGCAGGGCGCCGCGAAAGACCGTCGGCAGCGGAATGCTCCGGTCAATGCCGCTGACCACGTAGGCATTCACACCCACTGGCGGCGTAATCACGCCCATCTGCGTCACCACCACGATGATCACGCCAAACCAAATGGGATTATAGCCCATTTTCAAAATCACAGGATAAAAAATCGGAATCGTCAAAAGCACCAAGGCCAGCGCATCGATGAAACAACCCGCCAGAATAAAGAAGGCGATAATCACGAGCAGAATCGCCCACGATGGCAACGGCAGACTGGTCAACCATGCGGCAAACTGCATGGGCAATCCTGTCACGGCCAGAAAATGGCCAAACACCGTGGCCCCGGCAACAATGATCAAGACCATGCACGAGGTCCGCAGTGTCTCCTGCGAGGCCAGCCACACCTGCTTCAGCGAACAATTACCCCCTAAGAAGGCGATTGCAATACTGCCAACAGCACCGACCGCAGCGCCCTCCGTCGGCGTAAACCAGCCCACGAACATCCCGCCCATCACAAAGACGAAGAGGATAAGCGTCTCCAGCACGCCGTTCAGCGACCGGAATCGCTCCCCCCACGATGTCGGCATCGCGCACGGGGCAAGCTCAGGATGGCGCCAGCATTTGAAGGCGATCATGAAACAAAAGAGAAACGCCATCAGAACGCCGGGCAGAATGCCGGCAATGAAAAGCTTACCGATCGACTGTTCCGTGAGGATGCCGTAGACGATGAAGACCACGCTCGGTGGGATCAGCATCCCCAGACTTCCGCCCGCGGCAACCGTGCCGCCGGCCAAGGCCATGTCGTATTTGTATCGCTTCATCTCCGGCAACGCCACCGCAGCCATGGTCGCCGCGGTCGCAGGCCCCGATCCGCAGATCGCGCCGAACGCCGCGCAGGCGCCCACGGTCGCCATGGCTAATCCGCCGCGCAACGAGGAGGTCCACGCGTGCGCTGCGGCAAAGAGGCGCTTGCTGATGCCCGCATGAAATGCGATCTGCCCCATCAGCACGAAGAGCGGAATCACGGTTAAATTATAATTGGCGAAAACATCAAAAACATCCGCGGATAAGATCGCCAGCGAAGCCTTCCACGAGGTGATCAGCGCAAAACCGATCACACCCACAATTGCCATGCTCAGCCCAACGGGCATGCTGCAGGCCAACAAGAAGACCAACGCCAGGCAGCCGACAACACCAATCGTAAACGGGGTCATTGTTTAATCAACTCCTTCCTGGGATGCACCAGATGAAACACCACAATGAGCGCGGTCACGGCAAAAGCAAAAGCCATCACCCACGGCACCCAGAAAAGCGGAATCTCGAGCGTCGCGCTCACTTCGCCGCTCCGCAAAAAACGCAAGCCATACCGCAGACACCCGAACGCCGCCGCGCAGAAGCCGACAATCATCATGATCCGCATCACGGCATCCACAATCGCGCGCCACAGGCGACTCATCCGATGGAAGAAATATTCAATCGCCACGTGTCCCTTCAACGCCGTGGTCAGCGGTAAAGCGCACGCCACAGCGAGAACGCCCGTAATGCGGACAATATCATAGGCGCCCTTTTGCGGATAACCGATAAGCCGCAAAATAATATCGAAGCAGGTTACCAGCGCCATGGTCAGCAACGCAAGGCTGGCGATTCCCGTCATGAGATGCGTCAGCACAACGATTCCTTGCCAAAAGGGACCGTGTTCGACTTTCTTCAGTGTCATCTACTTTTGAACCTCCTGCAAATACGCGTTCAAATCGCGCAAGAAATCTTCGCCTGGAAGGCCTTTCTGCTGTGTTTTCTTTACGTAATCGTCCAAAACAGGTTGTGTACTCGCTCTCCATTTAGCCTGCTCCTCCGCGCTGAGCGGAAGCACCTTCCGCTCATCTCCCAACCCGAGAAAATAGGTGCGTGCACGCGTATCAGCCTCGTCCCAGACGTGAGCATGTTTTTCAATCCATTCCGCACTCACATCCGAGAGGATCTTCTGCAAATTCGCAGGCAGCCCATCCCAGACCTCTTTGTTCATCGTCACGAAAAAGGTCGTGGTGTAGCCGATGCACCGCGAATCCGTTACCGACGTGACCACCTCGCCCTGCTTCCATCCCTGCAAGGTCTCCATCGGACAGAACGTGGCATCCACCACGCCCTTCTGCAGCGATTCATACGTATCGCTCTGCGGCATGCTGACTGGCGCGCCGCCAAGGCGTTCAACCAGCTTGGCCGAAAGCCCGGTTGCGCGCACTTTCATCCCCTTCACGTCGGACAACGCGGTCACGGGTTTCTTGGAGGCCAGAATGCCGGGGCCGTGCGCATGCAGGTACAGCACGTGCGTATCCGCCATGGCTTTGGGCTGATACTTCGCATAGAGCCGATTCGCCGCATGTGTGGCGGCGCTGCCCGACGTATACCCCACCGGCAGATCCAGTGCTTCCATCAGCAAGAACCGTCCGCGCGTATACGCCAAGGCGCTCATCCCGATATCCGAGATACTGTCCACCACGCCCTGATAGCATTGGTCCGCCTTGGTGAGGGCACCGCCGGAAAAAATGAGGATTTTTAATCGTCCCTGCGAGCGTTGCATCACTTCCTCCGCCCACGCGCTGGCGAGCTTCGCCTGCGGATGAGTCGGCGGAAAGAAGACGCTGTAGGTCAGCTTATACACCTCGCGTTCGCCCGCACGCTGGCCACACCCCGCTACAATTCCCGCGAGTGCGAGGCAGGCCAACAGCCTGCCACAGCCTTTTGAAAACCCTGCCGTATGGAATATCCTGCTCATGTTTTTCCTTAAAGGACCGTAACCTTCAACCCTTGCTGGTCAACGGCGAAATCGAAAAATCGCGATTGCGCATTCAAGGGATGCGCGGTCAATGTTTCGCGGATCCGCTGCGCAGCGGCAGCGTCCTTGGCGATCATGAAAATAAAGCCGCCACCGCCCGCACCGGGCAGCAACGTGGCATCGACATCGTCGCGAATCAACTCCAGGACAGCCTCAATCGAGGGATTGGTCGAACCGGCGTCAATGGCCTTTTTCAGCTCCCAGTACTCGGCGACCCCCGCGGCAAACCCTTGAACATCCTGGGCATCCAGCGCCTCTTTGGTCCGTACCGCACCCTGCTTGAGGCGTTTCACAATCTGATAGGTCTGCGGCGCACGCGCCAGATAGTTGCCCACCACGTTGTGCAGGATGTTGCGCGCCATCCGCTTCTGCCCGGTAAAATAGAGCAGGCAGCGCTGCTGCAGAATGCTTCCCGGCGTCATATCAAAGACAGCCCAGCGCAACGCAATGGTCTGATCCGATCCCGGTTGCGTGGAGATCAGCTTCACGCCCGGCAAAATACCGCCCACCTGATCCTGCCAGCCGCCGCCGGTATTCATGCGCTGTTCAAGAATGGAGGTCATCCGGATGATCCGGTCCGCCTGATAAGGAATGCCCAGCACGCGGTCAAGGCAGGCCATCACCGCAGCGCCCAGAATCGAACTCGTTCCCAGTCCGGACCCTTTGGGTAGCGCCGAAAAGATCGTCAGATCCAAACCGCCGCCCAATTTGCGCAGCCAGGCCTTGAGCGATTTCTCCGGGTGCGACGGCACAATGCCGGTCAGGACCAGCGCCGCCTTGGCTAACGCCGCCCAATCGTATGGATCGTGATGATCCAGCACATCCTCCGTGGTCGCAATTTCCTGACGCTGTCCCAGGTCAATACTCGACAGGCGGATGGTCCCCGCATTGTTGAGCTTAGCCATAACCTGAATCGGATAGAGTCCGTTCAGCGTAATCGCCGCATTCAAGACCTGACCGCCCAGCTCGGAACAGATCGGCGGCGTATCCGACCAGCCGCCCGCAAAGTCGATGCGCACCGGCGTCGTGACCCAGACCACCTGATCGT
Organism: uncultured Akkermansia sp.; assembly: GCA_964567125.1. GTDB lineage: Bacteria > Verrucomicrobiota > Kiritimatiellia > RFP12 > UBA1067 > CAZMLC01. The sequence goes on from CAZMLC010000003.1 coordinate 21,538, forward strand.
GGAGAATCGCGGCGGCGCGCGGCTTTTGCATCGGCACGAAATTGACCGCGACCGATTCAGACACCGCCGCAAACGCTTCGCGCAAAAAAGCCTCGGAGGTGGGCGCCACATCGCGCTTCTGCAGATGCCGCTCACGGATCATGGCCATCAGCTTCAGCACGCGTGCGCGCAACAGCGGTTTCTGCTGCGTCTCGGACTGTACCAGATTGCTCAGCTGCTGCAGCACATCAAAGGCCTCCGCTTCCGTGCGGATCTCGTCGCACACGGTCCGCGCAGAGAGGGCGTCATCGTTCAGCAGGCGATACCGCACCTGCATCACGTTGATCTTGCGGTGGATTTCGCGGCGCACCTCCAGCAGGCGCGCCTGATTTACGCGCACCACGAGATCGGCAAGGCTGTACCGCGCAGCGCGCTTGGTCGAGGTCCAACCGCCACCGGTTGCGATCTGAAGCGCTTCTGACAAAACCTCGTTCAGCGGACCGACACGCCAGATGCGCGCGCGCCACAAACCATCCTTCTGTTCGCCCTGCTGCCACATCTGTGAAGCCGTAATATGGTTGCTTTTCATCCAGTGGGCGATATCGTGGTTGAGAAAATGACACGTGCGCTCCGTACCAAACGGCGTTTTGAAATCATCCTCAAGCCCGTAGACCACCACGCTCCACTGGTTCTCCTGAATCGGCAGGCAGACCAAGCCGATTCCCGCAGGCAGAACAACCGCTTCGCGCGCCTCGGCCGGCAGGCCCGTCACAATGTTATCGCCCATCAATTCCATGCGCGGTCCCGCATAATCAACCGCCTCGATCAAGGCGCGCCCGGTCTGCAGCGACGCTTGAATGCAGCTGTTGAAAATAAAGGACTGTTCCGCATTGTTGGCATCCTCGATCACCGAAGCGCTGCCGTTTTCAAACGCGTAGGTCTGCGCCGTGCGCGACAAGGTTGAAAAGCCGGTCAAGAGTTCACGGCTGCTACCGATATGGAAAAACTCACACGTCGGGACAATATTGACATGAAAAGACAATGTGTGCATGGCCCGATAAAAGGCGCGCAGCCGTTGCAGGTGCGCGGGTGCATGCTTCCGCTGAACGCCCAGCTGCTGGATATAAGCCTCCTCCGTGATGGAGGGCACCAGCGCCATCATGAACTCTTCATAGAGATCCATGGAGGGACAGAGCCCTTCCACGACCGCCTGCAGCAAACCGTTCTTTTTCGCACGCGGAACCGCATGATTGAGCAGATGCTGACAGGTCGCGGGATCGAGACGGACCAGGCCGGTATCGATGGCGACGCGCCCGAAGGGATCAATGCCGCGATGCGCGGCCACAAGCTCCGCCGAGGGTTTCTGCAGAAAATCGGCAACCGGCAGACAGACCGTGCGATCCTCGTGCGCATCAAACTGATCGGGGATATAGACACCATGGCGCGCGCCGCGCTCCACAGGTCCGAAATAGGCCACCCCGGTAACGCCGGGCTTTGAAAAATCCACCGAGGCGTGATCGAAGGTCAGCAACACATCGCCCGATGTAATCAAGACCTGTCCGCCTTCGGGCTGCGGTACGTTCGTTACGGTGCGATGAATCAAATCGAACAGCGCCAGCGGCTGCTGATCCGCGCCGCGCGTCGGCACTGGCGTAAAGATTTTGCCCTGCGCCGTGTAGGCCGGTGTGCGCCGACTGTCACCGCCTGAATGGCAGATGAGGATGTTCTGCCCCTCGAAGCTGTTCTTCCGCGAGAACGCAGCGGGCAGAAGCGTAGTCAATTCGTTCAATACGTGAATCGTCGCGCCGAATGAACCGACCCGTCGTCCACCCGGATCCGTAAACACAAATACGCGCGTCTGCGGGTCAATCAACCCGTTTTGCTGGCGCCACGCCATCTGTACGCGATATCCTTCGGCCTGTGCGGCATTTGCGGCGGTCAAAACAATGACATCAAACATGGTTATCCTTTCTGCACATCACGATGCGCAAATCACGCCTTTTTTCAAAATAATATTGCCGTATTTCGCCAACTCGCCCGTCATCACGACAGCATACGCCTGCCGCGTGCGTTCGTAAAAGGCAAACCGCTCAAGCCGCGTCACCGCCGGCACCTGCGCACAGCCCGTCTGCAGCGCGCGAACATAGGCCGCTTCAACCTCGGGATCGAGCGTATCGCCGGGAACCGCGGCCATCATGAGCACGGGCGGCGCATAAGCATCGAGTTCGAAAATCGGTATGATCGCCCGCAAAAGATCAGCAATCTTCAGCCCATCCGCACGCAGCACCCGCGCATTGCACGAGTGCCCGGGGAAATGCGCATCGGCCAAGACGATCTCATCGCCATGGCCCATCTCAGCCAGCACTTTGATCAGCTCCGGCGATAATAACGGTGATATTCCCTTTAGCATACGCCACCTCTTCTCTTATTCACTAACGTCCAAAATCCATACCAGGCAATCACAACAAAGCAGATCAGCGGCAGCACGAAAGAGAGGCGCATACTGGAGAGTGCAACGGTGCCGAACGAAACAGCCGGCTGATCCATGATCCACCCCTGCATCGGTGGCATCAGACATCCACCGCCAATGGCCATGATCAATCCTGCTGCGCCCAGTTTGGCATCCTGACCTAACCCGTTCAGCGAAATGCCGTAAATCGTCGGGAACATCAGCGACATCACGGCGGAAGCCGCCACCAGACAGTAGAGCCCGCTGATCCCCGGCAGAGCGATCACGCCGGCAATCAGGGCGAAGCCCACGCTGGCCAAGGTCGCCAGCAAGGTCCCTGGACAAACGAAGCGCAGCATAAAGGTGCAGATGAAGCGGCTCGTGACAAAAAGCACCATGGCCACCATGTTGTAGGATTGCGCAGTGGCCTTGCTCATGCCCAATTCCGTTTCCGCATATTGGATGATGAAGGTCCAGCACATGATCTGCACGCCCACGTAGAAGGTCTGCGCAACAACGCCGGCCATATACCGCTTGTTTCTGAACAGCCGCTTCAGCGTCGGAAGCACCGTCAAATCATGGTCGTCATCGTCGTCCATCCGCGGCAGGCGCGCCAGCGCGAAGAAGACGAAAAAGAGGAGAACCACCAAGCCCAGCAAGGCATAGGGGCCGATGATCACCGACAGATCATTCGACGCGATCTTATGGAACGCATCGGGATCCGCGACCTTCAGTAGGCGGCGCTGTGCTTCGCTCGTGGGGTCGAGCCGGCACAGAATCATGTCGCGCGCAATCAGCATGCCCATCAGCGAACCCATGGGATTAAAGGCCTGGGCCAGATTCAACCGCCGCGTCGCGGTTTCCTGATCGCCCATGGAAAGAATGTAGGGGTTTGCGCTGGTTTCGAGAAAGGAGAGGCCGCACGTCATCACAAAGTAGGCCAGCAGAAAGGCGGAGAAGGCCATCGCCCAGCCTGCGGGGATAAACAAGAGGCATCCCGCAGCATAGAGCCCAAGACCCAGCAAGATACCGGTCTTATACGAGAAGCGCTTGATAAACAGCGCGGCAGGAAAAGCCATCACGCAATAACCTCCATAAAAGGCAAATTGCACCAGCGAACTCTCAAAGTTGCTGATCAGCAAAATGTTTTTGAAGGCAGCCACCATGGGACTGGTAATGTCATGGGCAAAGCCCCACAGTGCGAACAGTAACGTAACTAATGCAAAGGCGATTCCGCGCCCGACCGGTATTAATGCTTTTTTACTCACCCGTTTTATTCCGTAATCACACACGTTTTCTGCGCGGCTCCACATCCGGGCAGCACGACCTTGACCGCCTGCGACGCCGCATTCCAAACCACCTCGACATCCTGATTGTCAACCTGCACCTTGGCCGGCTTTTTGTCGAGCCGGATCTGACATTCAACGTCGCGCGTCGCAGGCATTCCTGTGTATTGCCCCTTCCTTCCGCCGATGCTCACCGTCACGGTGTTGTCCTTCCGCACACAGCGCACGATTGTCTTGGCATAAGCTCCCGAACGATACGCCAGACTGGTACCGTCGTCTTCATACAGATCGAAGCTGCTCGCCTCCGCAGGATAGACCAGCAGGATCACCTGCTCGTTCCATCCCTTGGACACGCTCTGCTTGAGCGGCCACGTCGGAATGATCGCACCGGCCTTGACATAGAGCGCACCGCCATGTTCTGCGGTCACCTTCACATCGACTTCGCGGTTACCCTCCACGGCCTCACCACTCCAAAAATCATACCACCGTCCAGCGGGCAAGAGGATTTTCTTTACGTAGGCCGAGACCAACAGCGCATCGCCCAGCAGATATTGACCTTTGCGCGCATCCCACTGCGGGTCGTCCGGATAGACTAGCGGCATCGCGCGCATGACAGGCCATCCCGTCAACGCCGCCTCGGCCGCACTGGAATAGAGATACGGCAAGAGCCTGTAGCGCAATTGACCGTAGGCGCGGAAAACAGGGATCAATTCATCGCGGTTCAACCACGGCTGATACCAGTAGTCCCAGTTGTTCTGCTGCGCCCACGTCTGCAAAAAGCCGAAATGGATCCCTTCAATGTGGTGGATATCCATGTCGCACGAATGGTTGGAGTGGCCCGACATCGCCAGATTCAACATGGAAGCCAGCGGCTGCGCGCCTCCGCCGGTGTCGCCCGCCCAGGTGGCCACATACTGCTGGATGCCGGCATAGCCGCCCGCTGAATAGACCATGGCACGGCGCTGCGTGAAGGCCTCAAACCCCTGCGCCATCTGCTTGCCATAGATCAGCGGAAAGAGATTGTGCATCTCCTCGTCGCTCATCCCGTTCGCCCACTTGCGCTGCGGATGCTCGGTCACCTGGTTCGCGCCGTCGAGCTTGAACGCGGCAACGCCCTGGCTGACAAAGAACTTCAGATGCTCAAACCAGGGTTGCGTACCCTCGGGCGCTTCGCTCTTGCTCTCCGCCGCTTTCTTCGCCACCGCATTGGTCGTGGTGATGCGATCGTCCTGCCACGTCTCGGGAATCCCCTCCGGCAGCGCCGGTACGCCGCCCTGCGCACGCACGCGTCCCGCCACCAGCTGCTCCTCATACACGCCCAGATCGTAATCGCAACAGAGCCAGAGGCTTAATTTGAAGTTTTTGCGCGTCAGCGCGCCGATAAACGTGTGGCCCCCCTTGGGCGCCCAGTAGGGGAAATAGAACCGTTCCTTATGCCACTGCTTCTTCGTCGTAAAATCGTAAAATTTCTGCATCCAGCCCGGTTCCAGACCCATCACATCGCACGGCATCTCCTGCCGGCGGAACTCCATCGCCTCGTTGATCAGATTGAAGGCATCGATATTCTGGTTGCAGACGTAGGTGAATCCGTATCCCCAGATCGGCAAGAGCGCGCTCCGGCCGGTCAACTGCGTGTAGGTGTCGAGCAGCGCGCGAAAATCGGAGCCGCAAAAGAGGTAGAAATCCAGATTGCTCTCCGCCGCGGAACAGACCATGGCGTCCGGATCCGTCTTGCCGACGTCGACCGTATGCCGCCACGTCGTGTTGAAAAGCACGCCCCAGCCCTTCTGGCTCATGGCCATGGGCACCGGAATGTAGGAGGTCACATTCTTGACCCAGCATTCGTAGCTACCGCCGCGCCGCATGATATTATCCCGGCAGACATCGCCCAGGCCGTAAATGCGCTCATCCTTCTCCAGGCCAAAGCGAATCGCCATGCCCTTGCCTGCGATCTGCGGTGTAATCGGCACCGCGCACCGCGCCCCCTTCAAAAGCAGGGTGCCCTTTTTCGAGACCTCCAGCCGCGCCTGCGCCGTGATGACCGCATTGCTCTCTTGCTGAAACGCGCACACCGGGAATTCACGCGTCAGCACGCCATAGCGGTTCATGGCTGATTCCGTCCACTGGTTCGTTGTTGAACAGCGGACGCGGAAGAGCGCATCGTTCAAGACATCCACGCGCAAAAAACGACCGTCCTCCAGCGCAACCACGACATTTTGCTTGGTTAGCGCCGCAGTATCCTTCCACACAGGTCCAGCCCAACATATCCCCACGCAGAGCCCTGCAAAAATTATAATGTGTTTCATAGTCCTCGCTTATTCGCGTTTTCACGTTTATGCTTCGTTTAAATTTACCATACTTTAGAAAGTTCAATCAATGTAATTTGCCGATCCGAACAGAAAAGAAACACTTTTTCCGAAAAATTATTTCGCCCGATTCCGCAAGCATGATATACTACTACACCATACGATTTAGAACACGGATCCGATGCCATGAAAAAAACCATTGCCTTTTTACTCAGCGTGGCAGCCCTGAGCGCTGCCGCAGAAATCACGGTTGTTCGCGATGTGCCCTATTACGCTGACCTGACCAACGCCTATCAGTCTGCGCAATGCACCCTCGACATCTCTACGCCTTCCAGCGCGACCAACCTGCCCGTACTGCTCTTTTTTCACGGCGGCGGCCTGACCGGCGGTAAAAAACATTTTCCCGAAATGAACCGCAGCAACCTCGTCGTGATCACGGCCGAGTACCGGCTCTATCCCAAAGCGCCCTTTCCCTGTTTTATCGAGGATGCCGCCGCAGCCGTGGCCTGGACCTTTCGCCATGCGGCCGCCTATGGCGGGGACCCCCGCAAGATCTATGTCAGCGGACACTCCGCTGGCGGCTACCTTACGGCTATGGTCGGCATGGATCCGCGCTGGTTGAAGCCGCACACCCTCTCGCCGCACAATCTGGCCGGCATCATTCCGGTCAGCGCGCAGGTCACAACCCATTTCAACGTCAAAAAGATGCTGAGTTACCCCGGCGAACAGTACCGCCCCCTGATCACCCCGGAAGCGCCGCTCTATTATTGTTCTTCGAACCTCCCGCCCATCTGCATCGTCGTGGGTGACCGCGCCATCGAATGGCCCGCCCGGGTGGAGGAGAACGAACTGATGGCCGCAAGCCTGCGCGCGCTCAAGCATCCGTGCGTTGAGTTTCACGAGATCCCCGGGAAGAACCACGGCACGGTCGGACCTGCCGCCGGACCTTTTGTCGAGACTTTTATCCGCAAAATTGAGGCAAAAGCCAAATAAACCCGCAGCACGGAGGGAGCCATGCGACAGCTCGCGCTTTATGAACCTGCTATGCTCTGTCCAAGCGGCCTCTGCGACGAGGCTTCCGATCCTGAACGTGTGCGCATTTTCGCTGCGCTGGCCTGCTTGCGGGCACACACCATCGCAACCGAACGGCACAATTACGCCCTTGATCCGCTCGCCTTCATGATGACCCCTGCGGTACTCGACGTGCTCGCGGCCCACGGCGAAAACTGCCTGCCGATTACGCTCGTGGACGATGCGGTCGCGTTGTTCGGCCGCTATCCCACGGCCTCTGAGCTGGAAACCTGGTTTGACCTGCCGCAGGGGACGTTGAATCCCGCCTCATAAACGGCATGAACACAAGGCTGATTTTCGTTATTCGCGCGGATTCACATTTCTATAGAGTTTTTTGAAACAATACTGATATACTACATCCATTTAAATTCGGAATCCGATCTGTTGGGGGAAAATGTGATGAGGACATTCAGCGTTGTTTGTGCATGGGTGATCAGTGGTCTTGCGGCGAGCCTGCTCCACGCGGAAACGCCGTGGCCCTGTTTCCGCGGCATGGATAGCGGTAAGTCGGAGGCAAAAGGGCTGCCGCTCACCTGGAGTGAAACCGAGAACATCGTGTGGAAAACCGAAATCCCCGGACTCGGACACTCCTCCCCGGTTGTCGCGGACAATCAGATCTGGCTGACCACCTCGCCCGACAAAGGCATAACGCGCCATCTGCTGCGCATCGATTTCGTCACGGGCAAAATTATCAACGACTATACGCTCTTCACCTATCCCCGCGCGACGAATGAGATCTGTCACCAGATGAACAGCCACGCCACGCCGACGCCGATCATCGATGATCATAAAATCTATGTCTCCTTCGGCAATCCCGGCATCGCCTGCCTCGATACGAAAACAGGCGAAAAAATCTGGGAACGTCGCGATATCACCAACAATTACCACGATGTGGGCGGCGCGGCGACACCGATCATGGCAGGCGATAAACTCATCGTGATCAACGACGGCCATACCAATGCCCTGCACTACGTCATCGCCCTGGACAAGAAGACGGGCAAGACCCTCTGGCGCACAGACCGCGTCTACCCGACCAACCATCCAAAACCCTACATGACCCATGCCTTCTGTCCGCCACTGGTCATGACCGTGAACCATAAGCAGCAGCTCATCAGCCCGAGCGCGCACGGTGCGCGCGCCTATGACCTTGAGAGCGGCAAGGAGCTCTGGTATTCGCACTTCAAAGGCTGGTCTGTCGTACCGCAGCCGAGCCAGTTCGGCAACCTGGCGATTATGTGCAACGGCGTGGTGGGCGATCGTCAAATCATGGCCGTCCATGCGGACCGCGCCGCGGGCGACATCACCGGCACAGACGCCATTGCCTGGCGCGTCCAAAAGCACGTGCCGGATATGGCCTCCCCTGTTTTGGTCGGGAACCGCCTCTACGCCATGAGCCCCACGGTGCTCAGCTGCATTGATCCGCTCAACGGAACGGTCCTGTGGACAGGCAAAGTCACGGGGCAGCACATTGCCTCGCCCCTGGTGGCCGATGGCTACCTCTACCTCTTTAACCGCAAGGGTGGCAGCACGGTTGTGAAACTGGGTGAGACCTTTGCCGTCGCAGCCACCAATACGCTCGCGGAAGGCTGCTCAGCCACACCGGCGATTTACGGGAAATCCCTGATCGTTCGTACGGAAAAGCACCTCTATCGGATTGAAAAGAAGACGCCCTGAGTCCTCAAAATGTGACAATTTTCGTGCTGATTTGAGCCTGTTTTGCGACAGGATTGAATCATAACTTAATATTTATCAATATCTTAAAAAATACCGACTAGAATCTAATTGATCGCATCATCCTATTTTCTAGCTTGCCTCTTTTTCGGAAAAAAGGGAAAATAAAGGGCAATAAAAGGAAAGTTGGCTCGTTCCCTCTCAATGAAGTCACAGACGATAGATGAATCACGTTCGGATGCCGAACTGTTGAAAGCGTACACGAAAGGCGATACACAAGCCTTTGATCTTCTGGTTGCGCGTTATCAACAGGCACTCTTTTCATGGTTTTTAGGAATGACCGGCAACCGGACGGACGCGGAAGATCTTTTTCAGGAAGTGTGGGTTCGCATCCTCCGCCATGCCGATGGATTCAACGATGTCTCCTTCCGCGCATGGATGTGGCAGATTGCTCGCAATCTGCTCATTGACTTCAGACGCAAGAAGAAACCGGATTTCAGCTTGGATGCAACGGACGATACAGACGATCAGCCCATGATCGATCAGCTCGTCTCGCCATCGGTAGGCCCGGCAGAAGGACTGGAATGGAGCGATGCCGCGAAGCTGGCATTGCAGGCCGTTCACCAGCTGCCCGCGGTACAGCGCGAGGTGTTCCTGATGCGCGTGGAAGGCAATCTCTCGTTTAACGAAATTGCCGAAACGCTGGGGATCCCGCTCAACACCGCGCTCGGACGCATGCACGATGCAACATCCAAGCTGAAGAAGATTTTATCAAAAGGGGGCGTACTATGAAGACAACGCAAGAGCCGATGATGGACAGCGAGATGGAGGAGATCCTCGCCGTTGTTTCACCTTTGGTAAAATCGTCGTTCGCCAAACTGGGCGGTCCCCGTCCAGCGGTGCTCGAGGCGATTCACCAGGAAGCGCAAAAACACGCGCTGAAGCGTCAGTTGCGCACGCGTATGCTTTTTTCGCTGAAGATTACCGCACTGGCCGCATCGGTCCTCGCGCTCGCGAGTACGGCGATTCTCGTGTTGCCTAAAGAACCCGCTCATCTGCTCGCGAAAGCCCATCCTAAGCAGGCGACCCAAGAGTCGCTGGCCAATTTCGTGATGGCCTATCAGGGCATGGACAGCGATTCCTATTTTAATTAATCCGCTGCGGCGAAGGGCACGACTTTCGCTTTGCTCCAGAGGCGTTCGATATCGTAGTACGCACGCGCCTCGGACGAAAAGACGTGAACCACCACGTGGACATAGTCCACAACCACCCAGCCGCTATCCGGTTCGCCCGAGCTGCGGTAACTCGAGACGTTCAGCGCCTTCATCTGCTTCTGGGTTTCCGCGATCAACGCCTTTAAGTGCGGTCCGGACGTGCCGGTGGCGATCACATAGAAATCGGTTACGGAGGATTGTCCCCGCACATCAAAGATACGAATGTCCGCCGCCTTGCGATCGTCCAACGCCTTGGCAGTCTCAATTGCAATCTGTTCTGAACTTAATTCCATACTCTTCACCATACAAACGTTTTTCCTTGATGTACTCCTCTACTGCAGGAGGAACAAGATACCTGATTGAGCGGCCTTCCGCAACCCTTCTCCTGATTTCCGAAGAAGAAATATCGCATAACCGGCCCTGGATGACGTTTTCAAGCAGGCTCCGGCTCTCCGCTTCCGGGAATCCCAGATCGAGCGGCGTCAAGGGCAGATCAATCCCCGGCCGCTGCACGCCCACCACCTCGCACAGGCTCAGCAGCTCCTCGGGGCGATGCCACAGATGCAACTCGCGCAAGGAATCCATGCCCATTACAAAGACGAGCGTGGCCTCGGGATAACGCGCCTTCAGCTGCCGCAGCGTATCCACGGCGTACGAGACGCCGCCACGCTCCAACTCGAGACGCGAAATCTCAAACCGCGGATCGCCCGCAACAGCCCGCTCCAGCATGGCCACGCGATCCTCAGCCCGCGCCAGAATCTTCTGCCCCTGCTTGAAGGGCGAACAGTGGCACGGCATCAGCAGCAGCCGGTCCAGACGGCAATTCTCAAAAACAGATTGCGCCACCATCAGATGCCCGTTATGAATCGGATTGAACGTTCCGCCAAAAATACCGATACGCATGACTTACTCCGGATCAAACCAGCACATCTGGCTGGCATCAACCTTAAATGCAACCGTCTCTCCCACACGCACCGAACTGTCGGGTGCCACGCGTGCGATCACGCGTTCGTGCGCGGCGTTGACCACCTGCAGATAGGTCTCCGCGCCCATGGGCTCGATCACATCCACGCAGCCCGCGAATGTGGCAGCCCGGTCTCCTGCCGCGCAGAACTGCATCGCCTCGGGGCGGAACCCCAGCGTGCGTCCCTCGCGCTGCAACATGTTCATCGGCGGCGTACCGATAAAGCCCGCCACAAACCGGTTAGCCGGTGAACGATACACCGCCATGGGCTGGTCCACCTGCTGCACCACACCGTTGTTCATCACCACGATCCGGTCGCTCATGGTCATGGCCTCCACCTGATCGTGCGTTACGTAAATCATGGTCGCCTTGAGTCGCCGATGCAGCCGCGTGATCTCGCTGCGCATCTCCACGCGCATCTTGGCATCGAGATTCGAGAGCGGTTCGTCGAATAAAAAGACCTTGGGCTTGCGCACAATCGCGCGGCCCACGGCCACGCGCTGACGCTGTCCGCCCGAAAGCTGCTTGGGCAGCCGCTTCAGGTACTCCTGCAAACCGAGGATCTCCGCGGCCTCCTGCACACGCTGCTCGATCTCGCGCTTCGCCACATGCCGCAACCGCAAACCGAACGCCATGTTCTCAAACACCGTCATGTGCGGATAGAGCGCATAGTTCTGAAAGACCATGGCGATGTCGCGATCCTTCGGCGGCAGATGGTTGACGACGCGGTCGCCAATCGTAATCGTCCCCGAGGAGATCTCCTCCAATCCCGCGATCATGCGCAGCGTCGTCGACTTTCCGCATCCCGACGGCCCGACCAGTACAAGGAATTCACCTTCGTGAATTGAAAGATTCACATGGTTCACCGCCAGCACACCGCTGTCGTAAGATTTGCACACATTCTGGAGAACAACACCAGCCATTTACAACACCATCTTGACCCCTGGAACGCGTTTCACTTCACCATCAAAGGCGATCATCTCGTCGCGGCTCTGCATCTCGATCGAGACGCTGAACGCGACGTAATGCCCGCTCGAGGAGGCCCGTGCAGCGGCCAGCGGCGCTTTCACCGCGTAGCGCTTCACGATCGTCTCCAGCTGCGGTTCCACCTGCTTCGCCACCTCCGCGATGATGCGGAAATGAAAAACCGCCGGATAGGCCAGCTCCTGTTGAACCGCCTCGGTTTTCTGAAATGGATTTTTTTTCTGTAACATTTTTTAGTGGTCAGTGGTTAGTGATCAGGAAAATGGTCACTCCATTTTGCTCTGCTGCCGCGGATCAAAGGCATCGCGCAAGCCCTCGCCGATCAGCACGGTCAGCAACATTACGCTGAAGAGCGCTAGCGAGGGAAAGAGGATCAGCCACCACGCCCAGCGGAACATCTGCGCCTGCTGCAACAACTCGCCCCAACTCGGCGTCAAAGGTGGCAATCCGAAGCCCAGGAAGTCCAGCGCAGCCAACGAACCAATCGCGCCGAGCAACGAAAAGGGAAAGAGCGTGATCATCGGCGTCAGGGCATTCGGCAGGATATGCCCGAAAATAATGCGCACAGCCGAGAGCCCCTGACAGCGCGCAGCCTCCACAAACGTCTGGTTGCGCAGCCGCAAAAACTCCGCGCGCATATAGTACGAAATACCGATCCAGTTGAACAGGCTGTAACAGAACAACAGCAAGCCGAAACTGCGACCCAGCGCCGAACCGATGAAGATCATCACGTACAAAAAGGGCAAGGCGCTCCAGATCTCGGTGAGCCGCTGCCCGGCGATATCGACCCAACCGCCAAAGTAGCCCTGAATCGCCCCGATCACCAGTCCGCCCAACATGGCCCACAGAGACAAGACCATTCCGAAAATCATGGCGATGCGCATGCCGTAAAGAATGCGCGCAAAAACATCGCGACCCGCGGCATCAATCCCCATCCAATGCCCTGCGATCGGCCGGTAGGGCCAGGCGATTTCCGAAAGCGAACAGGCGATCGAGACCTTGCCCTGCTTCCACGGCAACACCGCGGTGGGCGCTGTACCCTTGAACGCCTCGACAGCCAATTCCTGGATCGAGCGGCGCAGCGCCTCAGGCAGCGCCTGCCAGCGCGCCCGTTCAACCGGGTAAACCTCCTGCTGATCCATGCGGAAGTGCAGCTGGAACGGAAGGTCCGGCGTATTCACCTGACGGAATGCCAGCAGCACGGTCTCGACGGGACGCGGCTCCTTCTGCGGCGGAACAGCCGGCAGCCGCACCCGCACCTGCACCGCCGGATCCTTCACCTGCCGCGCAAGGCCTTCGACCGCCGCACTCTGACGTCCCTCGAACCGTTCCTGCAGCGCCTGCCGCAGCGTTTCCGGCAACACCCAGTGATGCGCCAGCGCCTGCCCCTCAATCCGGGTCACGCCGGGGAAGAAGGCCTCGCAGCTCAGCGGCATCACGATAGTTCCCGTGCGCAGCACATGGAGTCGGCCGGCAAAGATCTCCGGCACCACGGAGACGTTCACTGTACGGCAGGCTCTCAGCGTGCGCGCATCCACCACATCGCCGGGACTGTAGCGCACCGGCGCCCACACGACGCGATTTCCCGGCTGTCCGGTAAAGGCCTCACTTGCCACCAGCGCATGGTAGTTGGGCGCAGAGGGCTCCGCCTCAGGTCCCAGCAGATCGCGCTGCGTCAGGTTCTGCACAAATGGCAAAAAAGAGCGGCCGTTCAGACGCAGGTAGAGCGGCTTGCTGTTGCAGATCAATTCCGCGACCAGGCTGACGCCCATCAGGATGCACAACACCACGAGCGCAATGCGCGCCCGTTTAATCTGCATAAAATTGTGTAACCGTTTTTGTGTCAGCGGAGAGAGCATAGCAACACGCGTTTATCCTTTACCAAAGTGAATGCGCGGATCGATCAGCATGTAACAGAAATCCGAGATGAGATTGCCGATCAGCTGCATCACGGAGGTCAGCGCCAGCAACGCCATAAAGACCGCATAGTCGCGTCCATTCAGCGCATCCCAGCTGAGCCGCCCCATGCCCGGGATTTCAAAAATGTTCTCAATGATGATCGAACCTGCGAAAAGCACGCCCAGAATCGAGCCAAAGCCGGTGGCGATCGGGATCAGCGCATTGCGGAAAGCATGCAGCCAGATCGCCCGCCGCCGCGTGGCGCCCTTGGCGAGAACCGTGCGGATATAGTCGCTGGAGATTTGATCGAGCAGTGAATTCTTCATGATCAGCGTCAGCACCGCGAAATTGCCCGCCACATAGCAGGTCACCGGCAAGGCCAGATGCCACGCCCGATCCGCCAACCACGCGCCGAACGGCAGGCTCGCGGCAAGGTCCGACTCGTAACCGCCCAGAGGGAAGAGATCCCAGAACTGCTCAACCGTGCCGCTGAAAAGCATTTTCAGGACCATGCCCAGCGCGAATGACGGAATCGCATACCCGGCGAAAACCACGAGGCTGGAGAGCGCATCGAAGCGCTGCCGATGGCGCAGCGCCTTGGCAATGCCCAGCGGAATGCAGACCAGATAGCTGAGCAGAAAACCCGTCACGCCGAACCACAGCGAAACCGGAATGCGCGACGCGATCAGATCCCACGCCGTGCGGTTCGGATAGTCGTAGGAGTAAATCTTCAGTCCCATGCGCTTGTTCACCAGCCAATCCCAGTACTGCACCGCGATCGGCTGGTCAAATCCGAACTGCTTTTTCAGCTCGTCGCGATATTCGTCGGTCACGCGCAGCGTCGCATCGTTGCCCTTCCCCTCCATGCCGCCGATGTTGCGCATCTTCATCAGCTGGATATCCACAGGACCGCCCGGCAACAGGCGCGTCAGCGCAAAACAGACGATGGTAATTCCAAGAAAGGTGGGAATCACCAACAAAAGACGCTGCACTAAATAAGCAAACCGATTCATCGTGAAGATGTTACATGATTTACACCATCGATTGCAACGACAACTTCCCCCGATAACGAACTATGGGGTTTTATAGTTCACTTTAACGACTCGAAAATGAACTATGGCGATTTATGATTCTTTTTTGCTTGCATAACTTGACGTTTAGTTTCCGATTTGATGCTCCTTAAAAACAGCCAAATAGCGCTGGAAAAGAAAAATCCGGCTGCGGGCTTATCTAACATGACTTATCTGTTGACTTTGCGCGCCTCGCATTCGCATAATAGATCGCATAATGGGTGGTGACTTGGACAGAGGGGTGTGTCAGGCCTACAGGCGGCCTCCTCTGGACACGGTGTAAAAGTAGGATTGCTTTATTTCAAGAAATGAGGGATGTATGATCCGAGTTAAAGTTTGGGCTGGCATAATGCTCGTAATGGGTTTGACGAATCTTCCGATGTGGGCGCAAAATTATTGGACGACAAACAAACTCAACAGTCTGGCGGTCGCGGTTCTGGGTACGGATACCAATGTCTGGACAGCAGGCATGACCAAAGAGGCGGTCTTCGACGGTGCCACCAACACCTATTTCGATACGTATGCGGAGTCCAATGCCTGGGCTGGGATCCAGTTGCCCAGCGCAAAATCCGTAACGCGTCTGCGCTATTGCGGCTATACAGGCCGCGAGGCGCGCCTGCTGGGCGCCCGTTTTGAAGGTGCGACAACCGCTGATTTTGCCGATGCGGTCACGCTCTGGGTGCATACGCCGCCAAGCGGTTGGGCGGGCAACACCTGGCTCGATGTCACGCTGACCAATGCGCTGCAGCTCTCGGCCTACACCTACCTGCGCATGATCGCCACAGCGACCAATTCCTATGGCGGGAGCGTGCGCGAGGTTGAGTTTTACGGCGTTGATCCCGTGACCAGTGTGCCGGAGGTTCCCACCCTCTCGTTCGGGGACAGTGCCAACTGGTATACGCATCTGCGCTGGACCGTGGTGTCGAATGCCATGGCGTATGAAATTCAGCGTAAATTCGCGGACGAAGCATCGTTCTCAACGATCATGACCAATCTCTATCTTGCCACGGGCTTCTACACGTGGCGCGATCCAAAAATGCTCTCCAACGACGCGCAATACCGTATCCGCGCAGTAAGTCCGGCAGGCGCTTCAGAATGGACCAACTTCAGCGCGTCCGCGCGCAATGCCGCGACCGGTACGTTCTTCGGCGTGGCAGGTTCGTACCAGAACAACACCATGATCCACAGCAGACTCTACGATGCCAATATCGAGACCTTCTTTGACGGCCCGGAGTCCTCGAACGGCAACAATCTCTGGGGCGCCATGGATCTCGGGCAACCGCGCACCCTCACGGGCATTCGCTTTATTCCGCGGCGTGAATTTCCCAGCCGCATGAATGGCGGAAAATTCCAGGCGGCAGCGAACACGAATTTCACCGATGCGGTGACGCTCTATACGATTACGACGAATCCGCCCATCACGCAAACAACCGAGGTGATTCTGGACACGCCGGTGATGTTCCGCTATGTCCGCTATCTCTCGCCCAACAATGGCTGGGGCAATGCCGCGGAAATCGAGTTTGATGTCGTGCCGCAGCCGCCGGTCAATCTCGCTGCCACCGGGACGGATATCACCAATGATTTTCCCGTGATGACGTGGTCGCTGAGCGATTACACCGCGAACATTGCCAGCTGCATGGTTTACCGCGCGACCTCACCCGGAGGCCCCTATGTCGCGCTGGGTACGACACCGTCTGCCGCGCGCAGCTTCACGGATACGAACGTACTGGTGGGTGTGGCCTATTATTACAAGGTCAGCAACCTCTGCACGAATAACAACGGGGCCGTCTATGAAAGTTCGCTTTCAGCGCCGCTGACCTGGCATCGCGCGCAACGCATTGAACGCGATTGGAGCAATCCGGCGACGGTGAAGCCCGGCCTGACGGTCTTCCAGATCGGGACCAATTACAACAACAACGTCAATGTAGGCGCAAGCAAGGTCTTCGACGGTTCGTTGTCCTCTTTCGCGGATATCCTCCCGAGTGCCTGCACGCTGGGCATTGACTTTGTGAAGCCGCATGCGGTGAAATTCATGCGGTTTAGTCCGCGCAATGTGTATGTCAACCGCGTGAACGGTGCCGTCTTGCGCGGCAGCGATACGACCAACAACCTAGCCACGACCTCCATGACATTAGCGACGTTTACGAATGGTGCGGCGAATGTTTACACGATCAATGCCACGACAAACATAACGCCCTATCGCTACCTCTTCGCAACGCGTCTGGATGGCGCTGAGTTTTACGGGAATATTGCCGAACTGGAACTGTATGGATGGCCAGCGGATGTCGCCACCAATATCTTGCAGGCGACACCCTTGGTCGTGCTGACCGCGCAGGCGAACGGCACATTGGCGATTGCGTGGGCGGCCAGCAGCAATGCGACCTCCTATCGCGTGGAACGTGCGCTTGACGACGGCTCCAACGTATGGATCACGGTGGGGACAACCACGGAGACCAACCTGGTGGACAGCACAGTATCAACGGGTGTCAGGTATCTCTACCGCGTGGTCTCACTGAGAACGGTGGATGCCGTCGAAGAGAGCGCCTATTCCGAGACCTATTGGGGGTTCGCCTATCTGGGCGGTGCGGGCGTTGGACTCACGGGAACGTATCGCGTCAACTATACGCTGGCCTATCGTTCCGATGAGGCGATTGCCGCGATCACAACCAATGCGAGTATTGATTTCGCATGGGCCAGCGGCGTACCCTTGATTCAAGGTGTAGCCAACAGCAGCTCCAACGTGATGATTTCGTGGACGGGAAAACTGCTTGTGCCGTACGAGGGCACCTATACGTTTTATGTGACATCAGACGATGGCTGCTCGTTGCGGATTGATGATCATCAGTTTTTGATCAACGACTGGAACACGCGCTCGGCAACCAGCGCGAACGCGATCGCGCTAACGGCCGGCGAGCATGCGATTCGGCTCGACTACTATCAAAGCGCAGGCAGCGCGGCGATCAAACTGGAATGGGCAGGACCCGTGCTGCGGGCGGTGATTCCGTCGACGCAGCTGCTTCCAGGCGAGGTCGCGACTGAGCAGTTCGGGGCCTGGAAGGGAAGAACCTTCAATACGCCCAAGCTCGGTGCACAGGTGTACAGCACGTCGAATGATGCGATCACGGTTTACAGCGCAGGGCTCGACCTCTCCGGGCTTACGGATGGTCATCATCTGGTCTGGCAGCCGATGGAAGGCTCCTTCCATTTCGAGGCCAAGATTTACCAGCTGATCAACACAAACGCCTTTTCGACGAAGGCGCTGCTGATGGCGCGCAATACGCTTGCGACGGGCAGTCCCCTCATCGCGCCGGCGCGCATGGCAACCGGACAGTTGGGATGTAAAGGCCGTCTCGCTGCCGGGAACAACATTGCGGATATGCTATCGCCCGCATGGCAATACACACCGGCCAACCCCTTCTGGATGCTTCTGACGCGCCGAGGGAATACCTTTACCGCGGCATTCAAGAATGCGAGTACAAACGCGTGGACCACCTTCTATACGTTTGTTGACACGAATCAGGTCTTTACCTCGTCAATGATCGTTGGCCTTTCGGTCACCAGCCCGAACGCGCCTTCAAACGCGCCATTCCCGAACGCGACCTTCTCGGACATTCGCCTCTTCCATCTGACCGGATCGATCCTTTTGTTGAAGTAAACGCACGCAGACCGGAGCTCAGCCTACCCTGGTGAGTCCACGGAGCAGCAACCCCCATGACAGGACGCTTCCATCGTGTTGATGTGCAACGCACCCTACGGAGAATCCTGTTTAGCATCGGGTTCTGCGGAGGCGGCATCGCCTATTGCGGACCCGTTGAGCAGTTGCTCAATCCGGGTTTTGATGAGGCCTTCACCGTTGTCGCGAACACCAATAGCTCGGGGATCATACGAGGCGTGTTTCCGACGAGCTGGCTGGATAATTCACGCTATTCGGGTAAGCATACCGACAATCTCTATGTGTGCGAGGAGAGCGACACGGTTGCGGGTTGCGCATTCCGCATTACGGCGGCGCTGCAAAGCGGCTACAGCAGCGGTGTGAATATCGAACTCTATCAGCCGTTTACCGCGATCTCCCAGCGCATCTACACCGCATCCGTCTGGCTGAAATGTGCGTCGAATGTAACGGCGCAGCTGGTGATCCGGCAGAAATCATCGCCCTACACCGTGCGCGCCATCACGAATTGCGCGCTCACCGCCGCATGGCACGCTTTCCGCGTTACGGTGTCAAGCGTGGCAACGGAAACGCTGGCGGTCTCCATCAACCTCTCGAATTGTGCGACCACCCTGTGGGTCGATCAGGCGAGCTGCGTCGTGCAGGATGGCGGACGCGTCTGGTACGTTGCGCCGGACGGATCGGACAGCAGCAGCGGTTCCTTGGCGGCGCCCTTCCAGACCGTGGCGCGCGCGGCGACACAGGTCACCGCAGGCGATACTATTGCGCTGCGTGCGGGTACGTACCGAGAAACCCTGCAACTGCCATGCTCCGGTACGCGCGCAAATCCCATAACCGTTTGCGCCTACACCAACGAACGCGTGATTTTTTCCGGGTGCGATGTTGTGGCAGGCCCGTGGGCTGCCACGAGCAACGCCATCTACACCGCGGAGACCGACTGGTCATTGGGGTCCGGCTACAATCAGGTGTTCGTCGATGGCGCGATGGTTCACGAGGCGCGCTATCCGGATTTTGGTTCGACGGATCTCTTAAGCCCTGCGACAGCCGCACTGACGGTCTCCAGTAATTACACCGTGGCCGCATCCGCGTTTGATGGATTGGGCGATCTGACAGGGGCGCGTTTTTATGCGAGCGTGGGATCGTCGTGGGCGTGGCAGAATGCGTTGATCGCAAGCAATCGGATCGGTACGCTCTTTCTCAACGCAGCCTCTGCCTCGACCTGGTGGTGGCCGAATTATAGCAACACATCCAGCGACGCGGGTAGGGGGTTCGTTTACGGACTGCTCAGCCTGCTCGATGCGGATGGCGAGTGGCTAGTCGAGTCCAATACGGTTGCGCCGCACACGCTCCACCTGCGGATCGCCGAGGGTGTGGATCCGGCGGAACATTTGATCGAAATGAAACGCCGTAACTGGTGTCTGGATCTCAACGGGCAGAACTTTATCGTGATCAGCAATCTGGCCTTCACGGCAGGAGCCGTACGCCTCAACGGCGAAGACCTTGTGCTGACACACTGTACTGCAGCACATCTCAGCCACTTCATGGTCTTTTCGTCAGGCGGTGCCGCCAATGGAGGTCGTGCCGAGGGAAGCGGTATCAGCGTGAGCGGGACCAGCAACAGCGTGCAATATTGCACGGTGCGCGACACGGCGGGAAGCGGCATAATCGTCAGCGGGACAGGGCATCGCATCACACGCAACCATATTTTCAATACCGACTATTCGGCAACGTATGCGGTAGGTCTGAAGTTGGACGGAACCTTCCACACCGCAACCTTCAATACGCTGCACGATACGGGACGCGATATTATCCAGCCGACAGGCAAGGGCTGTACCGTGATGTTCAACGAATGCTATGCCGCAGGCCGGCTCTGTAAAGATCTGGGCGCTGTTTATGCCTGGGGCACGAACGCGCAAGCGACCAACGGGGCCATAACGCGTATCGCCTACAACTGGGTTCATGACAGTTCAGCCAATGATCCGTTGGGCATGGGCATCTACATCGATAACTACAGTCGCCATTTCCAGATCGACCACAACGTGGTTTGGAACTTCGGCGATCTCGCCACGAAGACGTGGAGCGATGGCATGCGACTGAATGCGCCCGGCGACGATCTGAACGTTTTTCACAACACGCTCTTCCGTTGCCGCAATTACAATTACGGAACCTTCACGCCCTATCTGATCACCAACAGCACGCCCGACAACACCTATTGGACGACCAATACCCACCACCTCTTTTATATCGCGCAGAATAACCTGTATATGACCAATGCGCCGACAGAGCTGGAGAATGGCGAGGCCCGCGATTTCCGCTTGAAGGCCGCAAGCTGGGCCGTGGATCCTCTTTGTGCGACCACTACGATCGCCTGGGTTACGACGAACGGAAGCATCAACGTTCCATCGAATTATCACCTGGCCATGCGCCGCAAGAATCAGATGTTCGCCTTTGAAGAGCAGGCGGGGCAAGGTGTACCCGTCGATCTGGACCGTGACGGGCTGGCCGAACCGTTTGTCGGCCCTACACCGGATAGCGGCGCATACGAACGCGGCGGTGCCTATTGGATTCCCGGTATCTGGGGATGGCTGCCTGAGCAGGCTGGTGTGCGCAGCGAAGCGCCCTATACATACGTGGGGGATACCGTGACAGCCAAGGCTGTGCTGCTTTCATGCGGGAATGCCCCGGCGACGCTGTTCATCTGTTGGGGAGAAGGGGCTGATGCAACGGCATGGGCCAACACCGTCTGTCTGGCGACCGCGCTGACCAACGGCTTCCAGTCGGTGTTCTATAATCTATCGGATCTCCACCCGTATACGACCTATGGTTATCGCTTTCTGACGACGAATGCCTATGGCGCGACGTGGAGCGAACCCGTGACCTTCACAACCGGATCGGGTCTTACGGTGAACATGGTCTGGAACGGCGGCGGCGGGACCAATCGCATGATCGATGCGGTCACCAACTGGACGAGCGCATCGCCGCTCGATTTCAACGGAGCAACACACGCCTTTTTCGGTACGGGCGGAAGTACAGCGCTGCTCAACCGCGCCATCTGCCTCGATGGGATCACCTTCAACCGCACTGCGAACTTCACACTCGCCGGCAGCGGTACTGCGCTTGCGCTACGCGGCGGCGGCGTAACAGCCGCGCTGCCGACAGCAACATCGCGCACCTACACCATTGCGGGGAATATCACCTGCGTGGAGCCGCAATCCTGGGACATCGGCAGCAATCCCCCCGGACTTGCCACGGTGGAGATGACGGGCAGCATTTCCGATGGCGTGCTTCCTTGCGATTTGGTGAAGACCGGTGAAGGGACATTGACCCTCAAAGCCGCCAACAGCTACCAGGGACTTACCGTTGTGAGCAACGGACTGCTGGCGATAACCCATGCACAGGCGCTGGGAAGTGCGACAAATGGAACGATTGTGCGTTCCACGCACGGCGGTCAGCTGCAAGTGAGCGGCTCTATCACGGTCGCAGAACCACTCACGTTGAACGGGGAAAAACCAATCAACGGATTTTCCATGGTGAGCAGCAGCGGTAGCAATGTCTGGAGCGGTCCGTTGATGCGCATCGGGCAGACGCGCATCAATACGGCAGCGGGTTCGACGTTTGTGATGAGCGGCGGTGTTACAGGAAGCGGCAATCTCTTTGTGGTGAATGCGGGCGGCACCTTCATCCTTGCGGAAAAACCCGCGGTAATCGGCACGACGGGATTCTGGACTGATTCGGGCGGACTTACGATCCTAGCGGTCAGCAACAATGTCTGGGGCGATACAATACTCGGTCGCGGCACGCTGCGCACCGATGTTCCCAATGCACTCCCTACGACTACGGTGCTTCGCTTCGGATTACCTTATGCGCCGGGCGGGACACTCGATCTCAACGGGAATGACCAGACAGTTGCCGCGCTGATTACCAACACTACGGTCGCAGGCGTGCGGACGGTGGTAAGCCTTAGGCCTGCAACATTGACGATCAATCAGAATTTAGCCGCGGCCGCTTTTGACGGCGCGTTTACAGGCATGGTTCGCCTCGTCAAGGCCGGGCCCGGGACATTGACGCTGACCGCGACGAATACGACGGCTTCGGGCGGGATGGTCATCAGCAACGGGACACTCGTTGCGGCGAGCACAAACTGTTGCGGTCAGGGGCCTGTTGAGCTGTGTAACGGCACGTTGCACACGGCCCTGACGAATGCGCAGCCACTCGCGCTGGATCGGTTGGTGTGGCACGGCGCAGGGCAGATCCGCACCGCACTCGCAGCGGATGGTTCGGCGTCGCGCCTTCAGATTGCCCGCACATTCACACGGGGCGAGGGTACGAACTTCGTCTTTGATTTCAGCGGCAGCGGTACGCCGAATCGTACGTATACCTTGCTCACATTCGCGTCCAGCGATTCCGCGGTTCAAGACTTCCGTTATCGCAATCTTGGCACAAACCGCTACGCCAATCTCTGCGGTGAATTCCAGCTCGCGGCGCAAACGCTGACATTGCGCACCTTCTTCCCTTCGGCTACGATCATGATGATTCGTTAACGACATACGGTCAGAAAAATCTGCGCGTAGCAAACCTAACCACCTACAACCTAAACCCCTAACCGCCTACCCCCTAAACGCCTACTCTCACTTCGTGATGCCGAGGGCGAATTCAAGGGCGAGCAGGCTGTAGGAGGTGACGAGTACAGGGTCGTTCTCCCACCAGCGGTTATTCTCGTTGATCCAGGAGCCATCCTCTTTCTGAAGGCTGATCACCTTCTTGATGAGCGCTTCGCGCCAGGCGATGACCTTGCCGTCCGCGTGCGGGATCGTATCAACGCCGGTCGCGCTGAGGGCGCGCGTCAGGATGTTGTAATAAAAATAAACGCCCTGCTGGCCCTGACCGGGATTCTCATCGAGCGTCCAGTGCTTGGTGCAATAGTCAAAGGCTGAAATTACGCGCGGGTCCTGGCGCGTCAGCTTGGTTTGAATCATGGAGAGCAGGCCGACGTAGGTGATCGAACCATAGGAGCGCAAAGGCGGACGACCGCCGCCCATGCCAGGACGTCCAACGCCGGCAGGCGGTTTGTTGGTCCCGCTCCGCATCCCTGCGGGCGGCGGACCGAAGGATTTCACGTAGAGGAAACCGCCTTGATCCTCGCCCGCCTTCTGCTGCATATTCTCAACGTATTTGATGGCGGCATCCCAGTTCAGGTCAGCCTTCCGCTCACTGGCCGGACGCAGATCTTCCAAACTCTGGGTGCGGCGCATGGCATCAATCGCCATGCCCGTATTGGTCATATCCGTATGGCGACGGCCCCCCTTATCGTAGCCAAAACCGCCAGCGTGAGTATCATCGCCGGTCAGCTGGGTTGACGCGATGTAGGTGCGGCCCTTCAGAATCGCGGGAACAACGTCTTTGCGCCCTGTAGCCTGGAGGCCCATGATGCAGATCGCGGTGTTGTAATTGCCGAGGCCGGCGCCTGGGCGGTCAGGATTGGACACATAAATACCGCCATCGGGCTGAACTTTGCTGAGGATAAAGGCGACAGCCTTATCGGCGTTCGGGGCGTATTGCAGCTGGCCGGATGCGGAAAAGGCCCAGAGCGGCAGCGCGGTCATAGCCGGGTTTCTCTCGTCTGACCAGAAACCCTCCGCCGTTTGGTGCGCAGCGAGCCAAGCGAGTCCTTTGGCGAGTGCGGTCTGCGCCTCTTTCTGCAGCGCCTCAGAGAGGCCTGCGGCCTCGCCGGCGTGTAGCGTCATGGCGCCGAGGATCAGCGCGCTGATAGATCCGATCTTTTTGTTCACAGTGTAAACTCCTTTGCATGTGCTTCATTTCCGCGTAAATCGCTTCTTTCGTTTATTAAACGCACGAACGATTAAAAGGGTTCATCTTGGTGTGAACCTTTTTACAGCGCGCAACGTTGAATACATTAAACACCAAGCAGACCAAGTCTGTACAACCCTTTTGAGCGGATGGGATGCAATGACAACAGAAGAGATGATAGCGTTAGAGGTTCAGCGATTGAGCAAGCATTATGGCACAGAGGCCAACCGTGTGACGGTGCTGAACGACGTGAATATGGTTATCCGTCGCGGCGAATTTGATGCGGTGATGGGGTCGAGCGGTTCGGGCAAGAGCACGCTGCTGCACGTGCTGGCGGGGCTCATCAGCGCGGATGCCGGCGAAATCCGCGTGGGCGGCGTTTCGATCTCAGCCATGAGCGACAATGAGGTCACCTGTTTCCGGCGCCGCAGAATCGGGTTGATTTTCCAGGATTTCAACTTGATCCCCACGCTGACCGCGGAAGAAAACATTGTGCTGCCGTTGCTGCTGGATCGTCAGACCCCGAACCCGGATGAGATCAACGCCCTGCTGCAGAAATTGTCGCTGACGCACCGGCGCACACATATCCCGCAGAAACTGAGCGGCGGTGAACGGCAGCGCGTGGCGATTGCCCGTGCGCTGGTGACCAAGCCGGATATCGTTCTGGCGGACGAACCGACGGGCAATCTCGATTCGCCCGCAGGACGCGCCTTTTGCGAACTGCTGCGCACCATGAACGAAGAGGACGGCTGCACGATCCTGATGGTCAGCCACGATCCGGTCGTCGCGGCGACCGCCAAACGGGTGCATTTGCTGAAGGACGGGCATTTTGTGGATTGCTTCGAGACGCAGCACGATGCTGCGCAGGTGGCAAGCCGCTATCTGGAAACCATGAAGTGCTAAAGAAACCGTGACCGACGGTGTTGCGGGTCGGTTCAGCCCGCGGCAAGTCGATCGCTGTCCACAAGGATTTAATGCGTATGATCGTTCACTTGGTTTTAAAGAGTTTTAAGCACGAAAAAGTGCGCTTATCCATGGCTGCGCTGGGTATTGCCGCAGCAACGGGACTGGTGGTCTGGTCGCTGGGGCTTGCCATGACCTCCGCAGGGCAGAGCCGGGAAAAGGTCCGTCGCATGACAGAGCCTTACTCCTGCTGGGTCTCCACAGGCGGCGTAGGGCTGCGCATCGACCGGCAGGCCATGATGCGGCGGCCAGGGCGTTCGCCCTTCGCGCAACCGACGCAGGTCTTGTCGCCGGAGCTGGTTTCCGCTGTGCAGGCTCTGCCCTCTGTTCACGCGGTAACACCCTACAAGACCATCCGCACCGTGCTGGATTTCCGCCCCGGCGGCCGCGTTTTGCAGGGCCCGCCGCTGATGGCCGTCCTGACGCTGGCGTCAACGTCGGGATGCCCCTACGCCACGGCGAAAATCACGGGACGCTGGCCGGACCCGGCGAGCGACGCGCTGGAGGCCGCGGTCTGTACCGCCGTCTTTACGCCGCGCCGTCTGGAGGCGCCGCCGCTGGGCTCTTCGCTGGTACTGATTACGCCGTCGGGCACTGTGACTGTGAAAATTACGGCGCTGATTGACTTTAAAGAGGCGGTCCAGGGTTTCCCGACTGCGTTTGTGACAGTAGGCGCGATGCGCGCGGCAGCAGGCGGAACCTACGATCCCCAGCCGAATCTGCTGCTCTGCCAGGTCAACGATAAGGCGGACGGCGAAGCGGTGAAAGCCGTTGTTGAAAAATTATCGCCCACAGAGGAAACACCTCTCGTGCCGGGCGGGACAGAGCCGCCGACGAAGATCTATACCGCTATGGAGCGCAAAGACGTTGAAGCGGGATATAGCAGCGATAAGCTACAGAATTTTAAACGGCAGGCACCGCTCTTGCTGACGCTCTCCGTATTGACCGCGCTCTGCATGCTGATCAACGCGCTGACCATTGGTGTTGAACAGAAAATGCGCATGCTCGCGCTGTTGCGCGCAGCAGGGATGACAGCCAGGCAGGTGGCGCACGTGGTGATGCTGGAAGGCGCGATCATCGCCTTCTGTGGCTGGCTGATCGGCCTGTTCGCCGGATGGGGTGTGCTGACCGCCTTTGTGAAGCGGACACCCGAGACCTTCCCCGAGGGCGTTTTTATCGGTTGGGAGACGCCGCTCTGCTCGTTGATCGGCGTGCTGGTGATCACGGCGATCAGTCTGTATTGGCCCTGCCGCCGCGCCATGCGCATCCGACCTCTGGACGCGCTGACGGAACCGTCGCACGAAGAAAAGGCGCTCTCGTGGAAGCGCGCGCTGTTCGGTTTTGTACTGCTCTTCCCCATGCTGATCTTTGTGCTGCCGCTGCATATCTCGGCTATGACGCGTAGCGTTTTGCTCCTCACCCTGGGGCTGCCACTGCACGTGATCGGCCTGCTGCTGGTGCTGCCGTTCTTTGTGCAGCTCATGGAGCGGAGCATCTCGCCGTTGGTGAGCGCGCTGCTGGGGCTCGACCCGCATCTGCTGCGGCGTCGGATCAGCGCCCATTTTTCGCGCACAGCGGGAATGGTGATTACGCTCGGCATCGGCCTGGGCGCGTTTGCGTCGATCCATATCTGGGGCGGCTCCATGATGGCACCCTTTATTCCCAGCCACGAATTTCCGGATGCGATTGTCTCCCTGTTGCCGAACGGCGTACCGCGCGATGCCGCGCAGAAGGTTGCCAAGCTGGAGGGCGTGGAGGACAGACGCTGTCTCAGCCTCGAAGCGGCGCAGCTGTATATTGCCGATTCGCTCACGGCACAGGTGGTGCGCGTTTCCGGGCGGATGCCCATGAGTCCCAACGTGCTCGTAATGGGCACGGATCCGCAGATCGCGCTGGGAGGCGATCATCCGCTGGCGCCCTTCCGTTTTGTGGAAGGCGAACGGAAGCAGGCTGCGGATGCGCTGGCAACGGGCGGCACATGCGTCATCACCACGATGTTCTCGCGTGAGACCGGGCTGCATGCTGGCGATACACTGGCCCTGGTGAAGCGCCCTGTTCTGCGGGGCGGACGCGGCGGTCCTGGAATGCGCAGCGGCGGGCGTGGTGGTCCCGGCGTTGGACGCCCAGACAACACTCGGCCCAATACGGCGCCGCAGATCGAGACGCTGAAGATTGTCGGCGTTGTGGATGTGAACTGGCACCTGATCACCTCACGCGCGCAGCTGCGCGGTCGAAATAACATGTCGGGCAGTACCATGGGGCCGGTCTTCGTCGACGAAAATGAAGCGCGGCGGCTCAGCGGAAACGCGGAGACCACCTATTTTCTTTGGGTGAATCTGAGTGAGAGTTATCGCAAGATGGGCGCCTTACAGGGCAGTCAGCTGCTGGAAGCCGAAATCCGCAAAGCCATTGCGATCGATGAAGCAAATACCGTGCGCGTGCACCACCGCGATGAAATTGAAGATGGCACCATCGCGCATGGCAATCAGTTGATCGGCGATATGGCGCGCGCGCCTTTCTGGTCGCTGATCGTTCTTTCAACCGGCATCATCACGCTGCTGATCGCCTCGTTCCAGGCCTCGGCGAAGGAGATCGCCGTGATGCGCGCAGTGGGCATGACGCGCAGTCAGCTCGGCCGCATGCTGTTCGGCGAGGCGATCCTGGTGGGCGTCTGCGGCATTGTCCTAAGCCTTATCTCCGGGTTCTGCATCGGCTGGACGTTTACGGGATGGACACGCGCATGGATGATGTTCGGCGGCCTGCCGATCTCGCTGAGCATTCCGTGGCTGACGATTCTGCAGGGCGTCGGGTTTGCCTTCCTGCTCTGCGCGGTCATGGCGATGCTGCCGATCCTCTGGCTCGTGCGCAAACAGGATGAGAGCGGCGGTCTTTCCGTGATGTAACGCGTCAGAGAAATCAATCCGTGAGCGCCAGTTCCAGCCACGTAATTGCGAGCGGGTTTGCGGTCGGGTTCATGATGGTGATCCGATTGCTGCCGCTCTGCAGCGCGGCAAGAGGAACATCAAACGCCAAGACACGCGCACCGGTCTCGGCCACATTTTTGACCACGTGCCAGACGCGCGTGTTATTATAGGTGTAGTTCCGGTCGCGCGGAAGATCGCGGCTCCAACGGCACGGTTGCGCGTTGACACTGACAGCCAGTTCAGCCGCGGCTACAGTCGGGCAGGCGTCCAGCGCGACGTGCAGCGTGCAATGGCCGTTTGCGGGACGCGGCCCTATGGGCAGGTCGAAGGACAGCGTCTGTTGCGCAGCGAGGCTGCGCGGTAACGTCGGCTCAGGAGTAAGGCTCGGCGAGGTAAACGTCAGCACATGGGTGCGCGGTCCGTTGATGGCGGTTGCGAGGCTGCCGAGTTCACTCAAAGCGCGCGTACGGTCATTGCTGGTGGTCACGGAGCCATCCGGCTGGACTGTCTGCGTCTTGTACGGAATCATGAAGTTGTTGAAGATATAGATCGCGTCGGCACCGCGGTGGAAGGACGAGACAGCGAAGCCGCGCATCGTTTCGATGGAGTTGTTCATCTGCTTGATGGTCTTGTTCTGCGCCAGACTGATCGCGGCATCGGCTCCCGGAACGATCAGGCAGGGCGAGGCGCCGAGTTCGGCTTTCCAGCGTTCAACAGGAATGTCGAAATTCGTCGGCGTAAACCAGTTCGAGAGCACGATCATATCCGTGAGGTCCTCTTTGGCCCAGGTCAGGGCGTCAAGTCCGAAGCGGCGACCGATCTCCGAAGTGACGGGCACGCGCACCGCGAGATGAATCGCATGGCCGCGCACCTGCGCTTTCGCGGCTGTCATCGCGCGGATCTCGCGCATGAACTGGTTGATCAGCAGGGTTCCTGCCGCAACTTCGTTGTCCGGAAAGAGCGTCTGCGTGCGCATCCAGTCGAGTTCAATGCCGTCGACATCGTAGGTGTCCAGAATTTCCTGAATAAAGGCCTTGTAGTAATTCCGCACCTCCTGCTTGCTGTAGTTGAAGAGGCCCTTGGGCGGCCGGGTGCGCAGCTCGGGATGGTCGAGCCAGAGGCGATTGATGCGCGCCGGTTTGTCAAAATAGTGATGGTCGTTCATCCGCACAGAGATCCAGGGCGCGATCTGATTCGTGCGGCAACGCGCAATGCAGACCGCAAACGGATCGATGTTTTTCTTCTTGGTCTCCCAGAACATACGCGGCCATTCGGTAATCTCCTTTTCGGGATCGGGAAGATTCCAGTACGACTCCATCACCGCGCTGTCAAAGCAGGCGCGCTGGTAGTTGATGTTCAGGAAGAGCGCCTTGACCTGGCTGCCTTTGTAGGTATCCACGTAGGCATTGAGCGCGTCGATAATCTCCGCACGGCTGCTGAGCCGCAGCGCCTCTTCACGGCTCATCCCTTTAGCCTGCTTGGCGAGCTTAGGCTCGATCAGAATCGCATCCGCGGAGAGGTTGAGGTAAATGCCGCCTGGTTCCAGTTTGGCAGTGGGCTGAACGGTTTGACATCCTGTGTATCCCAACATCAGTGCGGCGACGAGGCCTGCGAAGCGTGTGTGCATGATTCCTATCCTCAAGCAAAAACGGGACACCCGCAGGTGTCCCGTTGTCCGCGAAACATTAATTGGCTTCCGTGTAGTCCTGGGTCAGCGTGAAGGTGACCTGCCCCTTGATATCGCGCGAGGAAGCGCCGATTTCCGCGGCGTACGCGCCGGCATCGGCGCGGAAGTTCTTGGCGTGAACATCGTAGTAGGTCAGATCGCCCGGCTTCACCGCGAGCGTCACGACTTTGCTTTCGCCCGGCAGCAATTCGACCTTGGCGAAATTCTTGAGCGCACGCACTTCGCGTTCAACCTTGGGCGACGCAGCGAGATCGCGCACATAGAGCTGGACAACGTCTTGGCCCGCACGCGTGCCGGTATTGGTAACCTTCACGGAGACTGTGAGCGTACCGTCCGGCGCAAGCGTCTTGGCGGAAGCGGTGATGGCGTCGTAAGCAAAGGTCGTATAGGAGAGACCGAAGCCGAAGGGGAACATCGGCGCGATGCGCTTCTTGTCGTACCAGCGATAGCCGATGAAGATGCCTTCCGCGTAAAACGAATTCGTGCCGTTGTAGGTGGCTGCCGATACTGCGGCAGGCGTATCACTCAATGCGACGGGACAGGTATGTGGCAGCTTGCCCGAGGGATTGACATCGCCGAAGAGGACCGCAGCCAGCGCCGTGCCGGCTTCCATGCCCGAGTAGCCGAGCTGCACGAGTGTCGCGGCCTGACGGACCCACGGCATTTCCATGGGCGAACCAGAGTGATTGACGATGATCGCCTTGGGCGCCCAGGTCAGCACCTTGGCGATGGCGTCATCGTGACCGGGAGGCAGGAGCATGTTCGGACGATCAGCGCCTTCGCATTCCAGCGCGCGGCCATGGCCATGTTCAGTGCCGGTCAGCACGATCACCGCATCGGCCTGACGCACGGTCGCTTCCATTTCGGAAAGGGAGAGTCCTTTTTCCGAAGGCAGGCGCCAGCCGAAGAAACAGGTCGATTCGCTCTCGCCGACCGTGTACTCCACGGTGATCGCATATTCCTGCTTCGCGGTCAATGCGATTTCGCCATAGCCCGTGGGCGTGGGGAACTGGGCTTTCCAGTTGTCCATCACGCGTTTGCCATCGACAAAGATGCGCGTGCCGGCTTTGGCATTGGCGCGGGCGCCGAGCACATAGGTGCCGGTCTCGGGCGCAACGACCTTGGCGCTCCAACGCACCGAGAAATCGCCGGGCTGGAGCTCCTTGACGGGCGCATTCATCTTCCAATCGACATTCAGCGCGCGTTGGAAACCAATCGCCGCAGGTGTTCCGGCGAGGGTCGTATTTGCGAAATAGCTGGCCTTCCAGGCGCGGACCGTCATGCCCTGGTCCTTGATATCCGTGTCGAAGGTGTTGAGCGCGCTTTCCGGCAGCGCGGCGAGCTTGGCATTCTGGTCGTCGAGCGTCAGCGGCATATAGGCCACGGAAACAGCGGCGCCCAGGCGATTGGTGATTCCTTCCAGCGGAACGATTTCATACGGCGGTTTACCCTCCGCGCTCCAGCCGCCGTTGCAGTGCTTGGTGATCGCGCCTTTGCCCATGACGACGACGCGTTTGAGCGCTTTCGGATCCAGCGGGAGAACCTGCCGGTCATTCTTGAGCAGCACGATACCCTCTTCAGCGACGCGGCGGGCAACAGCCTGATGCTCTTTCGTATTGATGCTGCCCTGGGCGCGCGTGCGGCCATCGAAGAGGCCGACCTTGGCCATCACATAGAGAATGTGCTGGGCCATGGCGGTGATCTCCGCTTCAGTAATCTGGCCTTCCTTGAGCGCCTTGTTCATTTGTTCCGGTTTAAAGACGCGGATCTGATTGCCGGCGTTCATCTCGATATCCGTTCCGCCCTTGACGCCCTTGACCGTGTCGTGGACGCTGCCCCAGTCGGTAATCACAAGACCTTTAAAGCCCCAGGCCTTGCGCAGAATCGTCGTATTGAGATAAGCGTTCTGGCTGCAGAATTCAGCTTCGCAGAGCCCCGGGACGGTCAGCTTGTTGTAGGCGTTCATCACGGCCAGCACGCCGGCATCCTTGACTGCGGCGCGGAAAATCGGCAGATAGGTTTCATGCAAGGTGCGCTCGTCGATCGTGGCGATCACGCTGTTGCGGTTCCACTCCTGGCTGTTGGCGGCAAAGTGCTTCACGCAGGCCGAGACATCGTGCGACTGAACCGCCTTGATATAGGGAACAGCCATGGCGATGCCGAGGGCCTGATCTTCCGTAAGGTATTCGAAATTGCGTCCGCAGAGTGGGGTGCGCATGATATTGACGCCGGGCCCGAGGATCATATCCTTGTTGCGCGCGCGCAATTCGCTGCCGATCACATTGCCGTAGGCGGTTGCGAGATCACGGTTCCACGTCGCGGCCAACACTTCAAGCGTGGGGAGCGAGGTGGATTGATCCGAGGGATCATCGGCTTTCTTCGCACGATTAAAGGTCATGCGATCCAAGTCCGCGCGCACATTGCAGGAGCTGTCGGTAAAATAGAACTCCGTGTTGAGGCCGATGCGCGGAATCGGATTCAGCGACATCGTGCTGATACCCGCGCAGAGCGAGATTTTCTCCGCTAACGTCATCTTAGCGAGGACCGCGTTAGCTTCGTCAAGAGCAGGGTCAGTGGAAGGCCGGGCGAAACCGACCTGGATGCAGGCGAGCGTAAGGCATGCTGTGACTATTTTTTTCATGATGGAAATTCTCCTAAATCGATCAAAACACGTCTTTTATCTCATAATTCACGCGCCAGCGTCAAGCCGCGAACCCAGGCCCCGCCCTAAAGCGGATTTTGTCCGTTCTGCAGGGTTGAACTAAAACAGTTGAATATGATAATCTATTAACCATCAAAAAAGGGAGTTTTGGCGTATGGCGTTATCAAATTGGCGAACAGAGCTGGGCGGGATCCTTGGTGGTCGTGCCCGCGCAACGCGTGCTGAATATGAAAATTCGGTATTCGAGGAATTTCTTCGCACGGTTGCTATGGCCGCATTAAACGACCTCGCAGAGGAGTTAAATGCAAATCTCGGTCGCGACGCGCAGGTGCGCCTTGCTCCAGGGTCCGCGACGATCAGCGTGCGCAACAAGGCGACGGACGCCGAGGAGATCACCTTCCGCGTCATGAAGCATTTCGTGCAAAACGGCATTCTGCCGCGCGCGGAAGTGCGCCTCAATCGGGGTCAGCGGCTGGTCAAATACGAGAGCATGTTCCGTCCAGATCCGCAGACTTATCCGATTTCCGTTGTGACCGCGGATGATATTATTCAGTGCTTCCTGCGCTATTATCGCATGGGCATGGAAGGCAACAACAGCGTTGAAGTGTAAGTAGGCATCATGGAATTCTGCGTCTTGGCGAGTGGCAGCCGAGGAAACTGCACCTATGTTTCCAGCGGTGGAACCTCGATTTTAGTTGATTTTGGCCTTTCGGCGCGCACCACGGTAAAACGGTTGAGCGAGATCGGCGTTGCGCCGACAGCGATTGAGGCCGTGCTCTTCTCGCACGATCACGTGGATCACTGGCAAGGCATTGAGACCTTCAGCACGAACTATCCTGTGCGTCTCTTTGCCAATGAGGGCACGGCGAGCAGCATTGACGGTGCGTGCAAGAAGTGTGCGCTCACCTGGGAGATCTTCGAGACCGCCAACGTGTTTACCATTGGCGCGTTGCAGATTGAGGCTTTTTCGGTTTCGCACGATGCGACGGATACGGTTGGTTTCGTGATTTCCGACGGAAGTGTCAAACTGGCGATTGTGACGGATCTGGGACAATCATCGCAGGTCGTTGAGAATAAGTTGCGCCATTGCCATGCGGTGATCCTTGAGAGCAACCATGACTACGAAATGCTGATGCAATCGGAACGGCCCTGGTCGCTGAAGAGCCGGATCAACGGGCGCAGCGGACATCTCTCGAACGAAGCTGCGGCCGAGTTGATTCAGCGGTCGCTCTCCGATCAGCTGCATGGCATCCTGCTGGCCCATCTGAGTCAGGATTGCAATACGAAGACCCTGGCGCGCCGCGCCATGGAAACTGTTTTAAAAGAGGCAAACCGCCTGGATGTACACCTCAGCGTGCTGGAGCAGGAACATCCCAGCGCCCGGTTTCAGTTGACCCGTGAAACCCTGATCATCCAGCAGGTGCCGTGAGAAAAGGATCTGTTATGCAGGAACCAAGCAGCCCCGCGAAAAAAAATTCATTCACCTTCGTGTTGACGAAAGAGCAGCAGGAAGCCTTGAAAATTCTGCTGAACATGGGCAATTATCGTAAGAAGGAGGTTCCGCACACGGTGATCGCCGTGGAGGCGGAAGATTGCAACGTCAACCTCTATACCAGCGGCAAGTGTCTTGTCCAGGGCCGCGGCGCACACGATTTCGTGCTCTTCTTTCTTGAACCGAACGTCTTGCAGAGCGCGTCGCTCGGCTACGAAGAGGTGCTCAATCCGGAGCTGGTTTCCCCGCACATGGGCATCGACGAAAGCGGTAAAGGCGACTTCTTCGGTCCGCTGGTGGCCTGCTCGGTCTATGTGGATCGCGACCTCGCGCACGCCATGCAGGAGCTGGGCGTGAAGGACTGTAAATTGCTGACCGACAAGGCGGTGCTGGCCATTGGCGCCAAGACGCGCCAGCTGCTCACGCCGAAGCGGTTTACCCTCGTGGCAATCGGCAACGAAGCCTACAATCGGCTCTATGCCAAGATGCGCAATGTCAATACGCTGCTGGCCTGGGCCCATGCGCGCTGCATTGAAAATCTTCTGGAGTCCATGCCGGAATGCCCGCGCGCCGTGGCCGACCAGTTCGGCGCCAAGCAGGTCATTGAACGTGCGCTGATGAAGAAGGGCCGCTCCATCAAACTGGAACAGCGTCACAAAGCTGAATCCGATATCGCGGTGGCCGCCGCATCCGTGCTGGCGCGCGAAGCCTTTTTGCGCAGCCTTGCAAAGATGAAAGACATTTACGGCGTAGAATTCCACAAGGGCGCTTCGGAGCAGGTGCGCACGTCGGCGATTGAACTCATCAAGAAAAATGATCCGACGATTCTGCTAAAAACGTGCAAATGCCATTTCCGTACAGCCGATCAGGTCTTGCAGGCCTGCGGCGCTTCGCGTGCGGCTCTGGGACCTGAGGGGCAAGTGACATCGCGAACAGAACGGGACGCCTAAGATTTTCGGGCTTCGTTGCGCGTTCCTTGCATCATCCTTTAAAAAAGGAGGAACAGCGTGTGAATACAACGCACCATCAACGCGTGAGGACAGTCTGCCGGAAAAGCCTCGCAGGCCTTGTGATCACTGCGGCGCTAACCAGCTGTGCCGCGCCGGATCCTGCGCGCTACAACGTAATCTGGGATTCGCCCAGCGCCGACTGCCACGGCTCCATGCCGCTCGGTAACGGCGAGATCGGACTCAACGTATGGACGCTGGCGGATGGTTCGCTCCATCTGCTCATCAGCAAGACCGATGCCTGGGACGAACAGGGCCGGCTCGTCAAGATCGGCGAGGTGGTGCTGCGCTTCGCACCCGACGTTTTTAAAGGTCCTTTCCGGCAAGAGCTGGATCTGAAGTCGGGCTCCATCGTGATTCAGGATAAACTTCGGATCTGGGTGGATGCGCATCATCCCGTGGTGCGCGTGACCACGGACCTGCCCGCGCAAGCGGATCTTGCACTCTGGCGGACAAACCGCTGCGAACTGACGCAGCTTCAGACCAGCGACATCATGCAGCATGCGCCGGCAACGCTGCGCAAGCCTGTCTTTATTGAACCCGATACCGTATTGGAAAAGACCGACGCAGCCATCACATGGTATCATCACAATGTCCAATCCGGTGGTCCGGCGATGCTGGCGCAGATTCAAGGCCTGACCGAATACGCGCAGCCCGATCCGCTGGCTGACCGCATCTTCGGGGCACGCCTCGTCAAACGCGCGCAGGGATTCGATATCGTCGTGTTGACGCAACAGCCGTCCACACCGCAACGCTGGCTGAAGGCCCTCACCGAACTGACCGAACAGACGCGCACGCCCGATTTTGCCGCCCATTGCCGCTGGTGGGCGGACCATGCTGCGCGGAGCTGGTTCTGCGCCGTGCGCAATCAAACAGCGCAACCCGCATACGCAGCGCCCTATCCAACCAATGCTCATCCGTTGCGCATCGGCGAGGATCAGACCGGCAACAATCGCTTTGCCGGCGAGATGCGCAATGTTCGCGTGACCACGAATGCGCAGGGGGCCATCACGTTTGCGGCAGAGGTGAGGCCTGCCACGAATGAGAAAGGACGACTCTTCGATAAGCTGACGCCCGGCAAGCAGGACGGCTTCCTGATCGATACCTATCCGGGAAACAGTCTGCGGCTCATATCAGGTTCCTTCCATCAGGGGGTTAAAGGCGTGTTGCCGCACGGCGCGTGGGCGCGTATCGAGGCCGTCGCCGATCCGCAGGCCGGCGGATGGCGCGTGGCGATCAACAGCACGAACGTGATCGATTCAACCGAAGCGCGGATCAGTGACGATGCGGACTATGTCAGTCAAATGGTCGCCTTGCAGCGCTTCATCACCACCTGCGCGGGACGGGGAACCTTCCCGATCAAGTTCAACGGGTCGCTCTTCACGGTGGCGCCGGATGTTGCGGGCGATCATGATTTCCGGCGCTGGGGGCCGGGGTATTGGTGGCAAAACACGCGGCTGCCCTATATCGGCATGTGCGCCTGGGGCGAT
>CAZMLC010000003.1:58233-60666 GCA_964567125.1 uncultured Akkermansia sp.
TGCACGAATGCCCTGCCGGAAATCGCGGGTTGTTACGCCGTGACGGAGCGGCTGCTGGGTTTGCGCGAAACGCCGCGGACAGATCGAACGTTTTTGGAACAGGTGCGCGCCAAGCTGCCGCCACTGCCGGTGCGCACCGTGGCGGGCAAAGCGATGCTGGCCCCTGCTGCGACCTGGGCGGAAAAGCGCAACAGCGAAAACCCGGAACTCTACGCAGTTTATCCGTTCCGTCTGGTCTCCTTTGAAAAAGCCAATCGCGATCTGGGCATCGAGGCGTTGAAGTACTGCACCGACAAGGGCTCTTTCGGATGGCGTCAGGATGATCTCTTCATGGCCTATCTCGGCTTGGCGGAAGAGGCGCGGAAAGCCGTTGTGACGCGAGCCAGACGCTCCGATAAAAAAGAGCGCTTCCCTGCCTTTTGGGGACCCAACTACGATTGGACGCCGGATCAGGAT
The DNA here is from genome assembly GCA_964567125.1 of uncultured Akkermansia sp. Taxonomy (GTDB): domain Bacteria; phylum Verrucomicrobiota; class Kiritimatiellia; order RFP12; family UBA1067; genus CAZMLC01. The sequence continues at coordinate 58,690 of CAZMLC010000003.1, forward strand.
CATGGCGGTGTGCTCGTCAAGGCGGTCCAGTCGATGATCATGCAGACCGAGGGCCGCAAAATCTATCTGCTCCCCGCCTGGCCGCGCGGATGGGATTGTGATTTCCAACTGCATGCACCTTTCAAAACCGTGGTCCGCGCGACCGTGAAAAATGGCAACCTGGTTTCGTGGGACGTCGAGCCCGCTGCGCGCAAAGCGGATGTCGTGATTCTGCCGAAACGTGACGAAGAGATTGACTTTCAAAGAGTAGGAACGTTACACTAAAAAAAATTAACTCAATGGGTGTGAAGGAGATCGTAATATGAAAACGTATACGAGGTGGTCTTTTGCTTTGCGTACACTCGGCATATGCGCAGCATGCAGTCCCTGTCTTCTGCATGCGGCCAGCGGAACGTGGAACGGTACGGAGAGTGTGCTCTGGACAAACAGTATGAACTGGAGTGCGGCGCCCTATCCGACAGGCAACGACACCGCCAGTTTTATGGGAACAGGGAACGGCAACACCCAGATTGATCTGACGGGTCTTGTTGCGATCAAATCAATAACCTTTGATTCCGCGAATGCCGCCGGGTATACGATCGGCAGCGGAGGCGTTGATGCACAGACCTTGAATCTCGTGACCGATGGTCAGATCACGCTATCTTCGCCTGTTGTGGCAGACCAAACGGTTGCCGCGCTGGTCCAATTGCCAGGGAATTACACGCTGATCAACAATGCGCCTGCGCGCACGCTGAACATCAACACGGTGAAATGTACCGGTGGCGCCAATCTATCGCTGAATGGCAACGGCAGTTTTTCATTCTTGGGGAATCTGCAGCGCAACAACAACTCCTTCACCATGACCCAAAATGGAACAAACAGTGTGACGGTGTATGGCGCGAACAATCAGGTCAATGCGTGGAATATCAATGGAACAAAGGCGATCTTGAATTTGGCGGAGGGCTCTCTGACCACGTTTTATGGCGGCGGAGGTAACAACCTGATCGCAACACAGGACGCTGTGATCAATGGTCCGGGCGCACTGATTTTAAGTAATGGCGGAGGAGAAAATTTCGCCGACAACTCTGTCGCGAGCGGCAAAACCCTAACGATCAATGCGCGGCTCACCGGGCCGACAGGATTGGAATACTGGCATGATCGGAATTTCGGAACCCTCCTGTTGCTGGGTAAAAATGATTTTGCCTCGAATGTCATCATGAACGCGGCCGGGACGCTGGCCGTGACGAACGTGGGCAATCAAGGCTCGCTGACCAGTAATCTGGGCGCAGGTTCAAAGGTGATTTTCAATTCAACGTACGGCGGCGCCTCCTGCGTGAAATATCTCGGTGTAGGGGAAACCACGGATCGCATCTTCGAATTTAGGAGAGACGGTATCCTTGAGCAGGCTGGATCGAACGGAGTGCTGCGGCTGACGAGCAATCTCAATTCCTCGGGATCCCTGACCGTGACGTTGCGCGGTTCGACCGAGGGTATCGGCGAAATCGCAGGCGTTATTCCCGGCAGCACGACGGTAGCGAAGTCAGGATCGGGCACCTGGTTCCTGACAGCGTCGAACACCTATAGCGGAGCGACCGTGGTGAATGCGGGGACTCTCATTCTGACCGGGAAAGGGTCGGCGCGGCAATGCACCGGCCTGACGCTCAGTGGAGGATCGCTGACGCTCTTCAATACCGTGCTCTCCAACAGTACGGATCGCCTTTCAGACAACGTGGCAGTGACGTTGACAGGCGGCACGTTGAGCTTTTCAAACGAAGTCTCCGCAACGGCGAGTTACAGTGAAACCCTGGGCGCGGCCACGGTGAGCAGCAACAGCAGCACGATCGCCATCGCGCCGGCAGCCGAAGGACAGGCTGCGACGTTATACCTGAATTCGATTGTCCGTAATGCGGGCGCTACGCTTAATTTTACAGGTGAAGGTCTGGGCGATAGCGATCGCGCGCGCATCTTTATTGCACAGCAAGGCGATGGCTTGATCGG
>CAZMLC010000003.1:60766-63049 GCA_964567125.1 uncultured Akkermansia sp.
CGCGGCGTACTGACGCTGCAGGATAACGGCATCATTACGCAGCGCCTTTATGTCGGTAACAACGGCGGCAGCGCGGGTGCGGTCTATCAGCGCGGCGGTGTGATGCACAACTGGGGCGGCGGTTCCGCGGATGGTCGCATCGGCGTCTATGGATATGGGTATTATGAATTGAACAGCGGGACCTTTACCAACAATGGCTGGACGCATCTGGCTTTCGGCGCGCAATCGATCGGCATCCTGAGACAGACGGGGGGCAGTTTCAAAATGGGGAGCGTCTACGATGGTAACTTCGGCATCAGCCGCGGCGGAACAGGCGTCGTCTATATGACGGGTGGAACCTTTGCCACAGCCTCGTCGTTGGATGTCGGAGAGCAGTGGGACAATGGCACAACCAATGGTTTTGCGGAGTTCACGCTTGCCGACGGACGTGCCGAGATCAATGGCGATCTCTATATGGCGGATCGTTACAGCATGCTCAGCGTTGTCACCCTTAAAGGGGGAACCTTGGCGGCGAATCGGTTTGTGCGCGCAGGACGCAGTCCGGCAACGGCGGTGGTCAATTTCGATGGTGGCGTTTTCCTTGCGCGGACGTCCGGTTCTGTGTTTGGGACAGGAACCAATGCTCCTAACGCGGTTAATCTGTACGCAAAGGGTCTTGTTTTCGATACGACCAACATCACCTGCACGATTCCTGTTCCGCTGCAAGCGCCTGCGGGAAGCGGGGTGACCGCAATCAACATCACGCCGCGCGACGGATATATCGGACCACCGATGGTCACGATTTCGGGCGGTGGCGGAACCGGCGCGACGGCGGTCGCCACGTTTGATTCAACGTTGGGTCGAGTAACTGGCATTGAAGTGACCAGCCCTGGTTTTGGCTACACGTCAACGCCGACCGTAACGCTTTCCGGAGGAGGAACGAATATCCAGACTGCGGTCGGAAGCGTCACGCTGGCTGCGAATGTCAGCGGTGGTTTGACCAAGCTCGGATCTGGAACACTGATACTCAATGCAACGAATACCTATACCGCCGCGACGCTGATCAGCAACGGAACTGTGCGACTGGGTGTGCCCAGCGCCTTGCCGACCAACAATGTTGTCACGATTTGCAACGGAACGCTCGATTTGGGCTCTGTGGCGCAGAAATTGGCGAACGTTCAGGTTACTGGGAATGGTTCGATCGTCAATGGATCGTTGACCTGCAAGCAGATGAGTTTAACTACGGGAAGCGCGCTGAGTGTCGGAAGCGCTGTACGTGTGGACCAGACGATCCAACTGGCATCGGGGGTTCTGCGCATTCCCGCTCTCCAACCTGGATTGCTTGAGGGGTCTGTAGCCACTAATTTCAATACATGGGATAGCATCACGACGAACAGTCTGGTTCAGTTGACCACGCGCATGGCCAACACCAATACGAAACCACCGTGGTCGGATAACATCACCTACGTCTACGTGGGATACCTGTGGAATCGTGCAACAACCAACGTGACCTGGACGTTCGCTGAAAACTCCGATGACAACGCCATGCTCAAAATCGATGGCGTGACAATCTTCAATGATGGCGGCTGGTCAACACCGACTAAGGCGAATGTCACGCTGACACCCGGGCCTCACATCTTTGAAGCGCGCTTCGGCAACGGTGGCGGCGGAGCTGGCGTCGTGGATGGAAACGGCTCAAATTCGCAGAGCTGGTGGAAGACGACCGCGTTCGGCTTCGGTGTTGACTATCAGGGCCGTAACGAAACGAATATCGCGAACTATGTCGCGCTGGTTGATCCTGGCGATGGCAGTCTATTAACGCGCGATCTGGTGAATGGCAGCATGACCAACCGTTTGGATGCGGCGACATCGATTGAGTTGGGTGCAACCGCAGTTCTGGATTTGGGAACCAACAGTTATAGCCAGACGCTTGCCAATCTGAGCGGCTCAGGTCTAGTTTCTAACGGACTTCTTGCGGTGACGAACTTTATTGATCCAGGTGGAACCAATGTCATCGGCACGCTGACCGTCGCGAACAGCAGCGGACTGGCGGGCACGCTGCGTATCGACGTGATACACGATGGCGAAACCGCGCTCTGCGATACGCTTGCGGTCAGGGGTAATCTGGACATCTCCGCACTTCATCTGACGATCGCGAATCCCGGCCAGTTGAATCCGAATAAACTGTATACGGTCATGACCGTTTCAGGTACGCGTACCGGGCAATTCGCATCAATCTCCTTGCCCGATCCGCGCTGGCGCGTGATCTATCGCAGCGATGGTTCAGTGGTGCTGATCTATGCG
>CAZMLC010000003.1:63149-78326 GCA_964567125.1 uncultured Akkermansia sp.
GGATCGACCTGCTCGCGCGTTTCGCGCGTTGCCAGACAGGCCACCAGATGTCCGCCCGCGGAGTGTCCAATCGCGCCGATGCGCTGCGGATCGATGTTGTAGGACGCGGCATGTGCACGTATCCATCGCACAGCGCGCTGTACATCATCCAGCTGCGCGGGCCAGTGATTTTTTCCGTTCTTGACCAGACGGTAATTGATCGTAACGGTTACATAACCCTGCTGGGTCATGTTCGCCGCAGCACCCCCGAAGGACTCCTTGCTGCCGGCCGACCAGCCGCCTCCATGCACAAAAATCAACGCCGGACGCAGGCCGGTCGCCGCTACCGGCTGATAGATATCCAGCAACAGCTTTTGTCCATCGGCAACACCATAGATCACATTGCGTTCCGTCTTGACCGGCGAACATGCGGTGCAGAATGCTATCATCAAACTTGTCAGGATCAGGCCATTTTTCATGCAGGTAGTGTAGTGCGTTGCTCCGCGAATTGCAATTGCATCCCTCTACAAAACGTGTACACTGGAAAAACTGTTTTAATCTGTGGCAGCCCTCACGCCTGCCACAGCTCAGCGGACGCGTCGCGTCAGCATGATCAGCGTGAGTCCCAGCGCGGCAGTGATCGGACCTTCCGTAATCTGCCAGAAGCGCGGTAACGGCGCGTGGATATCCGTGCCCAGCAGAAAGAGGCTGAGCGCCAGAAACGCGTACCCGATCCCGTGAATCAGCGCACGATAGCGTTCGATATCGAAGGAGAGCGTCCAGAGGAGCGCGCCCAGCAGCGCGTAGGCAAACGAGGTCGAGCGCGCCAGATACTCAACGATCGGTCCAACAGGCAAGGGGCCCATGCCCAGCAGGCGGTGAATCGAATCCATAGCGTGCATCGGCAGCACGGCAAAGAAGAGAGCCGATCCTGCGACGGTTCCGACACAACGAAGAAAATAGGCGAGCTGACGTGCGGGGTTCATAGGCGCTCCTTTTCACTTTGGCATGTGATGAGTTTACGCTTTTTGCATTCTTGCGTCGAGCGCATTGCCTGTGGTAGTGTGATGCGCATAACATGGAACACAAAAGGGGACATTTATGAAGGTGCAGCATCAATCATGGTGGCCGCGATTCCAGGCGCGTGTTTTTTTCTCTCTCTGCAGCGGAATGGGCATTGCGGCAGCGGCGCAACCCCTTGCGGACATCAAGGTGTTTGCCGTGTATGAACCCGTGGTTACACAGCAGGATGTGGAGATCCTTGCGCGCGTCCATCCGGACTTTGTCTGCCGCGGCTGGTTTAAATGGCACCATACGCCGGAGTGGTCGCGCTACACGCCGCTGGCCGAGGCGTGCGCGAAAAAAGGAATTCGCCTGCAGGGAGGCATCACGCTTTCAGCGGTTTACCCGGATGAAAATAATATGGATGCCGCGACCTTTCGCGATTTCGCCGCGCACGGAACCGATGGTGAACCCTATCACTGCCGCATGGCGGACGGCGGCGGATGGTATCAGCTCAGCCTCTACAATCCCAAGGTCATTGACTATCTGAAGCAGCAGGTCCGTCTCCAGATCGATGCCGGCGCGGTCGGCATCTGGTACGATGAGATCGAAGGCATCTACGACTGGAATCCGACGAACGGGTACGAGCCCTATGCGTGCGCGGCCTTTCGCGATTGGCTGATCCGTAAGTATTGCGCCGGTCAGGGCTGGCGCGAAGATGATGTACGCTGGCAGACCCGCTTCGGGATCGACCTTGCCAAGCATGGCGGCTCCATGCGGACCTTTGATTATCTGCGCCACCTTAGGACCACGCTGGGGAAAACGGGCAAGCCGCTGGCGGAGAATCCCGCGCAGGGGCAGCCGCGCAACTGGGCCACCTCGGCGAATCCGCTTTATCGCGAATGGGGGTTTGCCTGGGACCGCAAAGCCGCGGGCACCTTCCGCTTCGACACCGTGGCAGCGATCTTTGCCGACATCCTCGCCGATGCGGACCGCTATGCCCGCGAGCGGTATGGTCGCACGCTCATCAACACCTACAATCACAATGGAACGGCGCGCCCGGGCGTCGCTTTTCTCCAGCCGCACAATGGCGCGCAGCCTCCGGTGCGGCAAGGCCGGCTCGATGGTCGCGCGAGTTATCTTAATTATTACGAAACGCTGATCGCCGATGCTGCGGAGGTCTGTCCCGGACAGCCTGTTGTCTTCTTTGTCGATTGGCCGGGCGAAACCGATCGGCTCACCGCGTTGCCGCGGACGGACCAGCTCGCCTTCTTTTCCATCTACATTCCCGAGGCTTATGCTGCCGGCGGTGAATTCGCGTTGCCCCTGCGCGGATATTCGTACATTTCAAGAGATCAGGGCACGCTGGCCGCACTGACGCGGTTCGCAGATTTCTATCGCGACTATGCGCCCTTTTTCCGCGGCTCGCAGGCGTTGCCCGATCAGCCGCAGGCGCTGGACCGGCTCACTGTGCGCCTGCGCGCTTCGCCAGCCGGCACAACGCTTCACGTCGTCAATCACGACTTTTCAACGCGCGAGGTGCAGCCGCGTGCGCTGACCAATCTCTGCGTGCAGATCCCCTGGACAGCGCCGCTGCCGCCAACCGCGTTTGTCGTTTCACCTGATTTCCCCGAACAGCGCCCCGTTGTCTGCGCGCTGACCAACACCACGTTGACGCTCCATCTCGGTACAGTGACGTGCAGCGCGCTGGTTGTTTTCCCGCATGCGCAATGCGGACGCTCCATCTCAGGAACCGCGCCGGAGGGCAGTCACATCACGGCACCGCCGTCGCGCGCGCTGGCGCTCACGACGAAGGGACGCTTTCAGCTCTGGCTGCCGCAGAGCTGTACAGCAGTGACCTGTATTGAGACAGGCGAAAAACAATCGATCCAGCCGCATGTGGCTTTTAAGATGCCGAGCGCGGATTCCTTTTTCACCGGCTTGCTGCTCGATGGGTTCGGCATCCCGCTGCGCCACGCTGAACTCGTCAGTGCCGGCGTGCGCGGCTACACGGATGCGTGGGGACGCTTTCGCTTGGCGCGGACTGGACAGGCAACGTCTTTTTCACTTGCAGGGAGTGAGCCTGCTTCGATCACGCCGGAGCGAGCAGACGTTTTTACCGCCTATCGGATTTCCCCAGCATATCGTACCATCGGAACATTTGAACACTCCACCGATGGCTTCTGGGCTAACTGGCCCGATAAAGCGCACATCCAGGATGTGATTACGTTGACCAACCGTGTGCATGGCGGTCGGCAGGCATTGCAGTGTACCTTTGCCGCGACGCCACGCGTTTCATGGTCGAACATCAATTCCCCGGGCATCAGCCTTATTGATGCCGATGCGATTGAAATCACCTTTGCAGGCGACGGCACCGCGCGCACCATTCATGCCGTGCTCTATGCGCATCCCCATTTTTATTGCACCGCGCTGTCACTCAGCAACGCAGCCTGGCAAACACAACGCATTCCGTTGTCCGTCTTTCGCAACCAGGCTGGAAAATCTTTTCATGCAGAGACTGGAATGCGCGGCGTCTCCTTCCAGCTGGCACCCGCCACGGCGTACACGACGCCTGCCGTCTTCTGGGTAGAACGCGTGGCGAGCATCACGGAGCAGCCGGTGAAGTCCCTCTGGACGAGTACAGCGCCTTTTGATCGCGTGGATGTTGAGAACCGCGCGGCGGAGCACCAGCCGCAACAGCCGCCGCCGACCATTGCGCAACGGACGCCGCTCGTGCGTTTTGATAATCCTGCTGACTACCTTGCCAACTGGGCGGAGAAAGAGAGCGATACCGCGCAGCCGATGGTGATCATCGAGCGCGTGGCTGTTTCGAATGCGTTACCGCGTTTGCGCATCACGCTGCCCGCAGGACAATGCGCGTGGGGCAATGCCAACATTCCATTGCCGAGTGAAGCGCTGAAAGGGAAGGACGGACTTCTTCTGAAGATGCGCAGCGCCGCTGCCAGCGAGGACATCACGCTGGCGCTGCATACGATGAAAAACAGTGCGATGGTCTTTTATCAGACCGACATCGAAGCCTCGGAAACGCTTTCGGAGGTCGTCGTCCCTTGGGACGCATTTCGCAACGCGCAAGGCGAACCGTTCGTCCCGCAGCCGAGTGTTTTCGTGAACCTTCAGGTTTGCCGGCCTGCGCAGCCGGTATCGCGCAGGTGCGTCGTCGAACTGGAGGCGGTGGACGCGTTTAAAAAATTTAACGAGTAGCCCATTGCACGCGGCGGTGACTACCTTGCCAACTTGCCAACAAGACGTGGATATGTTACTGTTAAAATAATTTGATAGTTTTATAGGTGTGATCAATGTTAAAAATTACTTATTTTTTTATCCCAGAGCGACTGGTTTTTGTTCTTTCAAGAGCAATCACATTTTTTGTGGTTCTAAATGCGATTGTCGGACAAGCTGCTGAAATCTCGATGATAGCCAATGATTCGGGATCTACATCGTCCTTTAGTATGGGATCTAACTGGAACGGAGGTTTAGCACCAACGAGCGGTAATACGTATTTTACAGCAGGACGTAATCTGCAAACACCCGTGAACAATGACACATCGACCAGTAACCATATATTTGCGGGTGATGTGCTGACGATTAATGGAGGTTATCTGATATGGAAATCTTTGGGGAGAATCACGATACCATCACTTATCATTGATGGGGGAACTATTGCAAATTGGCGAGGAAATACGAGTGGACGAATCTATGGACATATGACCATAAACACGGGGAAAACACTCGTGCTTTCTGCCGATGAACCTGATCCACGTTCTTTTCAGATTTATAGTGATATTACGGGAACAGGATCTATTTCAGTCCGTCTAAATCAGACCAATACATTGAAACAAACTTATTTTTATGGGAACAACAGCAACTTTATAGGTCGCATCGAATTAAGGGGGCGAGGTTCATTTGGTATTGTCAACGAAACGGGGTTAGGTGCAAATCCGGCGATGTATACGACAAACCAGTTTTCGTTTAATGGAGCGACTCTTATCATAACGAATAATTTAGCGTTAACGGCATGCAATCGTGGAATTATGCTCAATAATACGTATGATTCGATAAATTCTATCTTTCCTGGTGGTAGTATCGATGTGACCAATGCCTGTACGGCAACAATTGCTTGTGTAATCAACGGTTCTGGCGCACTGACCAAACGAGGAAAGGGATTGCTTGTTTTAGCGACCAATAACACCTATACCGGCTCGACAATTATCTACGATGGGGGTATTCGCCTTGCTTGTAATCAAGCGTTGTTTTCCCAAGAAAAGGGGTTGACATCAATCGTTCAGATAGCAACGGGGACGGTTTTGGATCTAGGTGGTTATTCACAGACGCTTGCAGCGTTAACAGGGAATGGAACGATATCAAATGGTGTTCTTAGTGCCAACATTTTTCCTGGAGGAACTAATGAGATCGGTACACTGACCATTGGCCCTGGACTTGCTACATTAAGAGGTATATATTTTGCGGAGGTTCAGTCAAGCGGGATCGCAGATAAGCTCATTGGCGATGGAGATCTTGATCTTTCCGAGCTTTCGCTTCGTATTACAAATCCAGCGGAGTTAATGGCAACCAACGAATATACACTCGTCTCATGTAAGGGAAGACTCGTTGGCTATTTTGCGACACATAATTTGCCGGCAGGGTGGAAAATAACGTACTCATCCTCATTTTCCGGAAGTATCGTTAAGATGGTTGCTTCCAACACCAGTTCTCTTGTATTCACAAATGAAACAGGGAAACTGATTTATATTGAAGACAGACATGGGAATCATATTCCTGATTTTTCCTGTGCAGGTTATTGTGGTGGCGGTGTTTCTATTCCCTCTGTTCCTGTTGTCAAACAATTGGCACCAAGTGGTGCAGATGACACAGTTGCCATCCAGAATGCAATTAAATGGGTTGGTTCCAATATTCCAATAAATGGACAAGGCTTCCGAGGTGCGATCTTGCTGAGTCGGGGCGTTTATCGTATCACTAACACGTTGGCCATTAGTTACAGCGGGATTGTTCTTCGCGGAGAAGGGGCTTATGGCAATGGAACAGTTATTTTTCATCAGGGGACGAATCAATATAATACCATCAGCATTTATGGTGGAACTGTTTCTAATGTTTTTAAAACGGCTATTGTTGATTCGTATGTGCCAGTCGGGGCAAAACAGATCACTGTTGCTTCGACAGAGGGTCTGAATATTGGCCAATTGATCGCTATTCGCTGTTTTCATACACAAAAATGGATTGATACGCTGACACAGTCCGACTATTGGATGTTGAATAGTTTTGCCCTGCGCTGGGAGCGAACAATAACGGACATTGATCCAGTGAATAATATTTTGACAATTGATGCGCCCATAACATCACAAATTGATCAAAGTCAACTTTTTGCACAAGGACAGATTCAAACCTTTCAGATAAACACACGCGTTAATAATATTGGCGTTGAGGATTTAATCCTGATGTCCGATTATGACCGTTCCGTAAAAGATAGTTGGGGTTATTATTGCGATGAAAAACATGCGGATATAGGAATTCATTTTATTCAAGCCTCTGATTGCTGGGTGCGTCGTGTTACTGGGTTCTTTTATTATTGGTGTCTGGTGCGCGCGCGTGATGTTGTTTATCGTGTTACGATTGAAGATTGTGCTATGCTTGACGGGGTTTCAACGGATACACCCAGTAATCATACGGGAACGCGTGATTACTATTTTGCATTATCAGGTAGTCAAATGTTGTGTCAGCGGTGTTATGGACGTTATGGACGACATACATTTGTCATGGGAGGCCCTGTATCTGGCAATGTCGTGTTGGATTGTTATGCTGAAAAGGAGCATCTTTCGTGTGAACCTCACCAATGGTGGACAAGCGGATCCTTGTACGATAATGTTCGAACGGATGCGATTTTTAAATTGAATCGCGCAGAAGGTGACCATGGTCAGCGTGCCGCGAATTGTCTTCTTTGGAATGTTACCTGTGATAATTATCGCTATTGGGATCCTGATATTTCTTTGGATGCACCTATTCAGGATCTTGGGAAACAATGGGCTATTGGTATTGTTAATCATGGTTCCGGATTAGGCATTGTTAGTCCAAGCCCTGAAAGCACCAATAGCACGCCTGCATATATTGAATCGGTGGGTGCATTTGTTCAACCGCGATCACTTTATTTAGCACAATTACGTGAGCGATTGGGTGATAAAGCAGTAGAAAGTATTATGACATCGGCTCAAAGTGTATCATGTCAAGCTGTTTGGGCGACTTTAATTGACAAGTATAGTTCGATTGCTGAATTCGGGAATCCTGCAGATCTATCTTGGTTACCCAGAAAAATAGATACGCGACGAACGCTTCTTTTGCTTCGTTAGTCATAAAAACAATCCACTTGAACTCTATCGATGCTGTTTGCATAATGAAAAGAGATGTTTATTGTATGACCATCGGTAAAGGAGTCGAATATGGATCTGCGTTGTTGTGTGTTGGTTTCCTGTTTGTTTGCGTTGCAGGTGGTTTATGCGCTGCCGGAAATCGCCTGTGTGACGGAACCGGCGTGTAACGGTGAGGGCATCGTGATCACCGGTGAGGGCTTTGGCACAGATAAGATTGTTGTCAAGGCGGCGTGTCTCGGCGCCTACGATGCGAAGGCTCCCTTCGATCCGCTGACAACCCTCGCGACATTGGGGCACCTTCCAACACTGCCGGATTCACCGACTGCGGACGCGCTGGAGTGCACGATCCTGGGTCGTGGCCCTGGTTTTCTGCAGGTGGTTTTTCGCAACCTCCGGCAGTCGTGGCAACGCGCGCCGTATGTCTCGGCGCTCTGGGTCGGCGATGGGACGACATGGAGCAAACCCTTTCTGGTGAACCGTCCGCAGGCACAGTGGCTCTATCCGCGGACGCAGGCACCGGGCGAGGTGATCCGGATTTTCGGGCGCACCTTTGCCTGGGGCTATCAGCTTCCCTCCGCGCTCGCCGTTGCTCGTGCCGTCGGCTCAACGCAGGCGATTCCGCTGCGCGTCGCCGCGCAGCATCACGAGGATGGTACGACCGAGCGCTGGTCGCTCTGCGCGTGGCTGCCGCCCGACCTGCCACCTGGCGAATACGAAGTGGCGGTGCATGGTCGACACGGCAATGCGAGCGGCTGGTCCGATCCGCTCCGTCTGACTGTTGCGCACAAACCTGCGCCGCGTCGCGTTGTTAATGCGCGGGCATGCGGTGTGCGCGGCGATGGGATCACCGACGACACCGCGGCTCTTGAAGCGGCGCTGCAACAGGCTGTGGGGGGTGTTCTGAATCTACCCGCAGGGACCTTTCTGCTTTCCAAGACGCTTGATATTCCTGACGACATCGTGATTCAGGGTGCAGGCATGCACCAGACGATCCTTGCCAATCAGGAGACGCCCTCTATTGAAGCGCGGACACTGACAGAGTCCTATCCGGCATTTTCAGGTCGCGATCTTTTGCGCGGCATGAATCGCTTCGCCTTGCGCGATCTCACCGTGCGCTTCATGCCGGCCAATGGTTCGGCCCTGTGCGTGGGCAAGGATCCGCTGTGGTCCGAGGATGTTTCGCTCTACCGCGTGCGGCTAGAAACACAGCAGGATTTCAGTCACAGCAAGGATCATCCGTATTGCGCGCGCCCGCTCAACATCGTCAAGGCGCGCCGCTTCAGCATGGTACGCTGCGAAACGTATGGGCCAGGCGGATGCAGCTGCGAACGCAAAGTGGAAGAGAGCCTTTTTGCGCAGAATCGTTTTGTGACGGATCGCCGCTGGCGCGGACACGTCTTCAAATTCTGGGGCGCGGAACATGTGATTTTCGAGGATAATCTGCTGACCGGCGATACGCGCGGGCTGGTGCTGCAAACGCATTTCGGTGTGAATTACCAGAACTTCATCGCCGGCAATACAGTTGAACGCACGGTGCTTGGCGGCAATGCGGGTGAGACCTATCTGGTTGAGGGAGCGGGTCTACTCTACGAAAGCCGTATTGCAGCGGTTTCGGGAAACACGATCACCACGGTGCAGTGGCCTAAGATCCGCGGACGCGATGCTACGACGAATGACTGCGTGGGCCGCTTTGTCGTGCTGGCGCGCGGACGCGGTCTGGGGCAGTGGCGCCGCATCGTGGCCGCGGATCCTGCCGCACGCACGCTGAGCATCGACGCTCCGTGGCGCGTGGCGCCGGATACGTCGAGCATTGCGGTTGTGATGAACGGCATGATCGATACGACCTTTGTCAACAATCAGGAGATCGATTGCGGCAAGGGGCTGTACATTTACGGTGCCGGCGCGATCAACTGCATCGTGGATCGGCACCTTTGCGACCGCACAATGGGCATCACGCTGATGACGCACGACGAGCGCCAAGGCGCAGAACGTGAGACGGCTCCTGATTTCTTTAATCTCATCCGCGACTGTCGCGTGCACCAGGGTGGTGGTTTGATCTGCAGTGCGGGCGGTCGTTTGCCGCTTGAGGTGGAACCCGATGCGCCGCTGGCTAACTTCGCCAATCGGTTTATAGACAACGAAATTCTGGGCGTGGTTCCTTTTAGCGGCACGCAATACGGCGCCAACTGGAACTGGGGTGGAGGCTGGGACAACAGGATGGCCGCCATCAGCGTGTTGCCGATGGACCTCGGGATCAAGCCGGGGGGAGCGACGAACGGTCCTGCGCGCATCGTGGCCACTATCTTTCAGAACAACGGCATTTTTGGCGCACGGATTGGCGTGGGCATCAGCCAGCGTGCGAGCGACACGCTACTGCTCCAGACCACGCTGAATGATGTCGACGTGCCTCTCGTGGATCGCGGACTCAAAACGAAACAGCTCGATCCTATGATCCGCAAGGTCGAGGACTACACGCCCGAGCGCAGCCCGATTCGCTAAGCGACAGTAGCGTCTGTTTCGCACTCAGGGTGTTGTGAGAATCATCGTCGTCGGGGTGCGTACGATGCGCGCGGACTGCGTCTGTAGTGCGCCGTCGGGACGTGTGACTATGATTTCATAATCGCCAAGAAAGAGGAGCGGGAACCCTGCGAACGTGATAAGCCAGAGCATCCATGGATTCATATTCAATTCCGGTTGCGTGTTTTCAAGCAACGCCGTGAGAGGTCAGTTCAGCCTTGCTTTGGCGAATGGATGCAGTATAGCAGAAAACAGACTTTTTCATTGTGCGCCTTGCGAATAACGCGCGCGTTTGATTATTCGCTTGCTTCTCTTTAATAAATGCCATATTTTGATGTTGGGTTGTATTTTATTGTATGTTAATTAACGCGCGCAAGGAGTATATCATGAAATGTACTTTTGAACCGTGTCGAATATGGATGAATCTTGTATACAGTGCCCTGGTGCTTTTTGTTGCTCGGCTTCCGGCACAGGCGGGGAGTGGTTCATGGATTTACGATGGCAGTAGCACGTGGAGTACGGCATCGCGCTGGAGTCCGGCGGTGGTTCCTGGAACAGCGGCGGGGGACATCGTCTATTTTACAAACAACATCACCGCGAATCGCAGTGTGACACTCGATACGACATCGCGAACGGTGGGTACGTTTATTTTTGGCGATGTGGTCTCTCCCTATTTTAATTTTACGCTGATCCCCAGCGGTGGGGCTACGCTGACCTTCAACAACAGCGGCGGCGGTGCAAATCTGATTCAGACTAACAACATTTCCACGGCGGATATGATTTCCGTGCCGATGATCCTTGCGGAAAACCTGCTTGTGACCAATCGGGGCTCGATGACGCTATCCGGTGCGATCAGTGGCGATGGGAAGAGTATCACCAAGACGGGGACAGGGCTTCTGACGCTTGCGGGAACCAACAGCTACGGTGGCGGTACGAGCGTCAACAATGGGCAGTTGAGTTTTCTGAAATCCGCATCGTTACCCAGCGCGGGAACAGTCACGGTTGCGAACGGTGCAACGCTGGCAATTGGAGCTGGCGGCGTCGGGACGTTCAGCGCCTCAGACATCGACGCGCTGTATGCCAACAGCTTTGCAGGAATTTCGCTTGGAGCCAGTTCGGTCGTCGGCGTGGATACGACGATGGGGTCGTTTACCTATTCGTCCGCGCTTTCAGGTACGCGTGGATTTGCCAAGCTGGGACTGAACAATCTCATTCTTCCTGTTGCCAACGCGCATTCGGGCGCAACCGTGGTTTACGGTGGCGTGCTGGAACTTGAACATGCGCAGGCATTACCAGGCGGGATCGGGGTTACAGGTGGCTCCAGCGCGCTGGTATTCAACGGCGGTGTCGTGGGATTGGGGGTGGGTGACTTTACGCGCAACCTTGCTTCGGCCTCCACGGTTTCCGGCGTCAATTTTACCGGTGCGGGCGGTTGGGCGGCCTACAATGCGGATCGCGTCGTGAATCTGGGTGGTGCCGGCGCAACGATCACATGGGCCAATGCAAATACCGGGCTTAACGGACAACGCCTGCTTTTCAGCGCCCCGACTGCGACCCATACGGTCGAGTTTCAGAATCCGCTCAATATGGGCGCAAACGGCCGCACGATTCAGGTTGATGACGGTGCTGCTGCCGTTGATGCCGTGATCCGTGCGCCGATCAGCGGACAAAGTGGCGCTGCGTTCTCCAAATGGGGCGCAGGTACATTGGAGCTGGCTGCGGTTAACACGTATGCGGGGCAGACGTGGCTCAGTGGCGGAGGTACGCTGCTGCTAACGGGGAATGCAAGTATCGGTACAACAGGGTCCAACATATTGACGCTGGGGCAACAATATTTGGGAGCAGGAGCGTTGCAGTATAACAGCAGTGCCACAAGTTACTTTTCAACCATCAATGTGAGCCAGTCCAATTCGGCGACGGGGACGCTGAATCAGACCGCGGGCATGATCAGCGTTTCTGGGAACGTCAATTTGTCGCCCACTGCCGACTGCGGATCCTTTCTGAATTTGAGCGGCGGCACGCTTGTTATCGGCGGTGCGCTTGCTGTGGGACAGCGCGGCAACGGAGCTGGGATCATGGTCCTCAGCGGTACGGGTGTTATGACCGCGTCGGTGATGATGGTACCCGATTATTCCAACAATCCGGGCAACACCAAGCCTTCGTATGGCCAGTTTATTCAGAACGGCGGAAGCGCGACGGTCGGTGCGCTGATCATGGCTCAAACATCCTACGACACCAATCCCCATGTCGGCTCGTTTGATCTCAACGGCGGCACGTTCAATACAGCCTCTGTAACAGGCGGCGTGGCAACTGTTGCTGGTGGATCGAATACCAGCACGTTCACGTTCAACGGAGGTACGCTTAAGGCGACAACCAGTACGCCGGCCTTCATGCAAGGATTGACCGCGACCTCTGTGAAAGAGGGCGGCGCAGTCATTGATACGGACGGCTATGACATCACGATCGCGCAACCCTTGCAGCATGCCGCAGGTGCCGCGATCTCTCCTTTGGTGAAAAATGGAACCGGCACGCTCACGCTGACAGGAACGAACACCATGATCGGCCCTGTGACCGTCAATGCCGGTACGCTGATCTTCACGGGTACAGCGCAGCTGGCATCGGGCCGGCTTTCGACAGCGATCATCAACACCGGTACGCTGGTTTTCGCGAGCAGCACAGATCAGGTCTTGGCGGGCGCGATCACCGGGAGCGGTGCATTGACGAAGAGCGGAACCGGCACGCTCACGCTGACAGGTGTAACCCCCTATTCTGGCGACACAACGATCCAGGCGGGGCAGTTCACGGTATTTTCAAGCGGCTCGCTTTCCAACAGCGCGGTTACGTTAAACGCGGGCGCGCTGATGAATATGCATGTAGAGTCAAACGACGACCAGTGGGCCTGTAAATCCCTCATCTTAGCCGGGAATACGGCGACCGTACGGCTGCATTTCTACGGAGCATTGCCCAGCCAGACGCTGGCGCCGATTTTAGTTCAAGGCGATTTTATCAATCAGGCCACGTTCAACATGATGGTCGACGGCGTGATCGTCAATGCAGGCAGCAGCTATCCGCTGATTCACTATACAGGCGCGTTTACGGGAAGCGGAACGCTTGGTTCAGTGACCCTGCCTAATGGCGGAGTCGGTTCGCTCGTGCATAATGCGGAGACGAAAACCATTGAACTTTCGGTCACAACCGCGGTGGCACCGCTTGTCTGGAATGGTAACTCGGGTGCGTGGGATGTCGGTGTGACCGCAAACTGGACTGGGCTTCGGTCCACGTATGCCGAGGGGGACCTTGTGCTTTTCGATGACACGACCAGCGGAGCAGGCCCTTTGACCGTTACGCTGCTTGCCACGGTCAATCCAAATAACGTGGTCTTCGACAACGCGATAAAAGACTACACGGTATCCGGTTCTGGCGTGCTTGCGGGCGAAGCCGGTATCTTCAAAAAAGGTGCGGCTGCCTTGACACTTACACAGGCCAACACTGCGACGGGCGGATTGGTCATCGATGACGCGGCGGGGCCCGTGACCGCATCGCTCGCACTGACGCAGGATGCCCTGGGCAGCGGTCCTGTCGTGATCGGTACAGGATCAACCTTGACGCTGGAAAATGCAAATACAACCAGCGCGACGGTAACGAAGGACAACAGGGTAAGCGGTCAGGGCCTTTTGAAAATCGCGTTTGCGACCAACACCACGCCACGCGTAACAACGCTATCCGGACTCTCTGGTTTTGCGGGTACAGTTCAGGTGGGAAGCGCAAGCGCCTCGACAGGTGATAAGCTGGATATGGCCGGCGCACAGGCGCCACAGGCAACGGTACAGATTGAGAACGGGCATACCGTGTACGTGGGTAGTGATGGCGCATCCGTACGGCTCTCTTCTGTGGCGCTGAGTGGCAGCGGCAATGCGGAAAATCGCGGTGCATTGCGCTTTGCAGCCAATGCCAGCAAGCTGGAAGCCGCGGTTTCGCTGTTGAGCGATGCGACGATCGCCTGCGATAGCGCGACGGCAACGCTGGATGGCGCGATCAGCGGCACGGCCGGGTCCGGTGCAACCAATGTCCTGACGCAGGGAGCCGTTGCTTCCGCCGCCAGCCTTACGCTAAGCGGTGTGATCAGCGATGGCAGCAATGGCGGTCGCGTGGCGCTGGTTCAATCCAAGGGGAAATTGACGCTGGCCACGACCAACACCTACAGCGGTGGTACTACGATCAATGGCGGGGGCACGCTGCAGCTTGGCGTCAACGATGCCCTGCCGGTCAGCAGCACGCTGATTCTCGGCGGAACGAATGGCATCGGAAATGGCGTGGGGAATCTGATCCTGGGTAATTACAGCCAGACCCTTGACAGTCTGCTCGCGCTCAGTATCGGAACCGCCTACAACACCATCACGATTGCGCCCGAACAGGTTCTGACCATCAGCGGAGCAAATGGCCTCTTTGTCGGTCTCGATGCAGGCGTGGGCAGCGAGACGCGCGTCAAGATGACTGGTGGCGGTGCATTGGCGGTCACCCATGCGAATGCGAATGTCACGCTGGGCAAGAGTCAATCGGATGAATCAGGAACAGGTACGGGGGTATTGGACCTCTCGGAACTGGGCAGTGTCACATTGGGCAGCAGCGCAGCCCCGATCAACGAACTCCGCGTTGCGTACGGACAGATGAGTTCCGGTACGCTAACGCTCTCCAACACGAACAATCTGATCACAGCCAATATCATCAATATTGGCAACTCGTTCATGCTGAATGCCGGGATCGGAACAATGATTCTCGGGTCCGGGATCAATACGCTTTGCGCTAACACCATCAACATTGGTTTGTACAAAGGAAATGCGACGATGCGGTTTGCGACGCAAACGCCGGGGAGCGCCGGGACGGTCACAGTGGCGGGCAGGACTAAGCCCACCGCAGACATTGTGATCGGTAGCAAAGGCGCCATGGCCTCGGGCGCGGTGACGGTGGGCGTGCTGGATCTGCGCGGGCATGAAGCCACTATTACGGCGGGGTCCGTGACGATTGGACGCGAGGACAACAGCACGGGGGCCGTGTATACGGGCGGCGCGATGGGCTGGCTTTATTTCGATGGCGGCACGTTCTCGATGACCAATCTCGTGATGGCCTATAAATCCGGCGTCAATACGGGCGTCAATGCGCGGGTGACTGCAACGTTGACCGTGAGCGGCGGTGAATTGACTATCGCGGAGGGCGGTTCGTTCTCGTTTGCCAGCCAGACAGGAACAGGCACGGCGACGGCGACGAATAACATTCTGGG
>CAZMLC010000003.1:78426-91302 GCA_964567125.1 uncultured Akkermansia sp.
TGACGGGTGGCTTGTGCCTGCCGCAGACCGCGGATCTCTATCTGGCGAGCGGCACAACCTGCGAACTCGATTATATGGGGACGTTGTCGATCCATGCGCTTTATATCGACGGTGAACGCAAGAGAGGCTCTCTCTACAGCGCAGCGAATTTATCCGGCATCCTCACGGGAACAGGAACCCTGACGCTTCCGTACATGGGGAGTCTGATGATCCTGCGCTAAATCGGAGGGCACCGTGTCCTTACGCGAGGGCTTGAGTTTGAAGGAGTATGGCGCCGCGCTTTAGAAGGGGTAGTTGACGTCGCGCGGCAGCTGCGCATGCGCAGCTGCGTAGGCCGCGACTTTTCCCGCGGCTTCACCCATGGCGACGGCATTTCCTGTGACGCGGTAGCTGCCATGCGCAACAAAGTCGCCGCTGATGCAGCGTCCAGCCATGAGAAGATTATCAACGTCCTTGGAAATGAGGGCGCGCACGGGGATATCGTAGGGCTTGAACTTCTCCACGCCACCACGATGCAGCGCTTGCTTATCGTTCTCTGCTTTCGAGTGCGCATGGATATCCACGGGGAAAAAGACGCGCGCCACAGCGTCGGCATGGTGCGTGCCGTTCAGGAGGTCCTCTTTTGTGACCGTATAAAGCCCATGAATACGCCGCCCTTCGCGAATGCCGATCTGTTCCGCCGAAGCGATGATGCGCAGCCCCTCCCAGCAGCCGCCCAGCGCGTTCAGCGCGCGTGCGATCGTGTGCACTTCACGCCGCGCGCGCAGCGTGGCCGCGGTCATCTGGTCGCAGTCGAAGGGGCAGGCGGAATATTCGTGGTTGAACATGAGCAGCACCACGTTGCCGTGGATATGAAAAATGGTCGGGTGCCCGTATGAGGGCTTGATTCCCGCCTGCAGCATGGCGGCCTTGTTGCGTTCCGTCGAAGCAAGATGCGTCTTGAGCGTTCCGCCGCTGATGTGCGGTTTAAGCGCCTCGATGTTGTTGACGATCGCCAGGGCATTCAACGTCGCGGGTTGCCAGACGGTGCGCGCGTTAAAACCGAAATCCCACATGCAACCGGCCTGTGCGCCGAGGTCGCCATCGCCGGTGGCATCGATAAAGAGGCTAGCCTGCCACGCTTCGCGTCCGGATTTCGACTCCGTGATCACCGTCGAAATCCGCCGGCCCGTCTTATAGGCCGCCACCACGCGCGTATTCAGGCGGATCTTGATGCCAGCCTTTTGGCACAACTCTTCGAGCAGAATCTTCATCTCCTCGGGTTCATAGGTAAATTTATCCGGTACGCTGGCGATGCGCGCCTGCCGCTGATCGAGCGCATCCGCGATCTCCTTGGTCAGGCCCGTAGGTTTGAAATCAAAGATCCACGAGAGCAGGCCTGCGGTCCATGTTCCGCCGAGGCAGCCGCAGCTCTCAAGCAGGCGCACGCTGGCACCGCTACGTGCGGCAGCCAGCGCGGCTGCCACACCTGCCGGGCCGGCTCCGCAGACGATGACATCGACGCGCTCTTTGATCGGAAGATCGCGCGCGGGTTCGGTGAGCGTGCGGAAAGAGAGCGCGGGCTCCTGCTTTTCTTCGGCTGCGCGTGCTAAGGTAGCGCCCAATACGCCACTGAGCGAAATGGGCATAAAGGTCCGGCGTGTAATCATAATCCGCATCCTATCGTGTATAAACAGCTGATTTCAGCTGCGGTGATGTGCGCGTTGCTTTAGCGAAGATAGAATACCGTCGTTTTCGGCCAGAGCGAGCCCAATTGATACTGGAAGGTCGGTCCAAAGTAACAGTAGGTCGCGGTGTTCTCAATCGGCCACGAGCGCGGGAAGAAGTCCGGAGATCATACCAGCGAAACAGATGAGCAGGCCGACAGACATGCACGCGTTCTTTCTCCACACCAAACAATTCGTACTATGCAAAGAAGGGGCGCCAATGTCAAGCGCGATTCGGTTTTCGCCGCAGAAAACGCGCGCTCGCAGAGGCGTTAAATTAAAAAAACAAAGGATATCGACTCGCATCGATACCCTTTGTTTTTAAGAAGACCTCTACGCCGGAATTAGCGCACTTTGCCCTCTTTTTTACGCTTCTCGATGATGCCTTCGGCGAGTTCGTAAGGTACGCCTTCGTAACGTTCGAACACCATCGTGAAGGTACCACGACCCTGCGTGAGGGTGCGAATCGCGTTGGAGTAACCGAACATTTCGCCGAGCGGAACATAGCCGTTGACCAGCTTGGTGCCGGCCTTGTCGTCCATACCTTCCACGCGACCGCGGCGCTGACAGATCGAACCGGTGGCTGCGCCCATCTGGTCTTCAGGCACAGCGACTTCGACGCGCATAATCGGCTCGAGCAGCTGCGGATTGCCCTTCATGAAGAGATCCTTGAAGCACTGGCGCGCGCATTCGATAAAGGCGAATTCGTTGGAGTCGACTTCGTGGTACGAACCGAAGTAGACCGCGACCTTGACGTCGACGACCGGGAAGCCGCCGCACGGACCTGCTTCCATCGCCTTGATCACGCCCTTTTCCACAGCCGGGATATACTCGTTCGGGATCACGCCGCCCTTGACTTCGTTGACGAAGGCAAAACCGCGACCAGGTTCCTGCGGCTCGAGGCGCAGGCAGACATGTGCGTATTGACCGCGTCCGCCGGACTGCTTGACGTGCTTGTATTCGCCCTCGATTTGGTGACGGATCGTTTCGCGATAAGCCACTTCGGGTTTGCCGACTTCGCACTCGACGCCGAATTCGCGTTTCAGACGGTCAACGATGATTTCCAAGTGGAGTTCGCCCATGCCAGAGATGACGGTTTCGCCGGTCTCCTGATCGTAGCGAACAACGAAGGTCGGATCTTCCTGCGCCAGCGAGTGGAGCGCGTTGCCGAGCTTTTCATTGTCGTTGCGCGAAGAAGGACGAATCGCAATCGAGATCACCGGGGCCGGGAAATCGATCGATTCGAGCGTAATTGGATGCTCTGGATCGCAGATGGTATCGCCGGTGCGCGTCTTGCTCAGACCGACCACCGCGACGATATCGCCGGCGTGCGCATCCTCCAACGCTTCCTGACGGTTAGCATGCATACGGAACAGACGGCCGATGCGCGCATCCGCTTCCAGCGAGCTGTTGTAAATCGGGTCACCAACGCGCAGCGTACCGGAATAGATACGGATGAAGGTGATCTTACCCATGTGTTTGTCCGAAAGAATCTTGAAGGCCAAGCCCGAGAACGGAGCATCGTCGGAAGGCTCGCGGGTCATTTCCGGATTATCGTGCGCGTGCACGGCGCCGATATCCAGCGGGGAGGGCAGATAATCGATCACACCGTCCAACAGCGGCTGAACGCCCTTGTTCTTGAACGCAGTGCCGCAGTAGGCCGGAACCAACGTACGTGCGATAGTGCCCTTGCGCAGACCCTTCTTGATTTCTTCAACCGTCAGGAGCTCGCCACCCAGATACTTCTCCATGAGCGCTTCATCCTGCTCAGCCGCCTTTTCCATCATTTCGATGTGGTACTGCTCGCACTCTTCCTTCAGCTCTGCGGGAATTTCCTCTTCGATGATCTTGACGCCCTTGGAGGCTTCATCGAAGGTAAGCTTCTTCATGTTCAGCAGGTCGACAAGACCCGAAAACGTTTCACCCTGTCCGATGGGGTAGACCATCATCACGGGGTTACCGCCCAACTCTTCGCGGATTTCCTTCAGCACTTCAAAGAAGTTCGCGCCGATACGGTCCATCTTGTTGACCATGGCGAGCTTGGGTACCGCATACTTTTCGCTCTGACGCCACACCTGCTCCGTCTGCGGCTGCACGCCACCGACTGCACAGAAGAGGGCGATCGCACCGTCCAGCACGCGCAGGGAGCGTTCGACTTCAGCCGTGAAGTCCACGTGTCCCGGGGTATCGATCAAGCTGATCTGGTGATCTTTCCAGGTGACCGCGGTTGCTGCCGAGGTGATCGTGATGCCGCGTTCCTGCTCCTGCACCATATAGTCCATGGTGGCTGCGCCCTCGTGCACTTCACCGATTTTGTAGCTCTTGCCGCTATAAAACAGGATGCGCTCGCTGCACGTCGTCTTGCCGGCGTCGATGTGCGCCATAATGCCCATATTACGGACGCGGTTCAAAGGGAATACTCGTGGCATAACTTCCTCACTCCTTGTTTAATCGGCTTAGTAGGTTCCGGACCCATTTCCAGCGTGTTCATCACTCCTATTCCGATTAAACGAAAGCAATCAGTATATACTTCCTGAGGAATTGTTTCAATGGGAAAAAGATAAAAAAAGTAAAGATTATCCTCTAAAACCCTGTTTTTTGACGATTTATAGCGAAAAAAGCGTCAAAAAAAGGGTTTTTACAGAATGTTTTTTTTCATGCATTTTCGCAAAACGCCTCTTTTTTCCTGTACGCGCCGTACAGATCAAATTCAGCTCGCCGCGGTACGAAGGCACCTTTATTTAGCGCGTCATCACCATGCCGAGGTTGCGTTTCACCGGCGCCTTTTGGTAAATCTCCATGGCCTTCGGCAACGCAGCGCTCATGTCCTTGATGCGGTCCGCGCTTTGAGGATGGGTGGAGAGGAATTGCTCCAGGATCGAGGCGTTATTCTGGCCCCCGAATTTTTTCCAGAAGGTTAAAGCCGCCTGCGGATTGTAGCCGGCGCGTGCCATGAGCGTGAGCCCGATCATATCCGCTTCGGTTTCGTTGGCGCGACTGTACGGCAGCATCACGCCCAGCTGCGTGCCGACGCCATAAACCATATTGACGGTCTCGTTGTTAAAGGCCTTGCTGATCCCCAGCGATCCCAGGGTCTGCAGATCCCCCCACGACATGCGTTCGCCGCCATGCCGCGCCAGCGCATGCGCGATTTCGTGCGCCACCACCACGGCCAGCTCCGCTTCGTTGGCAACATAGTTGAAGAGCCCGGAATAGACGGCCACCTTCCCGCCAGGCAGGCAGAACGCATTAGCTTCCGCACTTTCAAGCACCGCGAACTCCCACTGCCAGTCGGCGCCGCCCTCTTTGATCGCCACAGCCTTGATCGCTGCGCCGCAGGACTTCAGCATCGCCACCTGCGTCGCGTTTTTCGTTTGCGGATACTTTTGCTTGTATTCGCTAAAAGCCTGCATCCCGAGGGCCGACTCCTCGCTTTCACTCGAAAACATGAGCTGGGAACGTCCTGTGATCGGGACTGTGCGGCAGCCCGTTCCGATGCTGATCAACACGCACAAAAAACCAATTAAACGCATCCACTTCATAAAAATCCTCCTGATGGATTACTATTTAGCATTTCTGCGCCAAAAGACAAAGCCTTTTGTTGGCGGCATATCTCTTTGATCCATCTTTATCGAACGGGAAAACGCGCGTTTTTATCGCCCTTTTGTAACGGCTCGCGCCCCCATCTTTGGCCTTGCGTTTTGATTGGAAAAATGGTTTTATACTCTCTAAAGATCCTTGTGGTTCTTGCTGAATTCGATTTCCGGACGAGGATGCCGGATGCAGAGTAAAAACAGTTGCCAACGGCGTCCTTTCAGGTAGCTTATCCAAGCTTTTGCCTTAAGATCACCCTTGGCAGTAAAAACAAGAAGGAGCCGATCATGAAACCACGAAAAATTTGCATTACCGAAGCCGACAAGAATCGTCTGCAAGAACTCATCGCGGTCGCAGGAGAATTCGGCGGAAGAGTCCGGCAGGATCTCACCGGGCTGGCAAACGAACTCGACCGCGCTGAGATTGTCGATCCCAAGAAAGTGCGCCCCGATGTGGTCACCATGAATTCCCGTGTGGTTCTGCAGGACACGACAACAGGGGAAGAGATGAATTATACCCTGGTGTTCCCGAAAGACGCCAACATGGGTGCAGGCGCCATTTCGGTCCTGGCCCCCATCGGCACCGCGATTCTTGGCTATTCGAAGGGCGATATCATTGAATGGCAGGTCCCCGCAGGCATGCGGCGGATACTCATCAAGGAAATCGTGTACCAGCCGGAAGCCTCGGGCCATTATCATCTCTGATCCGCGCGCGGAGCAACGAAATAGCCTCTATTCCGTCTGCTCGCGCGCTTGATTTCGCGCAGTAAACTCGCTACCATACGGCCCATATGAAACTACATTCTGTTTGCTTGATGGTGGGGGTTTGCTGGGCATATATGCTTTCGGGCGAAACGCTGGCGCTGTGGCCCTCGGAGCAGTGCGCAGTGCGGCCTCAGCCGAGTTGCGCGACAACGATCACCAACGATCAGCGGATCGCCGTCACATTGGGCCTCAAAACCGAATGGCCCGGCGCGGTGGTTTACTTTAAAAGTGGAACGTACGATCTGCGCACGTATGGTCAGCTCTCCGTGACCGTGAAGAATACGGACGCGCGTCCGCTGCAGATTTCAGCGACCATCAAGAGCAAACCGAATCAGGAGCCGACGCCGACCGGCACCGCGACGCTCCAGCCGGGTGACGAAAGCACGATCCGCATCCCGCTGCGCAAGACGCCGTGGGTGCTTGATAATCCGCTTGAGATCGTGGGTATGCGCGGCTTCCCCGAGGCGCTCGACGCCAAGAGCAATCTCGGTTCCGCATCCGAGCTGCACATCTTCATTCCCCGTTCGCATCTGGACAACAAGCCGGCTCGCTACGAGATCGTGAAGATCGCTGTTGCGCCCCTGCCGTTTACCTTGCTGAAGAGCGCAACGTTCCTGCCGTTCGTTGATGAATTCGGCCAGTTCAAACATGCGGAATGGCCGGGCAAGGTCCATAGCGTGGCCGAGATGCAGGCTGCCACAAAACAGGAGGCGGCATGGCTCGCCAAAGCGCCTGCTATGCCCGACCGCGACAGCTGGGGTGGCTGGAGCAAGGGACCGCAGCTCAAGGCCACAGGCCATTTCCGCGTCGAGAAGGTCAACGGCAAGTGGTGGCTGGTCGATCCGGATGGCCGCCTCTTCTTCTCGCACGGCGTCGATTGCGTACGCGAAGGCGGCGAATCCGGCACGCAGCTGCGCGAGGCCTATTTTGCCTGGCTGCCCCAGCCCGGCGATCCGCTTCACAAGTATGTTGGCAAGAGCTGGGGAACGGATCACAATTTCTACAAAGGCAAGGGCTCGTTTATCACCTACGACTTCGTACGCGCCAACATGGAACGCAAGTACGGCGCGGACTGGCCGGCTATTTCCGCGGACCTCGCCCACACCCGTATCCGCGCCTGGGGCCTCAATACGGTCGCCAACTGGTCGGATCCGAAAGTCTACCTGTTGCGGCGCACGCCCTATACCGCCACGATCAATACGCGCGGCCCGCGCATCGAAGGCTCCACCGGCTACTGGGGCAAGTTCCCGGATCCCTACTCCACGGAATTCAGCGCGAGCATCCGCAAGGGCATGCAAAATCAGATGAAGGATGGCACCGCAACCGATCCCTGGTGCATCGGTTATTTCGTGGACAATGAACTCTCCTGGGGCGCCGACGACATGAGCCTGGCGCAGTCAGCGCTCCGCTCGCCGGCCACGCAGCCCTGCAAGCTCGCCTTCCAAGCGTGGCTCGCCAAAAAATATGAAACACCGGAGAAGCTGAACGCCGCCTGGCAGACGAACTATGCGACCTGGGATGCGCTGCTGGCCGCAACCAATGCGCCGTCACCTAAAATCTGCAAAGCGGATTATGAGGCCTTCCACCGCGAGATCGCGGAAAAGTACTTCCGCACGATCCGCGATATCCTGCGCGAACACGCGCCTCAAAAACTCTATATGGGCTGCCGCATCGCCTGGGGCGCACCGAGCGTCTATCGCGCGGCCGCCAAGTACTGCGATATCGTCAGCGTGAACATCTACAGCCGCACCGTGAATAAGAACCTGCCGGAGGGTGCCGAGGATAAGCCCATGATCAACGGCGAATTCCACTTTGGTGCGCTCGACCGCGGCATGTTCCACACCGGGCTGGTCGCCACGGAAAATCAGGCGGAACGCGCACAGTGTTACATCAACTTTGTGACCGAATGCCTCCAGCATCCGCGCTATGTAGGGACGCACTGGTTCCAATGGAAAGATCAGGCGCTGACCGGACGCTTTGACGGCGAGAATTACCAGATCGGCTTCCTGAACAATTCGGATCAACCCTATCCGGAGACCATCGAGGCGGTTCAGAAAATCGGCCGCGAAATGTACGACCTGCGCTTTACTTCATTTTGAGTTTCGCGTGCAGGAAGCTGAAGAGATTCGGATACTTCATGTGCGCGAAGTCGTTGTTGTAGTTGAGCTCATGTTCAATGCCCACGGCCTTCAACTTCTCTCCGAGGCCTGCGCCGAAATTGGCGCAATGCGGCGGATCTTTGTAGGGCTGGCCCATGTTGGGGACATTGTCGTAGAAGAGCAGCACCGGCGGATCGTCAGCCGTGGCCAGCGCATACGGCGAGAATTGATCAATCCAGGGCTTTAAAACCTCCCGCTTCGCGAGAAACTCCTGCATGCTGCCGAGGCCGAAGGCATGATTGCCGTATTGGAGGTTGGGGATCCATGCCAGCATCTGCTGCGGATCGAGCGAGGTCTGCGGCACGAAGGCCAGCACGCAGCACAGCCGCGTGGATTCGCGCGCGATGGCGTCGGCGCTGTTGGTGCTCGCCATGTCCGGATGAAACGCCAGCCACAATGCCGTGAAGGCGCCAGCCGAACCGCCGCAACCTCCGATGCGCGTCGTGTCGATGCGCCACGCTGCGGCCCTGCTGCGCACGAACTGCAGGGCGCGCGCAGCATCGTCGAGACAGGCCTTGACCGGCGGATCAATCTTTTGCGTTTGCGCGTCAGGAATGAAGCGGTAATTGATGGAGACGACCGAAATACCGTCTGCCAGACACTGCGCCAGGAAATCCGGATTCGCCTTGTCGCCCGTCATCCAGCCGCCACCGTGAATGAAGAAGAGCAGCGGCGCTACGCCTTCGCCTTTTGCCTGATAAAAATCCAGCACCTGCCGCGGATGCGGACCGTATGCGACGTTGGCCTCTGTCGGCTGGACAGCTGAGGCGGTTTGCCCCTGCGCTTCAACTGCCAGCGCCACCAGCGCTGCGCTCAAAAAACAGGTTATCTTTTTCATGGCGTGATATTTTTTGCCTGTGCCTCATCGTTCGATCGCGGCGTCGGTGCAGGTTGCGCAGCGACCATTACAGCCGTGTCGGGCGCTGCGCCGGAATAGAAGGAGAGATAGTGCGTACCGTTGATGGCCGTGGCGTTGACGTTGCCGGCATCGAACGTGACCGCACTGCCTGTCGCGACGACTTCGGATGCCGGCCAGGCGAGCGGCTGATCGAACACGCGGTTCGGCTCCACCACGCGGCGATGCAAAAGACCTCTGCCGCGTTGATAGTAATAGAGACTGAGCAAGCCGGTCTGCGCATCAAGAATCAAGCTCGGGGTCGAGGCTACGACATTGCCGATGTTGGTCGGTTTGCGCGTCCACGTTTTTCCAGAGTCCGTCGAGACGATCTGGTATTGCGCACGCTGCGAGCTGCTACCGCCCTGCTCCGTCCGCGCGATCGCAAGAATGCGGTCGTTGCCCAGATAGACGGCAGCCAGCTCAGTCGGCCACTGCGCATGCGACAATCCGCTTTCGATCGTCGTCTGCTTCCAGGTCGCTCCGTTGTCCGCACTCATCACCGTGCCCCAGGCGTGATCGCTTCCCTCTTTGTAGCTTCCGGAGAACCAGAGGGCCATGAGTCCGACCTTGGGGACAGTGAAGACGTCGCTGATCTGCACGGGCGTCACCGCGAGCTGCGGTGTCGCCACGTGCGTAAACGTGACGCCGTCCGTCGTGCGGTAAAGATCGTGAAGCACCTTGGGCCCTGCACGCCGTA
The DNA here is from genome assembly GCA_964567125.1 of uncultured Akkermansia sp. Classification (GTDB taxonomy): domain Bacteria; phylum Verrucomicrobiota; class Kiritimatiellia; order RFP12; family UBA1067; genus CAZMLC01. Next base: position 88,245 of record CAZMLC010000003.1, read on the forward strand.
CCCAGAGCAGCATGGCGCCTTGCGCATCCAGACCCTTGCCGACCGGGACATCGCCGTATCCCGGCGAGTGCGCGACCACAGTTTCGGGCGACCACGTCCGACCGTTGTCCGTCGAGGTGCGCGCATAGGTCGCCCGGGCATCCTCGCCGATCGTATGCGCGGAACCGCGACTGTAGACGCAGACCAGCTTGGTGCCCAGCGCCTGTAACATGGGCCATGAATTATAGCCGTGCACATTCTGCACCACGTACGCCGGCGCAGGCGCTTTCAGGGGCGTCACCTTGACCGCGACCAGCCCCGCGGGACGCGTGAACGTGTTCGCTGGATCCGCAGGCTCGCGCTGAATGCGCACGCAAAGCGGCGCAGCGGCATTCACCGGGTAGTAGGACTCCAAAACAAGGGTGCGGGTTTGGAACGGCGCAGTCGGCACCGCAGCGCGCACGGGCGTACTTTGAATCGCGCCGGAGGTGAAGGCAGCACCCTCCACCATTTGCGAAAGGGAGCAGCGATAGACATCCTCGGCACCTGCGCTCGCCGCCTCGGTCGTGATCACGACGATCTCCACCTTCACCGCCGCGCAGCCACGCGGCAAGCAGGGAATAACGCCGGCGACAGACTGGCCGGTCGTCATGCCGGAGAGCGACCAGACCGGAATGTGCGTGGCGCCGCTCGACATCATCACGAGCGAAGGCTGTCCTGTCGCAAGCGAGAGATCGTTTGCACCCAGGCAGATGGGAGCATCCGCGCAAAACTCGGCTTGCACCTGAACAAGGGTCGTGCTCCGGCATCCCGCAACACTGATGAAGAGGACGAACAAGGGAAGGTAAATAAAGTGTTTCATGGGGTTAAGAATTTCATATTTTTCGAGGCAATTCAAGGTCTAATCAAGCCGCGAAACCTCAGATGGGTGCTGTATCCGATAAGTCTGATTGTCAATTCGGTCAACACGGTCAATCTATTTCGTGCTGTCCCCCGCGCTTTCACGCTTTTCCGCGCCTTCAGCCAGGTGTGATTTCTGATTGCGCTTGCGGGCGGTTTGCGGTATCCTTGACGACCATTTTCAAGGAGAAAAGAAATGAAGCAGTACAAAGTTGGTCTGGTGGGTATTGGAGCTGTCGGAACCGAGATGGTTAAGGTCTTGCGTCAGCGCAAGTTCCCGGCAAGTGAGATTCGCATTCTGGCAACGCGCGAGCGCGATGAAGAGGTCGCGGGCGAGACATTCCACGTGCTGGAGACCAAGGCTGAAGCTTTTGACGGTCTGGATATCGTGCTCTTCGCGGGTACGGAGGGCTCCAAGGGTGCTTCAAAGATGTGGGGCTGGGAAGCGGTGAAACGCGGTGCGGTCGTGATCGACAATGGCGACGATTTCCGCATGGATGACCGCGTGCCCCTCGTGATCCCCGAAATCAATGGCGATGCCCTTGAAAAGCATCAGGGCTTTATCGCGAATCCGAATTGTTCGACCATCATCACGCTGATGGGTATCGCGCCGCTGCATCGCGCGAATCCGCTAAAGCACATGACCGCGGTGACCTTCCAGTCCGTGAGCGGTACGGGACGTTCCGCCATCGAGGAACTCGATGCGCAGGTGCGCGCGTATGCCGCAGGCGCCTATACGCCGGCGAATTCGCATCTGGCCTGCGAGCACAAGGCCTATCCGCATCAGATCGCCTTCAATGTGTTGCCGCAGATCGGCAGTGCCAAGAAGGAGATGCCGGGCTTTACCACGGAAGAGGCGAAGATGACCTTTGAGTCGCGCAAGATTCTCGGCGTGCCGGATCTGAAGATCGGCTGCACCTGCGTGCGCGTGCCGGTCTTCTTTGCGCACTCGATCGCGATTCACGCGCAGTTCACCAATCCCTTCACCCCGGATGAGGTGCGCGAGATCGTCAAGAAGTCGCCCGGCGTGAAGCTGATCGATGATCTGGCCGCCGCCCAGTATCCGCTGCCGCTTGATACCCAGCACGGCGACGATGTTGGCATCGGCCGCATCCGCATCGATCCGAGCATCGAGAACGGCATCGCGCTCTGGTGCAGCGGCGACAACATCCGCAAGGGTGCTGCGCAGAATGCCGTGCAAATCGCGGAAGCGATGATCAAGCGCGGATTGATTTAAGAGGAGTTGCTAGTTGTCAGTTCCTAGTTGCTAGAAACTTTATCAACTTACTGACACTTCCCAACTTACTGACACTCTTAACTCAAGAAAAATGCAAACGCTTCGCGTCGATGGACGCGAAGCGTTTGCATTTTTCAGACTTCCCGCTTTAGTCTGCGCGGAAGATTGTGTACAATCTGCGGCCATGTCGACATCTCATTCCGAAATGATTACACCGTGGCAGGTCAGTCTGCGCGCAGCGCGGATGAACCTTGTGCCCGGCCTGATTCTGCAAGCCGTAAGTCTGGCGCTCATGCTGGCCTACTATTTCTGGCCGGCTTTTACGCAGTGGGTACAGCCTGTAGCCACGTGGCAGCGCGAATATGGCATCTGGGCCTCGTTCGGTACGCGCGCCTGTTCGAGCGGACTGCTGCCTGGTCTTTTTATGCTGACCATGCCGAGCCTGCGCGTCAAACGGCCTGTGCTGTCGATCTTCTTCAACATGATCTTCTGGGGCAGCATGAGTATCACCGCGGAGTACCTCTATCACTACCAGACGCTCTGGTTCGGTGCGGGCCACGATGTGGTCACGTTGACCACGAAGACCGCCGTGGATCAGCTCGTGTATACGGTCTTCTTCGCGGTGCCGGCCACCACCTTCTTCCACTTCTGGGAAACGCATGGCTTTTCCTTCACGACCGCGATTGCGGAGTTCCCGCGCGACTGGGTCAAGCGGCTCATCCTGCCAGTGCTGCTGCCGAACTGGATCGTCTGGACACCGGCCATGATGATTACCTACGCCCTGCCCGAGGTCTTGCAGGTCCAGTTCTCCGCGCTGATCGGCTGCTTCTGGGCGCTCTTCTGCATGCAAGCCTCCGTCCACGCACTGGATCACAAGAGAGAAGGGGTTTAGGGGGTAGGGGTTAGGCGTTTAGGTTGTAGGTGGTTTAGGGAATACTCCAG
>CAZMLC010000004.1:0-44945 GCA_964567125.1 uncultured Akkermansia sp.
TGCCGCGGAAGGTGTCTGGCTGGGCGGCAGCGGGGTGTGGAGTTTCGGCGACGCGTGGTTGAACGCGGTAATTCCCGCTGCGAGCGGCGATTCAGCGGCCTTCACCAGCGGAGGCGGCACGGTGACGAACGATCAGTCGGCATTGACGTTGGCCGGCATCACGTTGGGCGGCCAGGGCTATACGCTGACGGGCAACAGCGTGACGTTCGATGCGGACGGATATCTGCGCAGCCAGGGCGGCGACCATACGGTTCAAACGCCGCTGGTGCTGTCCGGCGCGCTGGAGGTCGCGTCTGTCACCAATCAATCGCTGGTCATCGACAGTGCGATCACGGGAACAGGATCGCTCACGACGCGTTTGGGCCGCGTGGTGCTCAATGGTGCGAATACATTCAGCGGCAAGGCGGTCTTGGCGACAGGTCTGCTGGAGGTGGCATCGGTTGACAGTCTGGGCGATGGTTCAGAAAAACCAGTTCTAGGCCCTGGCACGTTGCGGATTCGTGGCACATCGGAAAAGACGCTGCCGGGGTATGAGTTGGCCAGTGGCGCATCGCGCGGGGTGAGCGTGCTCGATGTGGCCGGTACGGTTGAAGTGAGCGGGCCGGTGACAGCTCCGTCGGGGATCGCAGGCGCAATGATCAAGGCGGGGACAGGTACGGTTGTATATACCTATACGGGTTATCAGCGTCTGACGCAAAATACATCAGCGCAAGTGGCGGAGCGGGATATTCCCTTTGATGTGATCAATGGCGGGCTTTCCGCGAACGATGGTTTTTATGGATACACGATTGCCGATGGCAAGGTGATCTTCGATGTTGGGAGTGCGACGAACGACTTTGGTAATGCACTTGTGGTCGGGGCGCGTGCAGTGGGAAATCCTGAACTGGAATTGCGCAGTGGAACCTTGCGCCCTACGGATACGTGGTTTTCAATCAGCCGTGGCAACACAAATACAGCGACGTTCCGGATGCTGGGCGGTCGTCTTGAGGCATCCGGTTTGATCATGAGCTTTGCGGGAGGACGCAATCCCTTCAGTTCGCGTTCCTATCTCTACCAGACTGCGGGCGACATCGTGGTCAATGGCGACGCGTATGTGCCGGAAAGTAACGGTGGTGTTGGGTATTTGCAATTTAGCGGCGGCACGCTGACCCACAAAGGCTGGGGCGAAGGTTTTGATTTCGCGCGCAGCGGCACCGCGGGTTCGCAGATGATCGTCGAGAGCAATGCCGTGCTTACGCTGAACGCCTTCCGCGTCAATATAGGGGGCAGTCTTGCTGTGCGCAATGGCGGCCGCCTGAATATCCGGCATATGCGCGATGCCAGCAGCGGCTCAAGTACCTTCGATAATGCGACGCTGGGCGCCTATCCGGGAGCCGCGTATAACGACTGGTTCCACAGTCCTGGCGCATTCACGATCGGACCGGGCGGTCTGACGCTGGATGTCGCTGAATCGAATCAATATGCGTTTCTGAACACCGCGCCGCTGACGAATGGTGTGGGCACGGCGGGGACGATTCAAAAGACCGGTGCAGGCACAGTGGCGCTCTACAATGCCGAGATGCCGGTGACCGTACAAAATGGCACCGTGCGACTGTTGCAGGGTCATCTCTCCTATACGCGGCCAGCGCATACGATCACATTGGCCGATGATACTGTGCTCGATTTGGCTTTGCCGCATGCCGGCGAGGCAGTCACGGTTGCTGCAAACGGAAACGTTTCCTATGCGCTCGGAACGGTTTTTAGCGAGACGCTGCGTCCGGATGCGTGGAAGCAGAACAACGGCGCGTGTATACGGCGCGATGGATGGTTCGAATTGGCGCGTGCGCGCACGGCGGTGACCGGTTCGATCATGAATCGGCGGCCATTCTCGGTGACGAATGCCTTTTCCATCTCCTTCGCGGTTGCCGACCTTGCGGCCGGCGCACTGGGCAATTATGGTGACGGCATCGCCTTTGTCGTGCACAACGATGCGCGCGGCATCAATGCCTTCAGCACCAATTCAACCGGGTATGGATATGCGGGGGCCTCCTTCCCGATCACCAATTCCTTTGCCGTGATCCTTGACTTCACCAACAAACAGCTCAAGTTCGGGACAAATGGTGTTGTGGCGGCGACCTATTCGCTTGCTGTCCTGCCGGATCCGACGACCGGCAAGTCGGACAAGACCGCCCTGACGATTGCGTATGATGGATCAGCGAGTGTTTCCTGCACGGTCAGCCGCAACGGCATCACGGCGACGCCGCTCCTGTATGGCGTGAACCTGGCAACACTGACCCAGACCACGCATCCGTGGATCGGATTTACGGCCGGTAATTCGCCGTCGCGCAGCGGTGCGCACGCCGTGACGGATGTGGTACTTTCGCCCTATCCCTCCCAGGCGATTCGCAACAGCGTGGGTGGTTATGGTACACAGTCGACCATCAGCGGCGGACAGAATTTAAGCGTCAATCTCACGCCGTCACTGCGTCAAAGCGGATTCTCGTTAGGCAAGCTGACGTATGGGGATGGTGCGATCCTTACCGTGAATGATCAGAGCATCACGGCAGCGGAGCCTTCATTGACATTGCTCGATGAATCGCTCTGGAAGACGAATGGCAAGGCATACTGGTTTGCGCCGGGTGTGGTTTCTGTAACGTATCCGACCAACAATTACACCGGAACGGTCTACTCGAAATCACAGTACCGCTTAGCAAATTCATGGACCATCAGTTTTGATTATTATATTGGCGGGAAAACCTCGGCTCCGCCTGCGGATGGATTCTCGCTGACACTTCAACCCATTTCGTCCTCCGAGGCGGGAACGCAATTACAGGGGAGTTTGCCCACGCGCGAAGTATCGATTGGTTGGCGCTATTACGAAGGGGGCTTAGTGACCAGTCAGTTGATGATCAGCACCAATCGCGTGGTTACGAAGATTTCAACCAATATTGCGCCTGTCGATCTCGTGAATAAGGGGCCTGCGCACATGGTGCTGGTTCATGATTCGGTAGCTAAGACCATTCATTTGACGGTTACGCAAACGAATGCGACGTATACGTATACGTTTGCAAATATCGATATTGCAACGGCCCTCGGAACATTAGACGCCTATGTCGGATTTACCGGATATGTCGGAGGCCTCTATGCGCAGAACCTGATCAGTAACTTTTCGATGGATCTTCAATCAACAGCGGTCGAGATCCCGCGCGGCTATCTGTGCATGAGCGAGGTCGCGGGAAGCGGTACGCTGATTAAGCGCGGTTCCGCGGCGCTGGGCATTAACGATGGTCCGGATAATGCCTTGACCAATGCGGCAATCCGCCTTGAGTCCGGTGGATTGGTTCTGCGTAAACAGCAGGCTGAACCCGTAACCGAGGGCGATGATTATCAGCTGAACGGGCGCGCCATGTTTGTCGCAGGCGGTGCGCTTCAGCCCATGCCGTATGCGGGAAATTCCGCAGGCAATGTCGCGACGCGGCAACGGCGCAAAGTTTCCGGCGATTGGACCGCTTCGTTTACCTATTACGTGCCGAAAAAAACCAGCCCGATTGCGGATGCGATCACCTTCTTTGTGCATAACGATCCGCGCGGCGCAACCGCGCTGGGCGGACAATACAACGGTGGCGGATTAAGCGGCGTCAGCAAATCCGTGGGACTCAACTGGGGCCTCTACAAGGATTCTTACTCGAATCGCGTGTACTGCGTGGTCAATGACGTGCGCAGCACAGGGATTCCGTGCAATCCTGTACGTGTGTACGATACCCTTGATGAAATCGATATGAAGGTGCGCTATTCCGCGACCAACAAGACGCTGGACCTGACGATGGTTCAAGGGTCGAACGTCTTTACGACGGTTTTTACGGGTGTCGATATTAAGACGACGCTCGGCAGCGATTATGGATATATCGGGTTTGGCGGTGGCAGCGGCGGTTCGTATGGAGAAACCTGTTTCCGCGATTTCCTGTTTGTGCAGGATTCCCCGACAGCCGAGGCGAGCAGCGTGCCGTGTGTGAAGACGCTGGAGCTACCCGCAGGATCAACCAATGTGCTCACGCTGAACACGGTTGTGCCGAATCCCTCCTTTACGCTCGGTCAGGTTGTTGCCGGAGCGAACGCGACCGTAACGCTCCAGTCGCAGACGGATCAAGGTCAGGTGATCGTGACCAACGTAGTTGCCGATGGCGATTTGTCGCTCGCGGCCGAGGAGGGCACCACGCTGGAACTCGCTGCAATTTCAGGTGTTCGGACTGTGACGAAGTCCGGAACAGGCACCGTGGTCTACGCGGGCGGATGTTCCAGCAACGTCACGCTTGCAGCCGGCACGCTCACGTTGAACAGCGCTTCGCTGACGCGCGACAATAGTCTGGTCATCACCTCAGGCGCGGCGTTGAATTTGAACTTCAGCGGAACAATGCTCGTGCATGGCCTGATCATCGATGGCGTTCTGCAGAAGGGCGGCATCTACAGCGCAGCGAATGCTTCGTGGATCACCGGTCCCGGCCTTTTGGCCGTGATCTATCCCGCCTTTTCAACCACGGTGATCCTGCGTTAAACAAAGCATAAAAGAGCAGTCAAGCCACCCGTTACATTGCTGTGCGACGGGTGGCTTTTGTGTCTGTGCGGTGACCGGCTCTTGACTTGTTCTGGCCGCTGAAAATCGGTATGCTCTCTCTCAATTAAAACCGGATCAGGATGATGCGGACGAAAATGGTGGAGCGATGGTGCAACGAGAGATGCTTTTTCAGGTTGAGCAGCACGGGGAAGCCCCTTCTAATCGATGGCGCGTGCGGCGTGGGCAGCAGTGGGTTGTGATGGGACCAAACGGTTCGGGAAAGAGTCTGCTGGCCGCTGTGCTGGCGGACGAAGCGCGCGTGCGGACCTGGCGTGTGACGTGGTCCACTGCCGAGCTGGCGGAGCGCGTGGCCTGGGTCGGTTTCGCGCATCAGTGCGCGTGCGTTGCAGCGAGCTGGATGCAGGCGCGCTGGCATACCAGTCTGGCTGACGATGAGACGCGCGTGGACGCCTTTCTCGCCTATGATTCCGTTTACGAAATCAATCCCTTCGAAGTCTGCGCCCGCGAGACAGCGGAGCGCCGCGCCTTTGAAAAACGGCGTAAAGCGCTTCTGCGTGATTTGGCGCTGCGGCCGCTCTGCACCAAGGCGCTGACGCAGCTCTCCAACGGCGAGATGCGGCACGTGCTGCTGGGACGGGCGTTGCTGAAAGAGCCTTCAATCCTCGTGCTGGATGATCCGTTTGCCGGGCTTGATCCTGCCATGCTGAAAACGATTGTGGCGGTGCTGGCACGCATGGTCCACGAGGGACTGACGCTGATTTTGATGGTGCGCCATCGCGATGAAATTCCGTTGTTCTGCACGCATCACCTGCTGTTGGAGAACAGTCGTTTCCGCGCGCAGAAAAAGCTGTGCAGCGCAGGCGATGGTGCGCCGGACAAGGTTGTGGTCCGCGTTCAGACAGCGAAGCGTGCGACCGAACAACCGATGGTCGTGGAGATGCGCAACGTCTCGGTGCGCTATGGCCGCAAAAACGTCTTGAATCATCTTTCGTGGTGTGTGCGTTCCGGTGAGCGCTGGCTGATTACAGGTCCTAATGGTTGCGGCAAGACGACCTTGCTGAGCCTGATCACGGGCGATAATCCTGCGGGGTATGCGAACGTGGTGCGCATCTTCGGACAGTCGCGTCAGGAGGGGCAGAGCGTGTGGCAGATCCGTCGGCGGATCGGTCATGTTTCGCCAGAGATGCAGGCCTATGCGGATGAGACTATGACGGTGCTCGACTGCGCCCTGAGCGCGCTCTATTCCGAGTCAGGTACGTTACTGACACCTCGTGCGCCGCATCGTCAGCAGGCTCGCTCCTGGCTGACGTGCTTCGGTCTCGCGGATGCGTTGCGGAAACCGATGTCGGAACTTTCCGCCGGACATCAGCGGCTGGTTTTTCTTGCGCGGGCGCTGGTGGCGCACCCCGATCTGCTCATCTTGGATGAACTCTGCATGAATCTGGATGAGGCTGCGCGACAGAATGTTTTGCACACGGTCGAGGCGCTGGCTCGACAGAGACCAGAACTGACGATGCTCTGCGTGGCGCATCGCGCGGACGATGTGCCCTCTGGCTTCACGCATCATCTTGCGCTGGGGAATATGTCCGCCACGCGCTCGCGCACCCGTTGAGCAGCTCACGGTGCGGAGAGAAAGGTTGCGTAGTCCACCAGCGCCGTGCGCAGCAGAGCGGGCGTGTCGAGCGCATAGGGACATTTGGCGCGGCACAGTCCGCAGTCGCGGCAATTTTTTACTTTTTCCATTTGCGCTTGCCATTCGGGGGAGAGATAGACGTGCGTAGGCGCGCGGCGGAGCATGAGGGGCATGCGTGCGAGCCAGGAGATGTTGATGCCTTCCGGGCAGGGCATGCAGTAGCCGCAGCCGCGGCAGAACGAGGAACCGAGTTCGGCCTTATCCTTTTCAATCGCCTGCCGCATGGCGTCATCGAGGTGCGGTGGATCGGCTTCAAGCTGGATGAATTCCTCGAGCTCCTCCATGCGCTGGATGCCCCAGATCGGCACAAGATTCTCAAACTGGCGCAAAAAGGCGAAGGCGATGCAAGCCTGCGCCAGGAGCCCTCCGGCCAGGGCTTTCATGGCAATGAGACCGACATCGTGCTGCTGGCAGAGGCTAATCAGTTCAAGGTCCTTGGTATCCGAAAGCGCGGAGAGGGGAAATTGGACCGTGTCGTAGTGGGTGCTGAGCACAGCACCGCGCGCGCGTTCAATGCTGTGGTTGGTGATGCCGACAAAGCGCACTTTGCCCTGACGCTGAGCTTCGAGCATCGCATAGAGCGGGGACGCGGGATCGTCCGGTGCATAGAGCTGCGCGGGGTTGTGCAGCTGCAAGAGGTCAACGTAATCGGTCTTCAGGTTGCGCAAACTCGTTTCAAGGTCTGCGCGCAGCCCATCGGCGGTGGTTGCCCCGCTTTTGGTGGCCAGGATGATGGCGCTGCGGCGGCCGTCTCCGAAGGCGGCACCGAGCTTGCTTTCACTGTCGGTGTAATAGCGCGCGGTATCGTAGAAATTGATGCCTGCATCGTAGGCGCGGTGCAGGATCGCAACAGCCTCCTTCAGGGGCGTGCGTTGAATGGGCAGGGCGCCGAAGGCGGTACGCGAGACCTGGAGGTTGGTCTTGCCGAGGCGCGTGTGGGACATTGCTTTTTGTGCGTGCATGGAGGGTATCGTTACAAAATGCGCAGAAAATTTCAATTTCTTTGATAAAATCCGCGTAATTCGTGGTTTGTGGCTTGAAAACAGCGGGTTAAATTCAGTATACTATCGCCATCTTTTTTGGAGGGGTGTCTGAGTGGTTTAAAGAACCGGTCTTGAAAACCGGCGTATCGCAAGGTACCGGGGGTTCGAATCCCTCCCCCTCCGCCACTAGTGTAATACAACTGCTAAACTATTTACTGCTAAACTGAAACTACTGTAAAATTGTACTAAAGACTTAAACTACGAAAATTAGTTAAACAGTGCAATCAGAAAGCTCAGTTGAACAGTTCGACAGTTGGTTGACGCGAGAAAGGAGTGGCAAGATGACGAACAACGAATTCAAGTTGGCTCTTGAGAAGCGTACCGTCTCATTCTCAGTGCAGGTTCTCAAGATGCTCCGCAAGATTTCGGTCGGTATCGAATCGCGCTATTCTTCTTGTACGTAATGCGTAACGCGCCCCGTGAGAAATTCGCTGTTTGGTGTTGTAAATACAAGACAAAAATGCTATAAATCAAGCGTTTGTGAAAAGGGCGTGAAAAAGTTTTTGGAGGTTCGTGTTTTTGACCCTCCGCCAAAATTGCTTGCCCGGTTTGGGCGAAGACGATGCCGGGGATATGCAGGAGCGATCCTCGGTTTTCTTTTTGTAGGAGGAGATTATGCCGAAAGCGAAACAGACCCCGAAGAAGTCAAAGGCATCCCCCGGCGCACCAGCAGCAAAGCCTGCGGTGCCGCGTAAAAAAGCAGCGACAATCAAGGCCAAGCCAGCATCTGCCAAAAAGGGCGTGGTAGCGGTGAAATCATCTGCACGGCCCGTGGCCTCTGCGGTCTCAAAACCGGCTTTGCCGGCTGTGGCGCCAACGGTTAGGCCGATGCGCAGTACGCGCGACGTGCGCGCCATTGACGTTGCGGCAGCCCCGACGGCTGCCACCTGTCCGCTGGTGCTCGACGGTGAACTTTCCGCTGCGCGGTTTTCGCCGAAGAACTGTCTCAGCTGCGACGAATTTGATTGCCGCTTCTGCCTTGCCGAAGAGGGCTCCGGCGATTTGTCGAGTCTCTTCGGCGATGAAGAGTCCGATGAGGTCGACGAAGTTGATGGCTTCAGCTTTGACCGCGACTCGGGCGAACGCGATGACGGCTGGGACGATTCATCCGAGGAAGACTATTAACGAGAGAGGGTATGGCTGCTTCACGGTTCATCAATCGCTTGGTTGACCGGGTTGACAAGATCGATCCGGAGAGTCTGCAGTCGCACTTGTTGCGCCTGGCGCAGGAACATGGGTTTCTGGAGACGATCTTTCAGTCTATCCAGGAGGGGATCCTTGTGATCAACATGGATGGTCTGCTGATCTATGCCAACCGGGCGGCTGAAGGCATGGTCGGACTGGATTTTGCCAAATCCAAGGGCCGTTCCGTCGTGCGTCTGTTGCGGAGCTGGGAGTGGGAGCACCTGCTCGAACCGCGGCTGGACAGCGAGGAGGATTGGGCGCGCGTGGTGACGCGTGAGATCGAGCTGGCCTATCCGGATCATCGTTACATCAGCGTCTATGCGAAGCCCTTCAAAGGCGCGGCGGAAGATGGCCATGGTGTCTTGATCATCCTGCGCGACATTTCGCGCGAACGCAATCTCGAGGCCTCGGTGATCGAATCGGAGCGCATCAACGCCGTGAAGAATCTGGCTGCGGGGCTGGCGCATGAAATCGGCAATCCGCTCAACGCGCTGAATATCCATCTGCAGTTGCTGCTGCGCGAGCTGAACGAAGTGAAGGATGTCGCCGTGCGGCAATCCTTGCAGAAGCTGGCTACGGTTGCGCGGAGTGAGATCGAACGGTTGCATGCGATCAATACCCAGTTTCTCGGCGCGATCCGTCCGCAGAAGGCGGAGTTGAAACCTGAGCATCCCGAGCAGATTCTGCAAGAGACGCTGAACGTGATGCGCACGGAATTTGAGAATCGCAGGATTCAGGTTTCGCTCGAATCGTCGGAACGCATTCCGACCGTCCATCTGGATGCGGCGCAGATTAAGCAGGTCTACTTCAATGTGATCAAGAATGCGCTTGAGGCAATGCCGGATGGCGGTGCGCTGCGCATTGTTTTCAGCGTGGACGATATCTTCGTCGACATTGCCTTTATCGACACCGGGTGCGGCATTGCGCCGGAAGAGCTGGGGCGCGTCTTTGAACCCTACCATACGACCAAGCAGAAAGGCAATGGGCTGGGGCTGATGATTGTGCAGCGTATCCTGGAGGAGCACGGCGGCGAGATCGAACTTTCCAGCAAGCAGGGCGAGGGGACGAGTTTTCGCATTCGTCTGCCGCGCAGTGAACGACGGGTCCGCCAGCTCAGCGCATCGGGAACAGAGGCGGAAGACGGAGCAGTGGTTTTATGAAGGCTAAACCGACCTTATTGATTGTGGATGACGATAAGAATACGCGCGATGGGCTTCAGCGCGCGTTGCAGCGCAATTATACGCCTTTGGTCGCGGAGAGCGCGGAGGCGGCGTTGAAGATCCTGGCCCAGGAACCTGCGGTTGATGTCATGCTTTCCGATTTGCGCATGCCGGGCGAGAATGGACTCAGTTTGCTGAAGCAGGTGCAGGCGCAGTATCCGGCTGTCACGTGCATCCTGCTGACGGCGTACGGCACGGTGGCCGATGCCGTGGAGGCGATGAAGCAGGGTGCCTATGATTTTCTGATGAAGCCGATCAATCTGGATCATCTGGATCTGCTTCTGGCGCGTGCGATCCATTCGCGCGAATTGGAACAGAAGGTCGAGGCGTTGGAGACGCAGCTGAACGCCAAGTATGGCATGGACAACATCATCGGCGAGTCGTCGGAGATGCAGGTCGTCTTCGAAACGATCCGTCAGGCCGCGCCCACGCAGGCGTCAGTGCTGATTCAGGGCGCGAGCGGAACGGGCAAGGAGCTGGTGGCGCGCGCGATCCATCGGTTGAGCGCGCGCAGCAAGGGACCGTATATTGCCATGAACTGTTCGGCGTTCTCGCCGACCTTGCTGGAGAGCGAACTCTTCGGGCATGAAAAAGGCGCCTTCACGGGCGCGGTTGCGCAGCGCAAGGGCCGTTTTGAAATGGCGGATGGCGGAACGCTCTTTCTGGATGAAGTCTCGGAAATCGATCCTGCGCTGCAATCCAAATTGCTGCGCGTGCTCGAGACGCGCGAATTCGAACGTGTGGGCGGCGAGCGCTCGATTCAGGTCGATATCCGCCTGATCGCCGCGACCAACCGCAATTTGCAGGACTATGTGCAGCAGGGCCATTTCCGCGAAGATCTCTTCTACCGCTTGAATGTCGTGGACATCCTGCTGCCGTCGCTGAGCCAGCGGACGGGGGATATTCCGCTGCTGGCAACGCATTTTCTCAAAGAGTTTTGCGAAAAGAACAACAAGCAGGTCGAGGGATTCTCCGCTGAGGCGCTCGATCTCTTGGAGCGGTACACCTGGCCGGGGAATGTGCGCGAACTGCGCAATACGATTGAAAAAATGGTGGTCTTATCGCGCCATCCGCGCTTGCAGGAGAGCGATGTGCCGCAGGCGATTCGTCATGCGCTGCGCGCTTCCACGTCGCCCTTAAGTTCCGCGGGATCTGTGAGCGTACTCGATCAGGGATCGTTGGCCGACGTGGAGCGTAACAAGATCTTGGCGGTTCTGGCCAAGAACAGGGGGCATCGCTCCCTCGCTGCCGAAGAATTGGGGATTAGTCGTCGCACCTTGTACCGCAAGTTGAAGGAATATGGGGTACAGGAGTAAGCACCTCGTGCGATATGATGGTGCATAAAACCGGTGAAAAAGGCCGCGTTTCTTGCATAACCGCTGATTTCAGCGGAAGAAGGGCGTATTCGATTTCTCGGCATGAAAAATGCTATAAGGAGTAAATGTATGATCAAGAATATCGTCGCGATAATGAGTATGGTTGTGGTTAGCCTGACCCTTTTTGCGCAATCGCTGGTGATCTGTCCTTCATGTGGACGCGAAGCGAAGGGCGGAGCGGTCGTCTGTTCGCATTGTCAGAAGGCGCTGCCTGCTGCGCCGGCAAAACCTGTTTCGGCGGCGGAACCGGTTGTGACGAAAGATCCGGCGGCGTTTGAGATCTCGCCGGAACTTGCCGATTGCGCGGAGGCGGCGTTAAAAAGCTATTTTCGTGAAGGTCGGCTCTGTGAAGAGAAGAACCCGGCGTTAGCGTTTATGTATTTCCAGAATGCGATCGCGGTCTTGCAGATGGTGCCGCAGGAGCGGCTGAAGCACGAGGATGGTGACGCTTTTCTGAAAGCGCGTAATCGGGCGCTGCACGAAACCCTGCAGGGCCGCAGGACGTGCCGCCGGTGCAAAGGCACGGGCAACTTTCTGATGGATCTCCGCAAGAGCGATCCGCGGGCGGGCATCAAGCAGGCGCAGGGGATCCCGTGTCCGGACTGCAAAGGGAAGGGGACGGTTCCGGGCGTGCGCGAGATTACGAAGGTGAAGGCTGACCTTGCGCGTGCGCAGGCGGAGTTCGAACGCATTCGTACCGCCGCGCGCGATGTGCGTTTAGGTCGCGTCATGGTTCCTGCGGAGATGGAACATCTGCTGACCATGCGGATGCGCGCGAAGATCATGACCGCGCGGCCTGTTCCGTGCGGAAACTGCCAGGGATCGATGCGGCAGCTCTGTACGATCTGCAAGGGTGACGGCTGGGTTAAATGCACCTATGCGAACTGCAAGAACGGTGAACTGTCGGAAGTAAAGCAGACGCAGACCATCGTCTCAAAGCGATTGAACGATTCGGATATTAAGAAATGCCCGCGCTGTCAGGGGACAGCGGAGGTGCCCTGTGTGAAATGCGATGGCTCGGGCAGCGTGCCCTGTCAATATTGTTCCGGCAGCGGTTGCGCTGCGCGCTGTACAAAGTGTTCCGGGGCAGGACTGGAAGAGTGCCGGAACTGCAAGGGTTCGGGTCAGGATCGCAAGGGGAGTCCCTGTGCTGTATGCAAGGGCGAATGTGTGGTTTTATGCAGCATGTGTAAAGGTGAAGGAGCACGGAATAAATGACCGAAGCAAGCATTCCGTCGGTTAAGTTACCGAATTTTCAAATCGTTTCATTTCTTGGGCGGGGCGGTATGGCTTCGGTCTGGAAAGCGCGGCAAGTTTCGCTTGATCGCATGGTCGCGATCAAGTTTCTCAACGATGCGTTTGCGACCGAGGAGCATGACCGTCAGCAGTTCTGCGCCGAGGCGCAGGAGATGGGCAAGCTGAAGCATCCGAATATCGTGCAGGTCTACGATGCCAATTTCAAGGACGGCATCTACTACTTTGTGATGGAGTTTGTCGATGGTTACACCATGGGCGAATTCTTGCGGCGTAAAAGTCGCCTCGCGCCCGACGACGTGCTGGTGATCGCGGAGAGCGTGGCTGTGGCGCTGGATTACGCGTGGACCGGACATGGCATTGTCCACTGCGATATCAAACCGGACAACATCATGGCGGATGCGGACGGGACCTTGAAGGTGACGGATCTGGGGCTGTGCCGTTCCGTGACCATGCGCAAGACGCACAACGAACCGGAAGACACGATTTACGGTACGCCGGCGTATATGTCGCCGGAACAGATCTATGGCGACCGCAAGCTGGATTGCCGCTCCGATATTTATTCACTCGGTGCATCGCTCTATCATCTGCTGACCGGACAGCTCCTGTTCCCCGGCAAAAGCGATGATGATATGGTGCGCTGTCATGTCGGTGCAAATCAGGCGCCTGCGATCCAGACCTTTCTGCCGCACATCAATCCCAGCATCTGCGTGCTCGTGGAAAAGATGCTGGCCAAGAATCCGGATCAGCGGTATCAGGGCTGGCACTCCGTGATTCACGATATCAAGCGGATTTTCGCCAATCACGTTCTCTTCCCCAACAACTTCGCGGCAGGCGCAAGTTCGTTGGCTCATCGCTAACGGGCGTGCGGCTCATGGTTACGTTTACATGCGATACGGGTATTTTGATTCGCCACGTCGAAGAGGCCAAAACCCTTTTTCAGCGTATGCGCGGGCTACTGGGCTGTCGCGGCCTCGGACCTGAGCGCGCGCTGCTGATCGCGTCCTGTCGTGCGGTACACACGGTGGGCATGCGCTTTGCGCTGGATCTGGTCTTCCTTGACCGCGCTAACGTTGTCGTCCGCATTGTCCGCAACGTTCCTCCGAGGCGCTGGTGCGTCTGGGGCGGGTGGCGTGCCCATCGCGTCCTCGAATGCGAAGCCGGGTGCGTTGACCTTGCCGCGCTGAGACCCGGCATGACGCTTCATTGCGCGCCGTGGGCCGGTGAGTGAGCGCCTTTTTCCGCTACTTGCCTTCCAGCGTCCATGCTTTCGGCCCGAAAGACTGATTATACGCCAGCGCGACCGTGAGTCCGTCGGGCTTGAATGTCAGCACCACGTCGAGCCGATATGGCGTTTCGCAAAAATAGATCTGGGCTTTAAACGCTTTCTCACTGATCCAGGCGCCGCTGGCGGCAATCGGTTGCAGACCCTCGACCTGCTGTAGCGCATGCGCGCCGCCTTTTTCAAAATTCAGCGCGCCGTTGAGCCATTTGCCAAAGCCGCAGCGGATGGTCTGAGGACCGTGGTCGTTGACGATCTTGAGAAGGTAGCCCTCCGTGGTTTCCGTCAGCTGCAGGGATTGGAGTCCTTTTTCATTGTCGCCAAAGGTGTAGGTCTTTTCCAGCGATTGCGTCAGGTTGAACTGACGTCCCGCAACGGGTGCGAGGCTGAGCGCGTTGAGTTTCGCGGTCAGTTTGGCCTGTGCATCCGGATTTTCAGCAAGCGGGGCAGGGTTGAAGTTCGGCAGCAGGTCGCGCCAGATGGCGTTGAGCGGCTTCTGCATGTCGCCCAGTCCGCTGGTGATGGCAATGACCACGTCGTGTTCCGGAATGACGACCACGTATTGTCCGAACGCGCCGTCGCCGCGATAGGCGTTATGGCGGCACCGCCAGAACTGGAACCCATAGCCTTGACTCCAGTCGCTTTCCGGATTGTTGCCGTTGGACACCTGCTTGGCCGTGGCCTGTGCAATCCAATTGGATGAGAGCAGTTGTTTGCCCTGCCAGCAACCGCGCTGAAGGTAGAGCTGACCAAAGGCGGCAATGTTGCGCGTGGTTACTTTGAGCCCGTAGCCGCCGGTTGCGATCTGCTGCGGGGAGAACTCCCAGTGCGGGTTTTGAATGTTGAGCGGGGCAAAGAGCCGGGGCGTGAGAAACTCAAGCAGGTTCTTGCCGCTCTTTTTCTGCACGATGGCCGAGAGCATATAGGTTGCGCCGGTGTTATAGCGGAAGAAGGTGCCCGGCGTATGCTCGACGGGTTGCGCCAGGAAGGTCGTAACCCAGTCCTCCGTGCTGCGCTGGCGGATCGCCGGCAGCGTGTCGTTCTGGTTGCCCGTGCTCATGGTGAGCAGATCGCGGATGCGCATGGCCTTCAGATTCTCACTGGGATTCGGCGGCAGTTTGTCCGGAAAGATATCGGCGACGCGTTCGTCGATCGAAAGCAAACCTTCGTCAGCGGCGAGACCTACCGCAGTAGAGGTGAAACTTTTGCTGAGCGAGTAGAGCATGTGCGGCCGCTCAGGCGTATAGGGCGACCACCAGCCCTCGGCCAGGAGCGTGTTGTGACGGATCAGGACGAACCCGTGGATCGCATTGTTTTCGCGCTCCAGGTTTTCAATCCATGTCAGCACCTTTTCAGAGGAAAGACCCTGGGCTTCAGGTGTGCTCTTCTCAAAGGCCGCGCTGATGGTGACGATGAGGCTAAGCAATCCGGCAATCAGGAGCAGGGATCTGTTCATTTTTTGGTCTCCACAAAATAAATGAAAACAGTGTGCCATGAAATCGCGAATAAATCGAGTGTGAAGTCGCAGGGGCTGCTGATTTCACGGCGGAACCGGATCGCGCATCTGACAAGAATAGGCTTTTGCTTTTTCGCAAAATCCGCTACTATGAAGACCATAAAAGGTTAAGGATGCTAAGCTTTCGCGCACAGTGAAAAGGAGCATGATTCTTTTCATAGAAGCATGTTTTGTCTTGCGTGAAGACAAGAAGCTGGTATGATAACGAACCTGTTTAGACCGATTCAGGTTGGAAACACAATAGGAGTAATGAATTATGGCGAAGATTGATTTTGGCGGTGTCGTTGAAAACGTCGTCACGCGTAAAGAGTATTCGTTGAAAACTGCTCAGAAGTTCCTCGCGAAGGAGACGATTGCGATCATTGGATACGGTGTACAGGGACCGGCTCAGTCACTGAACATGCGCGACAACGGAATCAACGTGATTATCGGCCAGGACAAGCGTTTTGCGAGCGACTGGAAGCGTGCGCAAAAGGATGGCTTCAAGGTTGGTAAGAGCTTGTTCGATATCGAAGAGGCCTGTGAGCGGGCATCAATCGTTATGATCCTCCTGAACGATGCGGCAATCAAGCAGGTGTGGCCGCGCATTCAGCCGTACATGACAGCCGGCAAGGCGCTCTATTTCTCGCACGGTTTCGGTTGGGTTTACCGCAAGTTGACGGGCGTCAAGGTCAGCGCGGACGTGGATGTGATCATGGTCGCTCCGAAGGGTTCGGGCACCTCTGTGCGCCGTAACTTCCTCGCCGGCGTGGGCATCAACTCCAGCTTCGCGGTTGCGCAGGACGCAACGGGCAAGGCTCTTGACCGTACCCTCTCGATCGGCATCGCAGTCGGTTCCGGCTACCTCTTCCCGACGACCTTCGAACACGAAGTGACCTCGGACCTGGTGGGCGAGCGCGGCGTGCTGATGGGCTGCTTGGCTGGCGTGATGGAAGCTCAGTACGATGTGCTGCGCGCCAATGGCCATACGCCGTCTGAAGCCTTCAACGAAACCGTCGAAGAGCTGACGCAGAGCTTGATCCGTCTCGTCGATGAAAACGGCATGGACTGGATGTATGCGAACTGTTCGGCAACGGCTCAGCGCGGTGCCTTGGATTGGCGCCCGAAGTTCAAGAAGGCCACATTGCCGGTCTTCAAGGATCTGTACGAGGCGGTCAAGAGCCAGCGCGAAGCGCGTCATGTCATCAAGACCTGCGGTACGGCGGACTACAAGGAGAAACTGGAGAAGGAACTGAAGGTGCTGCGCGATTCCGAGATGTGGCGCGCCGGTGCGGCTTGCCGCAGCCTTCGTCCGCACGAGAAGGCCAAGGCCAATGCCGCCAAGGCCAAGGGCGTTTCCGGCCGCGGCTCGAACTAAGGTGAGCGTCTGCTCGCGAAGAGGTTTGCGTACAGCAAGCCTCTTTCCTGCGATTCCTCTGCATTGCGGAGGAATCGCATCTGTTTCAGCGGCGGGTTCGCATTAAAGTGAAGCGTTCCTGGGCGTAAAAAAGGGATTTATGCTCTTTTCCGGCTTGCGTTTCAGCCCCACTCTTTGTTATTCTTTTAACTCTTTTACAGCAAAGGGCTTTTGATTATGAAGAAGGACATTCATCCGAAGTATGAAGAGGCGACGATTTCGTGCGCCTGCGGCAACGTGATTCACACGAAGTCGACCAGAAAAGAAATGAGCGTGAACACCTGTTCCGCCTGCCATCCTTATTTCACAGGACAGCAGACCATGGTGGATACGGAAGGTCGCGTTGACATGTTCCGTAAACGTTACGCCAAGAAGTAAATCGCGGCGGGAAAACTGGGTCGGGCGGCGTTTTGCAGTGGCAAGGCGCAATCCGGCCTCTTTTATTTTCTTATGCTCGATCAGTCGCACATCCAAAAAGTGCTTGAAAAAGTGCAGCAGGCCGAGACTGCTCTCTCAGACCCTGCGGTTTTGGGCAATCCCTCGGTATACCGCGAGAAATTGCGCGAACATGCGGCCTTGAAGAAACTCGAGCATGTGGCCAATCTCTATTTCCGCCTGCTTTCCGATCTGGAGGGCAATCGCCAGATTTTGAACGATGGCGGCGATGAAGATCTGCTGGCGATGGCGCAGGAAGAGATCGTTGCGATCGAGGCGAAGCTGCCCGATGCGGAGCGGGCTGTTCTGGCGAATCTGCTTCCGCCGGATCCTTCGGATGCGCGCAATGCGGTCTTCGAAATCCGCGCAGGAACCGGTGGCGAAGAGGCTGCGCTCTTTGCCGCGGTTCTCTTCCGCATGTACTCCAAGTACTGCGATAGCAAGGGCTGGAAAATCTCCATCATTGACGCGAATGGCACGGAGTTAGGCGGATACAAGGAGATCGTCTTCACCGTGATCGGCGATGGCGCTTACGGTCGCTTCAAATACGAAAGTGGCGGCCATCGCGTGCAGCGCGTTCCTGAGACGGAGGCGCAAGGCCGTATCCATACCTCGGCCGCGACCCTTATCGTTTTTCCCGAAGCCGAGGAAAACGATGACATCGTGTTACCTGAATCGGATCTGCGCATCGATATCTTCTGCGCGGGCGGACATGGCGGTCAGGGCGTCAACACGACCTATTCCGCCATTCGCATTACCCATTTGCCGACCGGACTTGTCGCGCAGTGTCAGGATGAGCGTTCGCAGCATCGGAATAAGGAAAAGGCGCTGGGCGTGCTGAAAGCCCGTATTCTGGATCAGCAACGTCAGGCGGAAGAGGCTAAGCTCGGTAAGACGCGGCTCGATTTGCGCGGCTCGGGGGATCGCAGTCAGCGTATCCGCACCTACAATTTTCCGCAGAATCGCATGACGGATCATCGCATCAATCTGACGCTGTACAGCTTGGATCGGATCGTCGAGGGCGAACTCGATACGCTGCTCGATCAGCTTGCCGCGTATGATCAGGATCAGCGTCTACAGGACGAGTTCAGCCCTGCTGGCGCGTAAACTCAGAAGAGTTCCTGTTGATGATAGTCGGTTGATTTTTTCCGTTCAGGTTGCAGCTGGGCAACAGGAGTACCTGCGACGCGATCGTTCTTCGTTTCCGCGTCCCCCATCAGTGCATAAAGTCCGGTCTCATCGATGACCGTCGTGCCGAGACTGCGCGCCTTGCTGATTTTGGTGGCACCTACGGCTTCTCCCGCAACGAGGTACTGCGTATTGCGCGCAACAGCCTCTTGCACGATACCCCCTGCGGCTTTGATCGCATCCGCGATTTCCGTGCGCGGCCGCGACAGCGATCCAGTCAGCACAAACGTGAGGCCGGCCAATTTAGCATCAGGATCGAACGAGTGTTTTTCAGGCGCTTTCGGATCAATCCCCAAGGCGAGCATGCGGCTGAGCCACTGTTTTCCGTAGTCCGAATCAAAAAAGTGAAGCACCGCTTTGGCGGCTTCGATTTTGATTGTGCAGATGTATTCCGGCGGCAGCGCGGTGCCGGGCTTTTTACGCGCTAATCCGCGCTCAACAAAGGCATCGCCAATCATGCCGATCTCACCGCAGATGCGCAGATGCTGGGTCTGACGTTCAGCCCGTTCGTGTTCATCTTTAGGCGGACGTGCCGTGGAGCGCGGATTGATACGCAGTGCTTCCTCTGCGCATTCGTTGAGCCGGACGACATCGCGCAGAACCGCGGAATGCGCAAGTTCGGAATAGCAGGTGTGTGCCTGGGCGATCTGCTCGGCAATCGTAACTCCGACATTGGGAATGCCGGTTGCAAAGAGCCAGCGATCCAGCGGAAGATTCCGTGCGGCGTCCAGCGCCTCCATGAGGGTCTGTGCGTTCTTGCCGAATTTGCGCAGCCCTGTTTCCGCGTCACCGATCATCACATTTTCAAGCTGGGTGACTGAGAGTGAGAAAAGATCGAGCGGATCTTTGACCAGGTTCTGGGCGACAAAGGTCTCGGCGATCACGCCGCCCAGCGCGCGCAGATCCAGCGCGTTGCGCGAGGCAAAGTGTTCGAGGCGGTTGACGCATTGAGCTGGGCAGGCGGGGTTGATGCAGCGATGCGCGACCTCATCGTTCAGGCGTACCACCTCGCCGTCGCAGGCGGGACAGCGCGTCGGCATTGTAAACGGAATTTCGCTCCCCGTGCGTTTTTCGACAGCCACGGATTCAACAGCCGGGATAACATCGCCCGCCTTGACCACCCAGACAGGGTCGCCGATGCGGATATCCTTGCGCTGGATTTCGTCGGCATTGTGAAGCGTGGCGCGTGCGATTTCCGATCCCGCCAGAAGCACAGGATCGAGCTCCGCTACGGGCGTCAGCACGCCGGTGCGGCCGACCTGCACCGTGATGGCGCGGATATGCGTGGCCGCGCGCTCGGGCTCATACTTGAAGGCGCAGGCCCAGCGCGGCGACTTCGCGGTGTTGCCGAGCACATCGTAGAGGTTGCGGCGGTTCACCTTGATGACAGCGCCGTCGATCTCAAAGGGAAAACTGTGACGCAGTGTCTGCAGCTCGTTAATGGCAGCGATGACCGCGTGGATGTCGACACAGAGGCGTTGCCATGGGGGTGTACGGAAACCCCATTTCGCCAGCTGGAGCATCATGCCGCTGTGCGTGGCGAAGTCGATGCCTTTCAGCGTCCCTGTGGCATAGAGGATCGCATTGAGCGGTCGCGTTGCGACTTCGCGTGGATCGAGCTGTTTCAGCGAACCGGCCGTGGCATTGCGCGGATTCATGAAGGGCTCGTGTCCGGCCTCCTCCTCGCGGCGGTTGAGCGCGGCAAACCCTTCGCGCGTCATGTAGACCTCGCCGCGGACTTCGAGAAGCGGCGGCGCATCCGGAATCGAGAGGGGAATTGCACGGATGGTTTTGACATTGGCGGTGATGTCGTCGCCGATGTCGCCGTTTCCGCGCGTGGCGCCACGGACCAATATGCCATTCTCGTAGAGCAGGGAGAAGGCGACACCGTCGATCTTCGGTTCCACGATGTAGTCCCAGACATCGTCCGGCAGGAGACGCCGGATCGCGGCATCAAAGGACAAGACGTCGGCCTGCGCATGGGTTTTGTCCAGACTGAGCATGGGCGGCGCGTGACGCACCTGACGGAAGGTCGTGAGCGGAGCACCGCCCACGCGCTGCGTCGGGGAATCGGTGGTGACGACTTCCGGATGCGCGCGCTCGATGGCCTCGAGTTCACGATACAGCGCATCGTAGTCGGCATCGCCTAGTTCAGGCCGAGCTTCAACGTAATAAAGCCGGTCATGCCGATGAATTTCCTTGCGCAGGAAGTCGAGGCGCTGTTGCTCAGCGGGAGTCATCATTGGACGGGTTCAGTTGTAGAGGATGCTTTTTTTTCAGAGACAAAGACAACGCGCGAATAGCCGGCTTTACGCAGTTCGATCAATACCGCAGTCATGAGCCTGCGGTCAGGATTCTCCGGTACTTGGACCGAGAGTTCCTGATTGCGTTCAAACCCGGCACGTTGCGCAGCCGAAGCAACGCGGTCGAGTGGAATCTGCTTATCGTAGACAAGAATGTTGCCTAGCGAATCAATAACGATTTGCGCCTTTGCGGAGTCGCGTACAACGCGCGAAGTCGCACAGCCTGTAAAAAAGAGAAACATGCTAAACGTTAACAGAATCCGAGTCAGCAGCGTTTTCATTTCTTTCCTCGTGAACGCGCGTTTACGCCTTGCGCAGGTCGGTGACGCGGCGCAACTTGCCTTCGCTGCGGGGCAGCGTATGCGGTTCCGCAAGCGTGACTTTTGCGTGGATGTTGATAATCCGCGCAATAGCCTGTCCGATTTTCGCGCGCAGTTTCTCCATGGACTTGATGTCGTCGCTGAAGGTCTGGGCCGTGACTTCGACTTTCACTTCGATGGTATCCAGGTCGCCCTCTTTGGTTACGAAGATATGATAGTGCGGCAGCACGGATTCAATCGAGAGCAGGGCGGTCTCGATCTGCGAGGGGAAGACATTGACACCGCGGATGATCAGCATATCGTCGGAGCGCGCGCTGATGCGTTCAAAGGTGCGCATGGTGCGCCCGCAGGGGCAGCGCTCCGTAAAGATGCGCGAAAGGTCGCGGGTGCGGTAACGCAGCATCGGTGTGCCGCGACGCGTCAGCGTGGAAAAGACGAGTTCGCCCTTTTCGCCATCCGGCAGCGGTTCGAGCGTCTCGGGATCGATGATTTCAGGATAGAAGTGATCCTCAAAGACGTGCAAGCCGTGGCGGTATTCGCAGTCGTTAGCTACGCCAGGACCGCAGATCTCGGTCAAGCCGTAGATGTCATGCGCCTTGATTCCGGTTAGGGATTCGATCTTGTCGCGCATGGCTTCGGTCCACGGTTCAGCACCGAAGACGCCGTGCTTCAGCTTCATATCCTTGCGGAAATCGATGCCCATCTTCATGCCCTCATCGATCAGGTGCAGGAAGTAACTGGGGGTGCAGGCAATGACCGTAACGCCGAAATCGCGCATGAGCATCAGTTGACGATCCGTATTGCCGCCGGAGATGGGGAGCACGGTGCATCCGAGGCCTTCCGCGCCGTAATGCAAGCCCAGACCGCCGGTGAAAAGACCGTATCCGTAGGCGATTTGAACGATGTCGTTATGGGTGATGCCGGCCATCGCCAAGGCGCGCATGGTGCCCTCTTTCCAGACATCCAGATCGCCCTGCGTATTGCCGATCACGATGGGTTTACCCGTTGTGCCGCTGGAGCAGTGGAAGCGCACGATCTCGGACATGGGCGAGGCAAAGAGTCCGAACGGATATTCGTCGCGCAGATCCGTCTTGATCATAAACGGCAGGCGTGCGATGTCGGCGAGCGTCTGAATGTGTTCCGGACGAACACCGCGTTCATCCATGCGTTTGCGCGTCAAAGGCACGTGAGCGTAAACATGGGCGACCAATTCCTGCAGCCGCTTCAATTGAAGTGCACGCAGCTGGTCAATGGGCATATAGTCGTTAGCGCTAATCGGGTTCATGCGCGAGACCTTCCTTCAGTTTAGACGTTAGATGTAAGTTCGTTTACTTTTGCTTCAAGCGCGGCAATCTTCTGCTGGAGCTTTTCAAGCTGGCGAGGAACCAGAAGTTGCGTCGCGAATTCACGCTTGGAGCAGGCGGGCAACCCGATGTAGTATTCGCCGGGAGGCACGCTCTTACTGAGGCCGCTGGCAGGACCGACCTGGGCGCGATCGCCGATGGTCAGATGGCCGGAAAGACCGGCCTGGGCCCAGATGAGGCACCCTTTGCCGATGATGGTGCTGCCCGCGACGCCGGCTTGGGCAATGATGCCGCTGTAGTCGCCGACCTGCACGTTGTGTCCCAGCTGGACGAGGTTGTCGATCTTTACGCTGTTACCTACGCGCGTGCGTCCGAAGCGGGCACGATCAATCGTGGTGTTGCAGCCGATCTCCACATCGTCACCGATTTCAACGATGCCGATCTGCGGGATCTTTTCAATTTTGATTGCGCCTTCAGGCGTAATGGTCGGATTAAATCCATAGCCATCGCCGCCAAGCCGGACGCCGGAATGGAAGATCGCGCGTTTTCCCACGCGCGTCCCCTCGCGGATCGTCACCTGCGGATAGATCAGGCTGTCCTCGCCGATCACGACGTCATGGCCGATATAGACCTGCGCCTCAATGGTGCAGCGGTCGCCGATCACGGTGTTGTCCTCGATGATCGTATACGGGCCCACATAGACATCGGTACCCAGCGTGACATTTGCCCCCAGAATGGCCGTCGGGTGAATGCCGGGCTTGCGTACGACCGGAGTTGGCGCAAACCAGGCTCCGACCTGTGCAAACGCGGCGTTCGGATTGTCAACGCGAATCAGCGTCGTGGTCGCATCACCCTGCCATGCTGTCGGTACCAGCACGACGCTCGCGCGCGTCGCAGCCAATTTCTTTGCGTATTTCGAGTCTGTAAAGAAACTGATGTCCCCGGGACGAGCTTCATCGAGACTCGACATCGACGTGATCTCGAGCGTTGCATCGCCTTCGATCACGCCGCCAAGCTGGTGTGCAATTTCCTGAACGCGCATAGTTTACTTCTTCGTTGCAGCCGCCTTTTCAGCCGCTTCTTTCGCCTTGGCCTCTCTGCGGATCTTGGGGTCAATGCCGATTTGCTTGAGAACCTGATCCGTGACATCGAGTTTCTCGTCAAAATAGGGTAAGGATGTCCCATCCATGATGATGGTATACTTGTTTTCCTTGGCATATTTCGAGACGACATCGCGCAGTTCGCCGGTGATCTGGCGCAGCAGGCGGGTCTCCATGTCAGCCAGATCGCGCTGATATTTTTGCAGTTCCTGACGCAGGTCGCGTTCAGCCTCGGCTAAGACCGTGCGGTGCTTCGCGGCCTTGTCCTCAGCCTCTGTGCGCGCCTTGTCGTTCAGCGCGGGATTGCGCGACTCTTTGACGAGGGCTTCGAACTCTGAACGCATCTGGTCAAAGCGATCACGGCGTTTATCGAGTTTCGCCTGAAACTCTTTTTCCGTGTCTTGCATCAGCTTGCGATCGCGCTCGCTGTTCGGGTGAAAACGAACCAGGTCGACCATCTGAACAACAGCCACTTTTTCCTCTGCGGCGCCCATCAACGCGGCCATAACAGCCACCATCATTATCCGTGTGTACTTCATGTTTTCCTTTCGTGCGTGACGTCTGCGTGTTGCCGACGTGCGCGCTTATTCAAAACCAATCGTGAATGAAAAGACCTCTTCATCCGTATAGTCGTCATCCGTGACAAAGGGTTTCGCCACATCCAGACGGATCGGGAAGCCCGGAATGTCGATGCGCAAGCCGACACCGCCGGAGATACAGACATTGTCCAGCCCGCCGCCCCACGCATCGGCGCCGAGCGAGCCCGCGTCCGAGAAGACCGCCGCGCGAACAGCCTTGATTATGGGAACCGTGTATTCAGCTGTGACAAGGGCCAACGTCTTGCCGCCGACCGGCGCGTGCTGTTGGTGACCATTGCGGAAGATCTTCGGGCCGATATCGCGATAGTCCACGCCGCGAATGGTGCGCGGACCGCCGAGGTAGAGCATTTCGTAAACCGGCAGCTCGTCTTCGTACGCGTCAATCGTGTCGACGCGGCCGCGCAGCATCAGGACGTGCTTGAACCACAAGGGGAAATAGTGACGGTGGTTTGCACCCATCCGGTAAAAGGCGTTGTCGCCGAACGAATTTTCAGAGATCTCGCCGTAAACCGTCGATTGATAGCCGCGCGTCGGCACAAATGCCTTGTCGCGCGTGTCGTGCGACCAGAAGAGGCGAAAGACGCTGTTCAGATTGCCGCCGTATTTGTCATCCTGATCCAGGAAGTACTTGCTGTCTGCGCGTCCCCCCGGCGTGCTGCTGGACCCATCCTCCAGATACCACTGATATTCGTCGGGGTCCTGCATGTCAACCACTTCGAGGGTGTAACGGCCGCCGATGCGTCCGAAGAAGATCGGGTAGGAGAGGGTCGCAGAACCGCCAGTGCGGATTTCATCGTACTGGTCAGTCCAGCGCAGACGGCGGTAGAGATCGACCGTCAATGCCATGGGATAACTGAAGAGCCACGGCTGTGTCCAGGACGCTTCGAAGGTCTGGCGGCGTTCACCGTATTCCACACCGATACGCGCCTTTTCACCGCCACCGGTGAAATTCGGCCAATTGAGGATATCGAAGTTGCTCTGGGAGATTTCGCCGTATCCGAAGATGCTATCCACGGTCGAGAGACCGACACCGACCATGAAATTGCCAGTGCGCTGTTCCTGCACTTCGTAAACCAGGTTGCGCTTGTCGTTTTCATCAGTGCGCTCATAGTAGTGGCGCACTTCCGAGAAGTACCCAAGGTTCTTCATGCGGTTTTCACTGCGCTCGATGCGCACTTCATCCATGATTTCGCCCGGGTTCAACTGGATTTCACGACGGATCACGCGATCCTTGGTCTTGTTGTTGCCGCGGATCTCAATGTTGCGAATATATGCCAGTTCGCCTTCGCGGACATCGAAGACAACCGCCACGCGTCCCGGTTTGCCGGGAACGGTGTCTTTGAGCGGCCGCACGACGGTGTCGATGTAGCCCCGCTGGCCAAAGTAATCCTTGATGCGCTTGGCGGCATCGTTCAGGGCCTGCTGGCCAGCGACCTCATCGGCGTTGAGCTTTGCGCAGGCGAGTACAGTCTCTTCCGGGAAGAGCTTCACGCCGCGGATCGAGGTTGTCTCAATCGTGTAAAGGTCGCCTTCCGTCACATTCATCAGCATGTTCACGTGGGTCTCGTCCACCTTCACCGCAACGGGAAAATCGACCTTGGCATCGAGATAGCCGCGATCCAGGTAGACCTGCAGGGCCTTGGCGCGCGCATCTTCCAGATCCTGCTGCGAGGTCGGACGGTCCGTAAACCAGCCGATCGGATTGTACCAGGGGTATTCATCGAACGAGATGCGCAGATCCTCGGCTTGGATCGAAGGATTGTTGGTAAAGCAGAAATCGCTGATCTTTTGACGCTGACCCTCTTCGATCGTCAGTGTGACGTTTGCATACCCGGCGCTGTTGGTGATCGGTTCGGCAACGACCTTGATTTGCGCATTCGGAAAATAGCGTTTGACGTATTCATCGCGGACTTTGCCCGCCTTAGTCGCCAGAATCGCATCGTCGATGTAGTCGCCGCTCTTCAGCTCGGCATACTTGCGGATCTTGCGTTCGCTCAGATAGTCGTTCCCCTTGATGGCCAAAGGCTCCTGGAACCGGTAGCGCCGACGCACCAGATAGACCACGTTGACGCCGCCATCCGTCTTTTCGATCTCAACGCCCGTATACGAAAAACGCCCGGTATCGACCAGCGCGCGCACATCTTTGGAGACGGCTTCCTGTGTGACGTCCATGCCCGGTTTGACGCTGCAGAACGATAGCACGTCTGAGGCATCCGTGCCTAAATCGTCGAGAGCTCTAATTTTAACATCTTTGATTGGGTCAGCGCCCATCGCCACGGCAGCGATAAGGAGCGATACGATCATGATACGTTGCGTAAGTAAGCGCATAATACCGTTTTTCCTTAGTATGATAATGACAATAAATGGGGAGCATCAATTTAATCAGGTTTCATAAAGGGATACAAGCTAGAAACTCATGAGATCACTATATTTTCATGCGTCAATTTGCGCTTTTTAATTGAACATTCTCTCTAAATACGGTAATGTGAAAATCTAAACTTGATTCGTGTTGACTCAGCGATGTGCACAACAGCGAAACGTTAATTGGAGAAAGTAATTATGGCAAGAAAAGTGACTCTTACCTCGGGGCAGTGGGCGGATCTGCCGCTGAAAGAACTCTGTAAACAGGCCAAAGGCTTTGGCTATGATGGTCTCGAACTGGCGTGCTGGGGAGATTTTATTGATTTGGACAAGGCGGCTGCAAGCAAGTCCTACTGCGAAGATAAGCTGGCGACGCTGGCTGAATTCGGCCTGGGTTGCTGGGCGATCCAGAACCACCTCTCCGGGCAGCTGGTCTGTGACATCATCGATGAACGTCATTACATCTTCGCGCCGAAATCAGTGAAGGGCGACCCGAAGGCCGCCAAGAAATGGGCGATCGATATGCAGAAGAAGGCAGCCAAGGCGGCTAAGAATCTCGGCGTTGGCGTGGTCAACGGCTTTACGGGTTCGCCGATCTGGCATCTGCTCTACTCCTTCCCTCCCTGCCTGCCGAAGCAGATCGAGAACGGATTCAAGGATTTCGCGAAGACCTGGAAGCCGATCCTCGATGTCTACGCGGACAACGGCGTGAAGTTCGCCTTGGAAGTCCATCCCACGGAGATCGCCTTCGATATCGCTTCAGCTGCGCGTGCACTTGAGGCTGTCGACGGCCATCCGGCGTTCGGTTTCAACTACGATCCTTCGCACTTGGGCTATCAGGGCGTGGATTACGTGAAGTTTATCCGTACCTTCCCGGATCGTATTTTCCACTGCCACATGAAGGATGCATGGTGGGGCCATGGCGATGGTACCGTCGGCGTCTTCGGCGGTCACACGGACTTCGCGGATCCGCGTCGTTACTGGGACTTCCGCTCCGTGGGTCACGGCGATGTCAACTTCGAGGAGATCATCGTCGCGCTCAACGATATCAAGTACACGGGTCCGCTCTCCGTGGAATGGGAAGACTCCCGCATGGATCGTTGCCATGGTGCCAAGGAAGCCTGCGAATACATCAAGAAGGCTGACTTCACGCCGAGCGCAATCGCGTTCGACGGGCAGTTTGATCGCTAAGTCCCTCTTGATACATACACACCGGGAGCACACGGCATGCCGTGTGCTCTTTGTTTTTCCGTGAAATTCCTTTTTGCGCATGGTATTCTATGCGCCAGATAAACCCCGTATGAGTAGGAAGCCAATGAAAATTAAACCGTGGTTGATGATGGTCGTGGTCGGTCTGTGTGTGACGCGTCTGCATGCGCAATCACCGGTGTGTGTGTCCTCAGCCTCTGAATCCGCATGGACCGCGCTGCGGTGCGAAGCGCAGTACGGCGAGACGCTGCGCGCACGTCACGCTCAGGCGCAGGATGGTTTTCTCTTTCCCGCTGCCGCGAAGCAACGTCGTACGCTCACCTTCTCCGCGCAGGTAAAATTGGAGAAACGCCTGCTCGATGCAAAGGGCTGGAATCTGGCCGGCATCGCGCTTTACGCCGACGATGATAATTTCTGGATGCTCGCCCTGCAAGAGGGGCCTGATGGCCGTCGCAGCATCGATTTTATTGAAAAATGCCACGGTGTCTGGCAGGCGCAGAACGAAAAGGCGACCTACCTGCCTCGCCAAGGGTCTGTCGCTACAGCATGGGCCGACACTGCAACCTATGGCTTGACCTTGACGGTGGAGCCTGCGCGCATTGTTGCGCGCGTTGCGGATGAGGCTGGTAAAGTGTTGTCGCAAGCCTCGTTTGAGATACCGCGGACCATCGCCGCTGTGCGCTGCGGCCGGCCTGCGCTCTTTTTGCGCGGCAGCCAGGCCACGTTTCAGCGAGTACAGTACACATTTCCCGTGCTGAACACCAGCGCGGGCGTGACGTTTGAAGATGGCCCGCGCGGCCGCGTGGCGCTCTACCTGCCGCAGCAGACTGAGGCGCGGACGAGCACCGAAACCATCGCCGACCGCTTGCGTAGCGCCGGACTCGGCGTCACGCTGCTCGATCAGGAGGCGCTTGTGCGCGAAGGTGTACTCGATGCCGGCGCTGTGGGCGTGGCGATCCTGCCGCAGTGTGAACGCCTGCCTGTCGCGGCTGGCGAGATGGTTGAACACTATCTGAAACAGGGTGGACATGTGGCTTTTCTGGGCGGCCCCTTTTTGAGTCAGCCCCTCGTTCCCTTTGGAAATCGCTGGCTCGATAAACAGGACGTGCAGCAGGTTAAGAACCGGATCGCAACGCGGTTTCGTCCCTTTGAATTGAATGCAACGTACGCTGTCGCGACGTGGCAGCGCGCCTGCATGGATAAACGCGTCACGAGCGCCTTGCGTGTCGTGCCCGAAGGTCCGAATAAGGATTTCGCGCTCTGTCTGGATCTCGGCAAAACCGAGGGATGGGATGTTTTTCATTCGCCGTCCTCTGCGCGCATCTTTGGTTCGGACGACGATGTGATCGTCTTCAGCGCGCGTACGACAGAACCTGCGGGTGCGCTGGCCGTGGAGGTCAGCGAACGCGACGGCTCGCGCTGGATCGCCTCGGTCTCGCTGACTTCGGCGTGGAAGCGCATTGTCCTTTCGGCCGCGGATTTCCGCTACTGGCCGGATTCTAAAAGTAAAGGACGGGGCCATGCGGGCGATCAGCTGAATCCGGAACAGGTCGTGCGCATCGGCTTCGGGGTTTCCAATTCACACACGCCCTCTATGATGGGACGCGTACAGAAAATCTGGGTTGCGGATCTCGGCAGTGCGCGCAATCCCTTTGTGCAGCAGCAATCACGCGCGACGTGCGGTGAATGGGAGACCATCTACCCGGCGTTCAAGACCCATACGCTGACCGGCCGCTTGGATCTCGTCGCGGATGATGTGCCCGGTCGACAGTCTCTCACCGGCGCCGTAGTCTGCGCGATTCCACGCCCTTTGGGCGCTGGCATCGATCGTAACCCTGTCTACCGCTTTATTCCGCTGGCGCGTGTGAGCGATGCCCAGGACCGCTCCGGTATTTCCGAATGGCTGTTGCTCAACCAGCGCGGTGCTGCCGACGGCAGTGTCTGCCTCGGGCTTGGATATCGCGATCCGCGTCTGTGGTGTCAGCCGGACGTACTCAATCGTTTGGTCAAACAGGTGCTGCGGCTCACCTCCGGTTCCTGCCTCGATGAAGCCGGCGCGCAGCATTTCGCCTATTGGCCGGATGAACCCGTTACGCTTGGCGCGCGCGTCCGCACGTGGGGTAAGAAAGAGGGGGGGCGCATCTCCTTTGAAGTGCTCGAAAATCAGCGCACGGTCTGGCGACAGGATGTTCAGGCTGCGCCGTATCGCGTAACGTGGAAACCGGCGGTAACGCCGCAGCACTATACTGTGCGCACGCGGTTGCTCGATGCGGAGGGTACCGTGATCGATCAGATCGAACATACGCTCTTCGTCCTGGATCCCGCGCCTGCACCGCGTTCTGACTTCCTCACCGTTCGCAACGGCAATTTTTGGTACAAGGAGAAAAAGTGGTATGCGGTGGGTGTCAACTACTGGCCGCTCTACGTTTCCAGTATGCCTGTCTCGGACTATAATGAAGGCTGGTTGCGCAACCGGTTTTATGCGCCGGAGTGGGTCGAACAGGATATCCGGCAGATGCGCGATATGAGCATCAACCTGGTCAGCATCCAGATTCCTCCCGTGGCGGAGTATCGCAACCTTCTGCACTTTTTGCAGCTCTGCAAGCTGGCTGGGATCTGGGTCAATATCTTCATGCCCTCCGCATCGCCGCTGGCCTTTAACAAGGAGGCGCTGGCGACCTACCTGAGCGAAGCGCGCCTTCCCGGAAATGCCACGGTTTTCGCCTACGATACGATCTGGGAACCCGGCAACCATGTCTTTAAGGACAGCGCGGCGCGCAGTCGGTGGGATAGCGACTGGCGCGCGTGGATCGATGCGCAGTATGGTTCGCTGGCGCGCGCCGAAGCGGAATGGGGCTGTAAGGCGCGGCGTTCGCCAGCCGGTGTTGTGATCTCGCCGGACGACCGTTGCTTTCGCGAGGATGGCCCGTGGCGCATCATGATGGCTGCGTATCGCCGCTTCATGGACAACCTGACGAGTCGTCTCTGGGGCGAGGCCAATCGCACGTTGCGCCAGCTCGACCCCAACCACCTTATCAGTTTCCGCCAAGGCAATACCCTGCCTTACGATTTTGCTCTTAGCGGTCCGGTGAAGCACATCGACTTCATCTGTCCCGAGGGCTATTCAATCCGCGATACCGACGAAGGCGAGGATGCGATCGGGTTCATCACGCGCTTTGTCGATTTCACCACGGCAGGCAAGCCGATCCTCTGGGCGGAATTCGGCATCAGCGTCTGGAACAGCGAGACCATGACCGCGGATCCGCGTACGATCGAACGTCAGGGCAGTTACTCGGAACGCTTCTACCGGACCGGACTTGAGGCCGGCGCGCAGGGCACCATTCCGTGGTGGTGGCCGGGCGGCTACCGCATCAATGAGCTGAGCGACTTCGGTATCATCGAGCAGAACCGCGAGGAGCGTCCCGCTGCAAAATTGATCCGCACCTATGGTCCGCGCATCATGGCCGCTCGCGCCAAACCTGCGGCGCAAGCGTGGATGACGTTGGAACGCGATGCGCATGCCGGTGGCTACTGGTGGGCTGCCTTCAACAGTGGTGCAGAGGCCTATCGTCAGGCCAAGACCAATAAGCAGATGCTCGGTATTCGCACAGCAGGCAGCGGCACGACCTCGCTCGATACGCCGCTCATCGCTGTTGGCGGTAAGCCGTGTACTGGGACGAATCCGCCGCGCTATCTGGATGCCGAGTTCAATACCGTTTCGGCAGCGACAACACGCGGTGAACAGCCGGTTGCGCGCAACGGCGTGGTGGCGGCTGAGCGCGCCGCCTTTACCTTCAGTGTGGGCAATGTCCAGGAGGCTACGTGGGCCACGGCCGCGCAGGCTAAGGAGGCTGCCGGCGCAGTCGAGCTGGTGGTACGCAGCGAGCAGGGGGAGATCGCCCGCTTACCTTTAAAGCAGGCGACGCCCTATTTGCAGGATGCGCTTTTCGGCCCTGTGGAACTCGCGCTCCCCCGGGGCATGCAGAGCCTCACCGTGCGCGTGCGTCTCGAAGCGCGCAAGCGCACACCGTTCGGCGAAACCTTTGTCTTCACACTGAAACAGCCGTGAGGGCTATTGCCGTTTTTTTGAGT
Source organism: uncultured Akkermansia sp. (assembly GCA_964567125.1). Lineage (GTDB taxonomy): Bacteria > Verrucomicrobiota > Kiritimatiellia > RFP12 > UBA1067 > CAZMLC01. Next base: position 31,429 of record CAZMLC010000004.1, read on the forward strand.
CGAGCCCTTTTTCTGCTTGAGTTTCACAGGGGCTTTTGTGTAAGATGTAGGCCTTTAACGGATTGTATCACGGAGAGGTGGCCGAGTGGCTGAAGGCAGTGGTTTGCTAAACCGCCGTATCGATTAAACCCGGTACCGGGGGTTCGAATCCCCCCCTCTCCGCCATTTACAATCATGAAAATCCTAACCTTCTGGTTGGGATTTTTTGTTTTCAGGAATCCATAGTGGGGGGATGAGAACCCGTCGATCAAACGTGCACAATGGATGGTTAAGGTGCTGCGCGCAATTCCTCTGAGATGCGGACGAGCTCGGCGACGGAACCGGCTTCCATTTTGCTCATGACGCGGCGGCGGTGAATTTTCACGGTGTGTTCCGAGATGGTGAGTGTTTCGGCGATCTGCTTGTTGGGCATGCCTTTGACGACGCATTCGAAAACATCGTTTTCGCGGCGGCTGAGGTTGCGGGCGCGGGCGCGGACGCTGCGCTGCTGTTTTTTCTTGAGGAAATGGTTGCGGGCGTACTGGATGGCTTCGCCGATGGCGTTGATGAGGTCTGCGGAGGAGAAGGGTTTTGCGATAAAGTTGATGGCGCCCGCTTTGAGCGTCTGGACGCAGGTGGGAATATCGCCAAAGGCGGTCATGAAGACGATGGGGAGGTCATGATCGGTTCCAGGGAGGCGTTTTTGCAGTTCGAGCCCTGACATTTCCGGCATGCGGATATCGAGGACGAGGCAGGCCTCTTCCTGCTGTTCAATCGGTGCCGCGAGGTAGGCGAGCGCGGATTCAAAGGTGTGGCAGGTATAGCCCGCCGCTCCGATTAATTTTCCGACGGTTCGACGGATCAACGGATCATCGTCAACGAGGTAAACAGTGCCTGTTTGAGCGCGCATCGTCATGGGAATTCCTCATTTCAGGTTTTATGAATGGTGTTGCTCAGACACATCCGGAGATTTAAGCGGTAGGATAATTTCGATCACAAAGTTCTCCTGGTCATTGCCGAGAGAGGTCTTGCCTCCGAAGAGGTGGATGACTTTATTCGCCAAGGCAGGACCGAGACCAAAATCAGCGCCGCCGCGGCAGAGTGTATGCTGGCCTCCGATATCAAAGAAGGTCGCCCTGTCTTTTTCGGGCAAGATTCTATTTTCCACGACAATCGTGATCCGCGCATGCTTGCCTTTCGGGGTGAGTCCGATGGTGACCGTCCCATTTTCAGGTGCGCAACACCCCGCTGCGAAGAGGATATCCTCGATCGCATAGCGCAGCAAGCCCGATGTGGCCTTGACACGCCATTCGCCAGTGGGCAAGGGCATGTGCTGCAGGTAGCGGATCGCGGTGTCACGCGTCGTTACTGCAGAGATGGACGTGTTCAGTGTGTCAACCAGATCCACGTCTTTGATATCAAAACCGTCGTTGGCGATTTCGATGGTTGCCAGGAGCGTTGCGTCGTCCGTCAACTTTCTGATACGCGAACACGCCCAGTCAAAATCCGCGCGCAGTCCATCCACATCGCACATGGATGGTGCTATGTTAAAGAGCATATCCGTGACGCAAAAAAGCCCTGTCAGCGGGGTGCGCAATTCGTGGGTCAGCATGGTGATCCAGTGCGTCTTGGCAGCATCCCAAATTTTGAGACGGTGGACAGCCGCAGCGAGCTCCGCGGTCCGTTGCTTGACGAGCTCGTTAAGGCGCTGCGCGTGTGTATGGAGTGCGAGCTGTGCGCGGACGCGCGCCAGGACTTCAGGTTCGCTGAGCGGTTTGACGATGTAATCGACAGCGCCGGCTTCGAAGGCGCGCATCTTATCACTCGATTCCATCAGTCCGCTGAGAAAAATGACGGGCACGTCTTTCAGTACCTCGTGGTTCTTAAGTCGACGGCATACTTCATAACCATCGAGCCCCGGCATGCGGACATCCAGGAGAATGAGGTCTGGCGTGGTTCGTTCGGCGGAGGTCAAAGCCAAGTCTCCACGCGGAAAGGCGACGACGTGGTAGTGCTCCATGCGCAACATATTTTCGAGCACATCCAAGTTGTTGGGCTCGTCATCGATGATCATGACAGTCGATTGATCGGATTTCACAGTCATCCTTTTCCGTTAATCAGCCAGACTGATTGTCTGATGAAAGGTTGCGTGTGGGCAAAACAAACCAGAAACGGCATCCGAGTGGCGTGATATTTTCAAAACCAATGGTGCCACCGTGAGATTCAACTGCAAGCTTGCAGAAGGTCAGCCCCAGCCCACTGGAATGCTTGCGGTATTCGGTGTCAGTCTTGAAGGTTGCGAATTTTTGAAAGACCTGAGCCATATTTTTCGAAGCAATGCCAGGGCCTTGATCTTCGACTGCGATGAGAACGCCCTCGGGGTGTGGTCTCGAACGAATCGTGATGGTGCTGCCTTTAGGCGAATGTTTAAAGGCGTTGCCGATCAGGTTCAGGAGGATGCGCTCGAGGAGCAGCGGGTCGGCTTCGACGCTGTCAGCTTCGTTTGACACCTCAATCGCAATGGTTTGATTGCGGTTTTGAATGTCGGGTTCTGAAGCAATCAACCGTTTGAGTAGGGCCTTAAGATCGATGTGTTCGGGAATGAACGGCATGTTCTGGTTTTCGAGTCGGCTGACATCGATAAGTTCCCGCGTCATCCGGTTCAGCAGGCGCGTCGCGCTGATGGCTTGGCCGAGACTGTTTTTCTCCCTCTGGTCGAGTTTGACGTTACTCTCCTCTTCCAGGATCTGGAGATGACCGAGAATGGCCTGCAGGGGGCTGCGCATATCGTGGACCATCATGTGGACAAGGGTGTCGCGGTAGCGTTCCAGGTCGTGCAGCTGCTTGTTCTGTGCTTTGAGACAGGCATAGGCCTGGTGGAGCAGGATCTGCGTATCCAACCGGGCGAGCAGCTCCGCTTTGTTGATCGGTTTAGTCACGTAGTCGACGCCGCCAGCCTCAAAGCCCGCCGCGATTTCATCGCCTGAGGTGAGCCCGCTCAGGAAAATGACCGGAATTTCTTGCGTGAGGGGATCTTCTTTCAGGCGGCGGCAGGTTTCATAGCCATCGATTTCGGGCATACGGACATCCAGGAGAATCACGTCGGGGTGAAATGATGTGACAGCCTTGAGTGCCTGAATGCTGTTGGTGAAAAGTGCAACAGAAGCGTAGGTGTTGACGAGTATACGCTCGAGAAAGCCGAGGCTTTCGATGTTGTCATCGACAGCCATAATGTGTGCCAGTCGCGGTGAAAGCTGCTGTTCATGTGAACGGTCAGTCATGAGGTCCTCGCACAATTATGATCTTTACGCATGGCTCGGCTTGACGCCGATGGCCCTGTTGGGGCAAAACGGACGGTTCGTGCATAGCGTGTGCAGAACCTTCTTTTGAGTCGGTGGCATATGAACCATGACCTCCATTTTTGCTTCACATATTAATTTATGGTGTTTACTAAAAAGTGTCAACACGATAAGTCAATTAAAAAAAATAATTATAAAGTTCTATTTCGCGCAGTAATCGATGCTTGATAGGGGGCCTTCGCGATGCCGTGCTGAGGGGCGCGGTCCCGCGTGTGGCAGATGCTGCGATAATCCCTGCTGATTTTTTTGATCAGCGGGTTTTTCCGGCTGCGGCGCACGCGGGCATTTGCAGAGGCGGTTGACACTTGTCAATAATGGGGAATTAGTGGTATAGTATTTATTCACGCATGATAGTGTTTAATTACGAACGAAATGGAGTTTTATGCCGAGTGATGATGCAATTGAAGTAACTGGCGTAGTCGTAAAGGTGCTTCCAGCAACGATGTACAAGGTTAAGCTGGAGAATGGGCACGAGGTTTTGGCGCATATTTCGGGCAAAATGCGCAAGTTCTTCATTAAAATTGCAGCGGGCGATAAGGTTTCCTTGGAAATCTCCCCATACGACCTTACCAAAGGCCGTATCACGTATCGTCACAAAGCCTAAGTGCGTGTTCGCTTTTCTTTTGCGCCAAATACAGCGGGAGTCGCCTCTGTAGTGGTTTTGCTTTAGGAGAATACTCATGGGTACGGGTCATTTATTTTTGCGTAGTGCATTTGTTGGTCTTTGTCTGATCGTTGCCGGTTGTTCAAAAAATATCGATCCGCGTTTGCCGAAGAGCACGGTCATGGCTGCCTATTCGGATGGCAAGGCGATCGCGCAATCGGGTGTGTCCAAGGCTTTCGAGTCTGTTGTTTCAGATCAGGTAAAGGTTTTAAAGAAACATTTCGCCCAGCAGAACAGCGCGCTGACCAATCAGCTCGATCACGATTTCTTGCGCGATTACTGCGGGATTGAGCCCGATCGCGTGACCTGGTCGCTGCTGACGGTTGGCGCCGTGACGCGGCGCGAAAAGGGCAAGAAACCGCTGATTCCGCTGGTTGCGGTTGTCGTCCATGCGCCGTTAGAAAAAGAGGCGGTGCTGGCGCAGTTAAACACGCGCTTGGCGCAGAAGGAAGATGCCGGACGGCTTGAGGCTGGAACCCTGGACGGAACGCCTATCTGGCGGCTCGTGCACAAGGATTTGGCGTTGGCGGATGGCTTTGCACCGTGCCTGACCTTTATCGGCAACACGCTGCTGGTTCTGGCATCCCATGAAGATGCACTGAAAGAACAGCTGGCGTTGTATGCGGGGAAGCAGACTGCATTGGGACCGGATGCTGTGTTGTCGCAGGCGATCCACCTTCCCAAGGGTGTTGTTTCGCGCATGATGATCGGCGATATTCAGGGTTTGTTGAAGACGGTGATGACGGAGGAGGAACAGAAGTCAGCCAACGAGATGCCGTATGTCGCGACGCTGATGAAGACGGTTCGGTGGACCGCGATGGATGTCTCGTTCGTTGAAAATCCGCAGGCTGTCGATTTTGCGTGGCGCGTGGGCTGTGCGGATGAGCAGGGTGCTCAGGCCGTGAACGAGATGCTGATTACGCTGCGGACGAGTATGAAAATGGGGCTGGGATTTCTCATCAAGGACAAGCCCAACCTGAAACCTGTTTTAACGTGGTTGGAACGCATCAATCTCCGCGCTGCGGGTCAGGAGGCCTCACTGGTCATCCATGCGACGCCGGACGATATCAAGGCGCTCGACCTCGTGAAACTTCTGGACACTAAATAGCGGAAAAAGGAGCGCGATGCATCTGTTTATTTATGGTCCACCAGGAAGCGGGAAGTCAACGATTGGCCGCATTCTTGCTGCACGTCTGGGTCGTTCCTTTGTCGATCTGGACGCTGTGATCGAGGCGAGTACGCGCCAATCGATTCGCGATATTTTTGCGCTTGAAGGCGAAAGTGGATTCCGTCTGCGCGAGCAGAAGGCGTTGCGTGAAGCCGCCGCGGATGTGACGCCCTGCGTCATCAGTCTGGGCGGCGGCGCCCTGTTGGATTCCGCGAGCCGCGCGCTGGCGGAAGCGTCAGGCGAAATCATTTTTCTGCAGGCTGATGCGGCGACGCTGGAAGGCCGCGTCTCCAAGCGTCCGGGCGTAAGGCCGCTCGTGTCAACCACAGTGTCCGGCGAGTGCAAGACGCCGCCTGCGGCTGGAAGCGGAAAGCCGATTGCGCAGCTGCTGGTCGAACGTGCCGAGCATTATGGCTCTTTCCCCAACCGCGTGACGGTGAGCGATATCCCGCCTGAATCCACGGCGGATGCGGTGCAGGCCGTGCTGGGATGGTACCGCGTCTCCGGTATGGGCAACGCGTACGATATCCATGTCGTCGCAGATGGATTGACGCGCTTGCAGAGCTGGCTGGAGCCGCTTTCGATCGGGCAGAAGACCGTGATTGTGGGCGATGCGCATACGTTGTCGCTCTATGGATCCCGGGTCAAAGCCGTATTGGAGTCCATGGGTGTGCAGACGAGTCTCGTCATGTTGCCCGCAGGCGAAGCGCACAAGACCATCGATGGGGTGCGCCAGTTGTGGAACGCCTTTCTGCAGGCGGGGATTGAGCGCAAAAATGTGGTCTTTGCGTTGGGCGGCGGCGTCGTAGGCGATCTTACAGGATTTGCCGCGGCAACCTGGTTGCGCGGTATCCGCTGGGTGAATCTGCCCACGACCTTGCTCTCCATGGTCGATGCCGGTATCGGCGGTAAGACCGGTGCGGACTTGCCAGAAGGCAAAAATCTGATCGGTGCGTTTCATCCGCCAGCCTTGGTCGTTTCCGACACGTCGACATTGACCTCGCTGCCGCTCCATGAGTGGCGCAACGGTTTGGCGGAGGCAATCAAACATGCCATTATCGGCGATCCCTCGCTGCTGACGTATATGCCGGCCTTTTCAGCCTTTTTAAAGCAGGGCGAGTCCCTCGCGCTGACACCGCACGCGCTTGCCGCCTTTGTCGCGCAGGCGATGGCGGTCAAGGTGCGCATCATTCAGCAGGATCCGTTTGAGAAGGGGATCCGCGCGGCCTTGAATTTGGGCCATACCATCGGTCATGCACTTGAAAAGGTTACGCACTTCGGCGTTTCGCATGGCGAGGCGGTTGCGATCGGTACGGTTCAGGAGGCCAAACTGGCCGAAGCGAACGGGAGTGCGGAGGCTGGACTTTCCGCACGTATTGAAGCGTTATTTTCGTCCGTCGGATTGCCGACAGCACTGCCGCTCGGCATCTCGGTGCAGGCGTTGAAAGCGGCGATGTCTGTCGATAAGAAGAAGGCGGATGGTCTGATCCATTTCGCCCTCCCTGTTGCTGTGGGAGAGGTGCGGATCAATCAAGTTATCAGTGATCACATGTTAGGAGTATTGGCACATGTTCAGCAAAGAGAAGCATAAGAAAAACGAACAGCAGGAAACATCCGTGAAGTCAGAAGAAAATGCCGGTGAGGTCGTTGTCGAGACGCCTGAAGCAGCGCAAGCGGCCCCGTCTGCGTCGAACGAAGAGCAGGCACCTGCTGCGGAAAAGGCGGCGCCTGTCGTCGATGAAGCTGCGGTGCTGAAAGATCGGTATGCGCGGCTGATGGCGGACTTTGACAATTTCCGCAAGCGCCAGGTTCGCGAACGCGAAGAGTGGATCAAGCGCGCGAACGAATCCTTGCTGGGCGATTTCCTGCCTGTGGTGGATCATCTGGAGTTGGCGTTGCAAAAGGTGCCAGACTCGGACGACGCGTTCGCCAAGGGGATCCAGATGGTCTACGATCAATTTATCGGGACGTTGGCGAAACACGATGTGACGCCGATCGACGCAAAAGGTGAACCGTTCAATCCGGATTGGCATGAGGCGTTATCGCAGATGCCCTCCGAGACGGTTCCCGAGCATGTTGTAATTGAACAGTTCCGCCGCGGCTGGGCTTTAGCAGGACGCCTGCTGAGACCGGCGCAAGTGATTGTGTCGTCCGGGAAGCCGGAGACAACCGCGGAAGCGTAAGCGAGTGGTAGAAAGAGGCAATGGAGTATGGCGAATAAGCGCGATTATTACGAAGTGCTGGGAGTGAGCCGGGGTGCGACTGCGGAGGAGATCAAAAAGGCCTATCGCAAGTTGGCCATGCAGTACCATCCGGACCGCAACCCGGACAATAAGGATGCTGCAGAAAAGTTTAAGGAGTCCAGCGAAGCCTATGAAGTGCTCAGCGATACGGAGAAGCGTCAGCGTTACGACCAGTTCGGTCACGATGGCATGAAGTCCGCGTTTGGCGGTAGCGGCTTTGATTTCGGCCGCGACTTCTCGCACATGCAGGATATCGATTTGCAGGATATTCTCGGGGGTATTTTCGGCGGCGGGTTCGGTGACATGTTTGGCGGCGGTGGACGGCGCCAACGCACGCGCAACCCCAACGGTGCGCAGCGCGGCAATGATCTGCGGTTTGATCTGGAGATCGATTTTGAAGAGGCACTTTTCGGTTCTGAACGCCAGGTCGATCTGACGGTCAACGATACCTGCGATCAGTGCCACGGTTCAGGCGCGGCCGAGGGCTCGACGCGTGAGACCTGCGCGCACTGCAACGGTCAGGGGTTTGTCGTCGCAGGCAATGGCTTTTTCCAGATGCGTCAGGCGTGTCCCGTCTGTAACGGCGAAGGCACGATCGTGAAGAAGCCCTGCCGCAAATGCCAGGGGTCCGGCCGCATGAAAGCGCCTCGCCATATCTCGCTGCGCATTCCGCGCGGCGTGGAGACTGGGTCGCGGCTGCGCTTGTCCGGCAAGGGCGAGAGCGGTTTGCGCGGCGGTGAGCACGGTGATCTTTACGTGGTGCTGCACGTGCGCGAACACGGCATTTTCGAACGCCATGGCGACGATCTTGTCTGCACCGTCTACATCACGCCTGCGCAGGCTGCGCTCGGCGGTGACATCGATGTGCCAACGCCCGATGGTTTTGCGCGCATCAAGGTGCCTGCGGGAACAGCCAGCGGTAAGATCTTCCGCTTGCGCGATAAAGGCATGCCGAGCTTAAACGGCGGCTCAGGCGATCTGCATGTGCGCGTCGAAGTCGAGACACCGCAGAATCTGAGCAGTGCGCAGCGCAAGGCGTACGAAGCGCTGGCAGCGGCGCTGTCCAACGACAATTTCGGTGAGGCACGCAAGCAGACCAAGCTGGTCGAGCGTTTCTACGAACGCCGCGACGCGTTGAACAGCAAAAAATAGAGCGAGGCTTTGTGTGCATCGGCATCTCGTCACATCCGCGGAACTGGCAGCCGATACGTGCGTGCTGGTCAAAGAGCAGGCACGGCACTTGCAGACTGTGCTGCGTATCCGCGCCGGTGATCGCGTCCAGCTCTTTGATGGTTGCGGCGCGACGCGCGTAGCCGAGGTCGACGCTGCGACGACCAAGAATCAACTTGTTTTGCGCGCCGTCGAACCAGTCGTGGCAGCCGCGAGGCCTGCCACGGCGGTAACGCTCTTCGTGTGCGTCAGCAAAGGCAAGCGCATGGACTGGACCGTTGAAAAAGCCGTCGAATTGGGCGTCGCGCGCATTGTGCCCGTGATTTCGGATCGGACGATTGTACGGCTGGACCGCGAAGAGGGTGACCTCAAGGTTGAACGCTGGCAGCGCGTCGCGGAAGAGGCGGCGCGTCAGAGCAGCGCGGTCTGGTTGCCGGAAATCGTTACGCCTCAGACCGTGGCGGATGCCTTGGCCTTGGTTCGTGGATGTACGCCGACTTTTGTGGCAGCCCTGACGCCTGCCGCCATTCCGTTGCGTGAGGCGTTAGGGCGTTATGCCGCGCCGCAGCAAGCCGGATGGTTCGTGGGGCCTGAGGGTGATTTTACAGCCGATGAATTGCAGCAGGTAGTCGATGCCGACGCGATTCCGGTCAGCTTAGGCGCGCAGGTGCTGCGCGCGGAAACCGCCTGTATCTACGGCTTATGCGCCCTCAACTGCGCGTGGCTCTAGGGTGAAGAGAAAGGCCTTCACATAAGCTTCGAGCCGCGCTTTGCTGATGGCGTAGAGCCGGCCTTCCTGGCGATCGATAAACTCGGCCAGCGCGGTGTAGACACCGAAAAGATCGCCTTGTGCTGCAGTGGACAAGGCTTCCGCAGCCTGAGGGAATTGACCGCGATTGTGCACCAGTTCCCAGCAGCGGGCAAAGCGTTGCAAGCCGGTGAGCGCGTCGAAATCAAGAACAGCGGAACTGAGCAGTTCGTACGGCGGTTCCGGGTTAAAGGTGAGACCCAGCTGCTGAGCCTCCGCGACAAAGCGCGTGCCAGGCAATCCCTTCAGCCAGTTGACCTGCACTTCTGGCGCATGGCCTAAGGTTTGCAGCCGATTAAATCCCGCGTGAAACGAGGCACGGTCTTCACCGGGAAGCCCGAAGATCAGATCCACGTGAACGATCGCCTGCGTCCGGTTTAGCAGGAAACGCACATTTTCTAACGTGGTTTCAAGGTCCGGGTTTCGTCCGATGGCCGCAGCTACGGACGGATTCAGCGTCTGAAGTCCGACCTCCAGATGGAGCGTTCGCGGAGGAAAGGCCGCCAGCCTGCGCGCGATCTCCGGGTGCAGATGATCGGGGTTGATTTCAAAATGGAGGCAGGTGTCAGGGGTGACACGTTCCAGAAAAAAATCGAGGAGGGCGGCGGCGTGAGCAACCGGGGCGTTAAAGCTGCGGTCGAGAAACTTGAATTCGCGCACACCGCGTACCCAGAGGTCGTTGAAGGCCGGGAGCAGCGTGGCCAGCGGGATGAGTCGCAGGCCGGTATTGGCCGAGGTGCAGTAACCGCAGCCGTAGGGACAGCCGCGCGAGGATTCGACATAGACCGTGCGCTGCGCCAGATCCGTCTCGGTGTAGAGGTGATAGGGCAGCACGAGACTTTCCGTCGGCATGACGTGGATCGTCCCGCGCGGCCAGCATGGCGCCGGCGCATTGTTCAGCGCGTGTTCGCAGAGCGTGCGGAGGGCGGCTTCGCCTTCGCCGAAAACAACGGCATCGAAGCGTGCGCAGGCCGGATCCTGCGGCGTCAATTCAGGGCCGCCTGCAAATTGCCGGATGTGCGGATGGGCATGGCGAAGGATGTGCGCGGTGGCCTCGATGACGCGACGGTTCCAGAGATAGACGGAGAAGGCGACGATTTTGGGGTGGTGTCGGGCGATCTGTTCGGCAAGCTGGATCGGGGTGATATCCAGATCGGTTTCCAGGAATGCCGCGGATTCCGCCAGCGGGCCGAGATTCGCCTTGAGCGTCCGGATCGAAAAGGAGGCGTGGCTGTAGCGGGCATTGACCGCGACAAAGAGGATGGAAACATCAAAAAACATAGGGAAAATAATAAAACAACTGTTGGCTGAAGTAAATCAAATGTAGTATACTTTTATCTTTAGATTGGACTTTAGGAAGGACGCGTGAGCAGCATGACCACATCTGAGTTTTTAAAGCAAAACGGACTTGATCTGGAGCGGATTGACCGGGCGGCGATTCTGAAGGCATTTGCCGAGGAGATGGAGGCCGGACTTGCCGGCAAACCATCGTCGCTGATGATGATTCCCTCGTTCATTTCGATTGATAAGCCAGTGAAGACCGGGACGCCGGTCGTGGTCCTCGATGCCGGCGGTACGAATTTGCGCACTGCCGTGGTTTCGATCGGAGCCGATGGCCGCGCCGCGTTGGGCGAATTCCGCAAGCAGGCGATGCCGGGCACGACCTCCGCGTTGAGTCTCACGGCCTTTTTCGAAGCGTTTGCCGAATTCGTTGCGCCCGTGATGGATGCGACGAAGAATATCGGCTTCTGTTTTTCCTATCCGGCGGAAGTGATGCCAGATTGCGATGCGCGGCTGATCCGCTGGAGCAAGCAGATTCAGGTGCCGGAAGCGGTTGGACAATTGATTGGCGCGGGGTTAAAGGCGCATCTTGCCAAGCGGGGCTTTTCACCGCGCATTACGATTTTAAACGACACGGTCGCCACGCTGCTGGCGGGCAAGAGCGCGGGCGTGGCACGCGCCTATTCCGCGTATGTGGGCTTCATTCTCGGCACGGGAACTAACACGGCCTACGTGGAACAGAACGCGCGCATCACGAAGCGGAGCGATCTCGATCCCGCGGGTTCCATGGTCATCAACGTGGAGTCAGGGGCTTTCCGCAGAATTGAGCAGTCGGTCTTTGACCGGGTGATGGATGCGGCCACGAATGACCCCGGCCACTACACGTTTGAGAAAATGATCTCCGGGGCGTATCTGGGGACATTGGGATTCGTGGTGCTCAAGGAGGCGATCAAGGCCGGGTTCTTCTCTGCTGCGGCGCAGCAGGCGATTGTGAGCTGGAGCACGCTTTCAAACAAGCATCTGGATGATTTTTGCGGCGGCAAGCCGACTGCGGATAACCCCTTTCTCGCGGGCGCCTTTACGGCAGAGGATCATGCTCTGGTGCGCGCCTTGTGCACACCGGTCTATGCGCGTTCGGCGATACTCACGGCGATCAATCTGGCCTCCGCGATTCTGAAGACGGGCGCAGGGCACGATCCTGCGCGTCCGGTTTGTGTCAACGTGGATGGTTCGACCTACTATCGGACGTTGAGCGCTGATTTCCAGGCGCTGGTTCAGCGGGAACTGGCTGCGTTGTTGAAGCCCTACGGCGTCGCCTATGAGCTGGTGAAGATCGACGATTCACCGGTGATCGGCGCGGCGGTGGCTGGGTTGATGTAAAAGCCGGAGTAAATCCATTTCGAAGGGCGTAAGCTGATTAGGAGAGGCAAGGCGAATTATGACACACGACTTACAACAATTGTTGGAAAAGATTAATTCGGAAGGCGTTGAGAAGGCCAAGGCAGAGGCAGCGGCGATCTTAGCGCAAGCGACGCGTGAGGCGCAGACCATCGTAACGGATGCCAAACGAAATGCGGAGCAGATGCTGGCCACGGCGCAGCAGGAGGCTGCCGCATTCGAACGGCGTGCGGAAGAGACGATTCGCCAATCCGCGCGCGATACGGTTTTGACGGTTGAAAAGTCGGTCGGGGCGCTGCTGACCGCCGTATTGCAGAAGGATGTGAATACCGCGATGGGCGATGCAGCGATCGTTGCGCAGTTAGCGGTGGAGGCGGTGCGCGCCTACATCGGCGGCGGCGCGCTGGAGGTGGCGGCTACCACGAAAATGGTTGATGCCATTCGCGCGGCAATTGCAGCCTCTGCGCTTCAGGGCGTCACGGTGGTGACGGATGAGACCGCAGGCACGGGCTTTAAGGTGCTTCTGGCCGGCGGGCGTATTGAACACAATTTTACCGGCAAGGCGGTTGCCGATGCACTGTCCAAGCATTTGCGTCCGCGGTTAGCTGCATTGGTCAAGGAATAACATGAGCACCTATTACCTCATCGCGTCCTTGCCGCCGCTGAGTGTGGAGCAGAAGACTCCGCTTTCGGTGGAGACCTTTCTGCACGCGTGCGAGGAGCAGTTGGCCGCGCACGATGCAACGGCTGCGCGTGCGCTGATGACGCAGGAAGCCTCGCTGCATCCCTTCGTGGTTGCGTGGCGGGACAAGGAGACGATTTTGCGCAATGCGGTGGCGCAGCAGCGTGCCCGGGAGCGCGGTGTTGAATCCGCGCGCTGGCTACGTGCAACCGAGGGGTGCGACCTGATGATTGAACGTCAGGTCGAGGAGGCTTTCCAACAGACCGATCCGCTGCGCATTGAACGTGCGCTGGATGCGATTCGCTGGCGCGTAGCCGAGGAGCTTGCTGGCGTGGATCCGCTGGCGGTCGGTGTTGTTTTAGCGTATGCCATTAAACTGGGGATTGTGATGCGGTGGAATGCATTGCAGGCCGACCAAGGAATGGCTGTCTTTGAACGATTGACGGAATTAGCGAAATAGAGAGCGCAGCTTATGACAACTGGAAAAATAGTCGGTGTAAATGGCAACATGATCACGGTCGCCTTCGAAGGCGCTGTCGCGCAGAATGAAGTCGGGTATGCCTGTTTGAAGCAGACTTCAGGTTCGGAACAGCGGTTGATGAGCGAGATCGTGCGTATCCGTGGCCGCGTTGCAGACATGCAGGTTTTTGAAGATACGCGCGATCTGTGCGTGGGCGATCGCGTGGAGTTTTCCGGCGATCTTTTGGCGGCTGAGCTGGGACCTGGCTTGTTGCGTCAGATTTATGATGGGCTGCAGAACCCGTT
>CAZMLC010000004.1:45045-60353 GCA_964567125.1 uncultured Akkermansia sp.
GCGGTGACGTTGGCCAGTTATTATCGCCAGATGGGGTTGCACGTGCTTTTGCTGGCGGATTCGACCTCGCGGTGGGCGCAGGCCTTGCGCGAATTGTCCGGCCGCTTGGAAGAGATTCCGGGTGATGAGGCTTTTCCTGCATATCTCGAATCGCTGATTGCGAACTTTTACGAGCGTGCCGGTATTGTGCGACTGAAAGACGGATCTGTGGGATCGGTCACGATTGGCGGTACGGTTTCGCCGGCAGGCGGTAACTTCGACGAACCTGTGACGCAGGCGACATTGAAGGTCGTGGGCGCGTTTCACGGGCTTTCACGCGCGCGTTCGGATGCGCGCCGTTACCCGGCCATCGATCCGCTGGAAAGCTGGAGCAAATACAAGAGCGTGATCGAGAAGGATCGCGTGGAACGCTTGCGCAAGATTTTGCAGGCCGGTAACAACGTGGCGCAGATGATGAAGGTCGTGGGCGAAGAGGGCACCAGCAATAAGGACTTTATCATCTATCTGAAAGCGGAATTGCTGGATGCGGTGTATCTGCAGCAGGACGCCTTCAACGATGCCGATGCGGCAACGCCGGCGGAGCGTCAGCGCGATATGTTCAGTGTGGTCGAGACGGGCATGATGACCGACTACAATTTTGAGGAGAAATCGGTCGCGCGCAAATTTTTCCAAAGCGTGACGCAGGCGTTTATTGACTGGAACCTGACGGACGTGAAATCGTCTGATTTCATGCCGCGCCGCGAGGCCATTCTAAAGATGATCAAGGATGTTGCGGAAGGTGTTGCATAACGTGTCGCGTTGGACGGAAAATGCCGCGTGCGCACGGTTTGTGCATGACTAAGGGATAGGGTTCGAGGAGCGTAGCAGGATATGAAGACGAGTACAGGATTCTTGATTGGTGGTATTTTTTGCGCGCTTGCAGGCGCAGGCCTTGAGTATGCGCGCAACCAGTTCGTTGTGATTCCTGGGCTACTCGCCCGCATTGCGGCTGAACAGGAAGGACCGAATGAGCATGAATCGCCTCGCGTCGTGCGCGTGATTGATGAGTCCGCGCAAAATGAAGTTGTTCTGCTGAAAAAGCGCATTGAAGATTTAGAGGCGCAAGCGCGCGCGGAAGAGCAGAGCGTCGTTTTGCCCTCTGCGCCCGCATCGGGCGGACCTGTTCAGGTCGCTGAAGAGCAACGGCCGCCGCGGACCAATCAAGTCTCCCGTTTCCGTTCACAGATTACGCCTGAGCAACGCGAAGAGCGCCGCCTTTTTATGGAACAGACCATGGCCGCGCACTACAGTTTTCTTGAAAACGTGGACCAGAAAAACATGGATCAGGCGCAACGTGAGAACCACGCCAAGTTGCTCGAAAAAGTTGCGCAGATGAACGAGTTGCGCAACGCGTTGGAGGCCAGTAACGAACGTCCCAGTCCTGAGACGATCCAGCTGCTGCGTGAAACGGGCGGTGAGTTGCGCGAGCTGTACGCTGCGGAACGGCAATATATGTTACAATCGCTGGGTCGCTCAACAGGATTAAACAGCGAGCAGTCCGCAGCCTTTGCGGAACAGATCCAGCAGATTTACCAAAACACAGGTAGCATGCCGCATTTCATGGGTGGTGGTCGCGGCGGACGTCACTGAGAAGCCGCGCCGCGCAACGCGGTTAACGCTCCAGGATAATATCACGGCGCTGATAGGTCGGAATATCGAGGTCCTGTCCATTCCAGAGCGTCGGGTCCACGTTGTGGAATCGTCCGCGTCCCTTATCGATGGACGCAAGCTTGCCAGCCCTACTTGATGCCTTACTCCGCTTACCTGTTACAGGAATTGCAATATCAGCCAAGGGCGGCTCAATGCCTGTGCTGATCTCATGCAGTGTCGGGATTTGCTGGGGAGCAGCGGCTGTCTGCATGGGCATTGCATTCTCAAATGCGAAGATGACCACGGAGATTTTTCCCTGAAGCTGGTTGTCAAGAACCGTACCCAATTCGATGTGCGTCGTCTTTTTGCAGAGCGACGAGATCGCGGTCATGATGGAGTCGATCTCTTTCAAGCGCAGATCATCGCCCGCCAGGATACCGACCAGCACGGTCTTGGCTTTGCCGAGAATATCGCCGGAACGCAGGACTTTGCTGGCCTTGAGTCGCAACGAGAGATCCATCATGCGCACGTGGCCTGTATCTTCGAAGCTGGCAAAGTGGCTGATACCGCCATGGCGCACCATCATGTTCAGCCGCGAACTGTCCAGACTGATGTAACCGGGCTGCGCAACCAGACGGAAGAGCAGCGTGAGCCCATCAGCCAGAAAGGTATTGGCCTGGACAATGGCGGTCGAGAGTGGCTCATTGAGCAAGGACGCATACAGCGTGTCGAGCGGTAAAGTCACCAGTGCGTCGGCATACTCTTCAATCATGGGCACGGTGCGTTCTGCAGTTTGCTGGCGCGAAGCGCCTTCCATCTTAAACGGAAGCGTGATGACGCAGCAGGTCGCGATGCCGAGACTGTGCAGATGTTTGACGACATCCGCAACCGCGCCGCTGCCTGTGCCTGACCCCAAGCAGGCCAACAGCATGACGGTGCGGACCCCTTGCAGATGAGGCGTGAGCGTTTCAATATCGTCTTGAATAGCCATGCGGCCTTTGATGCAGTCTCCGCCGGTTCCGCGACCTGCCAGCCGCGTTCCGCCAAGGAGCAGGGTGGGAATACCCTTTTCAGCGATATAGGCGAGCGCAGAGGCGTCGGTGTCGATGCACAATGCGCGCAGGGGCAGTTGGTCATTTTGGACGATGTCCGCAACGATCATCGAGGCACCTCCGCCGATGCCGAGAAGAAGAATGTCCGAAGGTTGGGGCTGTGTGGGCATGGCTATGATCCCTTTGTGAAGAGCGTTAAGATTTTGTCGAAGATGCCGCGGCGGCTGTTGCCCATATTGGCATACATGAGCGCACCGGCTGCGGCGGTTAACGCGGCAGGGTTGTCCGCCTTTTCAAGTCCGTCGACATTCGTTGGCAGTCCGATGGTGCAGGGTGCTCTGAAGACGTGCTGTGCGAGGTCGACAACGCCTTTGAGGTATGCACCGCCGCCCGTGATGACAACGCCTGCTCCCACATGTTGCAGGATGCCGGCCTGATTGAGTTTGCTGAGGACTACGCGGAAGATTTCATCCATGCGCGCATTGATCACGGTTTGCAGCGCGCGTGGATGGATCGTGCGTTCCTCGCGACCGAGATCAGCGCCGATCTTGATGCGCGGGGTTGTACTGTCCGCGGTCAACATGGCGGCGCCAAACGAACGCTTGATGTCTTCAGCGTTATTGCCGGGGATATTGAAGGCCAGGGCGATGTCGTTCGTGACATGATCGCCACCCACAGCGATGCACCCAGCGGCGCACATCACATCGTTGCAGTAGGCCACATAGCTGGTGGTCCCTCCGCCAAGATTGATCAGGACAACGCCGTTGCGTTTCTGCTCAGGAGTCAAGGTTGAAAGCGCGGAGACAACGCCCGAAAAGACGACATCGTTGACGTTCAGCTGCATGCTTTTCGCGGCGGTTACCGCATTCTCAATGCGATTTTTCGTGCCATGGATCGCCAGCACGCTTGTGGAGAGCACGTTGCAGCGCATCCCCAGGGGGTCAACAACACCGGGCTGGTCGTCGAGCATAAAGGTTTGCTCAATGGTATGGAGAATCTGACGGTCTGCGTCTAACGGAACGGCGCGTGCAATCTCTTTGACATCGTCGATGTCCTCGCGGATGACGATACGATCATGCGAGCGGATTGCTGTGGTTCCTGAATTGGTGTTGGCCTGGATGTGATTCCCGGAGATGATCTGGATCACTTGCCAGATTTCGGTATCGGCCATTTTCTCCGCCTGTTTCAAGGCGCTCTCAATGCCGGAGCTAACCTGCTTCAGGTCTGAAATCTGTCCTTTACGGACGCCAATGGTCGGGCAGATACCCACGCCGATGACTTTGACGCGTCCCAGTTCCCCTGTTTCACCGACGCTCACGACGGTGCGCGATGTGCCTATTTCTAACGCTACTGCAAGCGACATAACAAAGTCCTTTTTTTACTCTAAGACAGGAAGTCGTGCGGTGATCCGTCCAGGAACACGCGCATCAAAGATTCTGCACATGCGCCCCGCCTCGCTCTCCATGATGGTGCCGAGCTGATCAAAATGCTTTTGCATGGAGTAGAAGGTGTTTTTCTCATCATCCTCCATGCCGGGCCATGCGAAGTTCGCCATGCGGTGATCGGAAAAGGTGAGCTGAAAGAACTCTTCCTGTTTGACATCGATGACCAGAATGCGCGACTTGCACTCTGGACGCGATGCGTTCTCCACGAGGCGCACGGCAGAGAGGGCAATGCCATGAAGCTGGTCGCCCGGTTTGATTTGCGAAAGCGAGTCCGCGCCTTGGATGAGCGGCAATCGGCCCGTGCCTGCGTAACGGACGAAGACGATACCCTCTTCATCGGTGACGCATCCGTTCTGTCCGAGGCGGGCAATGGGTTCACGTTCAACAACCGAGATGGTGAGTTTGTCGGGCAAGCGGCGGACAATGCTCAATTCGCGGATATTCGGAGCCCACTCCATGAGATCGCGGCGGCGTTTGTCGATCGGGATCGAGAAGAGATTCACTCCCTCCTTGAGCTGCAAAACTTCGAGCAGCAAATCGGGCGTGAGCGTCTTGCCGGTTGTGATCGTCACGTTGCGGCGGACATCTTTCAGCGTGAAGAGATTTTCCGATTTCAGATAACAGTTGACCAAGGCGTACCAGAGTCCCCAGATCGTCAAAAGACCGACGAGGAAGAGGCTTAGGACGAGGATAAAGACCCACATGCGCGGCGAAATATCATACATCACATCGGGCATGCGATGTGATGAACGCTGCGCACGTTCCGTGCGTTGGACGGTTCTTTTGCGCGTCTTAAAGATGTTCAGTTGAATACCCATAGGCGATTAATCGTGCGTTGCGTAATCTAGGATTTTTAAGCACAGGTCGCTGAAGGAATACCCGGCCCGTGCAGCCGCTTTCGGGAGCAAACTCGTTGCAGTGAATCCTGGGATGGTATTGATTTCAAGGATAAAGGGTTCACCTTCCGGCGTAACGCGGAAATCGACGCGGCTCATGCCGCGACAACCGATGGTCTTGAATGCTGCAAGCGCGAGCGCCTGACACTGTTGAGTGATCGGCTGGTCCGCAGCTTCTTCGGGGAAGAGGTAGCGCGTCTGCCCCGGCGTATACTTCTCTGTAAAACCATACCAGCTGTTGGGCGCTGCAATTTC
This sequence comes from uncultured Akkermansia sp., assembly GCA_964567125.1. GTDB lineage: Bacteria > Verrucomicrobiota > Kiritimatiellia > RFP12 > UBA1067 > CAZMLC01. Next base: position 50,323 of record CAZMLC010000004.1, read on the forward strand.
AACCACAGGCAGGGCTGTTTCACCGACGATCCCCACGGTCCATTCGCGTCCCGGAACGTAGGCCTCGACCAGGACTTCACCCTGAGGATCAGCGGCGCGGGCTAACGCGACAGCCTTTTCCCACTGCGTCCATTCCGTGACTTTCGAGATACCGACACTGGAACCGTCACGCGGTGGTTTCACCACGAGCGGCAGCGGCAGCTGCGTGGTTACATGCGGTGCCGGCAAACATTCGAACGCCGCGGTCGGAAGACCGGCTGCGATCAAGCGTTTTTTCGTTTCGATTTTATCCATGGCGATGCGGCTTGCGCATGCGCCCGGACCTGTGTAGGGGATACCCCGTTTATCGAGCGCAGCCTGTACGCCGCCATCTTCGCCATATCCGCCGTGGAGTGCGAGAAAAACGACGTCGATGTCGTCGGGCAATACCGCGAGATCATTGGTCTCTAAGACAACAGGGACAACGGTTCTGCCTGCTGCCTCCAGCGCCGCGACGACCGCTGTTCCTGATTTTAACGAGACCTCGCGTTCGTGCGAGGTTCCACCCATAATGACTGCAATTTTCATGATTGATTCCACCTGTACAATCTATTCGACCCGCAAACCACATACTTCGGGTTTCAGTTCAATGCCTGCACCATACTGCGCACGCATCTGCAAGACCTGCACCAGTGCCAGGACATCCGAAGCGTAAGCATGCGCTTCTGTTGCGATAATATTCGCGTGAAACTCCGTCACTTTCGCACCGCCGATCGTCCGCCCTTTACATCCTACTTGATCGAGGATCCGTCCCGCTGAAGAACCTTCCGGATTCTTAAACACAGAGCCTGCTGTCCGCAATCCGGACAGGGGAACACGCTTCTTGCGGAATGCCTCGCGTAGGTTGCGGATGGTCGCCGGGTCACTCCGGTCAAGACGTACTTTACAGGTCAATGCCAGCGCATGATTCAAATAGGCGCAGGTACGATACCCAAACCCAAGGAATGGTGTTTCCACTATAGCAGATGTATGGTCTGAATTCAAACAGCGAATCCACTCCACGCGCGATCCGATTTCAGCGCCGTGCGCGCCGGCATTCATGCGTAGCCATCCGCCCAGTGAACCTGGGACGCCGTCGAGAAATTCGAGGCCGGAAAAACCCTCCCGGGTCAGCTTTTCAAGTAGCGCTGGACCGGGCCAGCCGCAGCCGAGGATCAGACCGCCATCCGTATCGATCGCATAGGTCCGCTCCGCTCCTTTTGCGAGGCGCAGCGCAACGCCGGGCTGGCAGAGGTCGCTGATCCAGCTGTTGGCGCCCATGCCGAAGAACCGCCACGGGCAGGCTGTTTGTCCGCACTGCCGGATCACGGCTTCCAGCGCTTCGGACGAGGCGCATTCAATGGCCCATTCGTAGCGGCCGCCCACATGATAGGTCGACCAGTTTGCCAGTACAGGCCATTCTTCAAGCGCAATGCCTGGAAGCGCACTGAAGGCCTGTGTTCGGGCATCGTGCACGGCGGTTTGAGCGGCGCGCGTGGCGCAGTCGCGCTGCGCACGCGTGGCGAGCTGAATGATATCGCCCGCGCCTGCGAGTACAATCAGATCGCCGGGCTGGCTTGTCAGGAAGACGTGCGTCCAGGCTTCGTCCAGCGAGCGCGCTAACGCGACCTTCTGGTGCGGATAGGTTGCGCGAAAATGCGCATAGAGGTCGGCGCTGGTTCCGCCTTCGCAGGGCTTTTCCGACGCCGCGTAAACAGGCAGGAGGATCACTTCATCCGCACTGTGCAGGGCCGCAGGGAACTCGGCACCCAGCGCGCGGGTTCGCGTATAGCGATGGGGCTGGAAGAGCACGCGGAGCCGCGCAGGGTTGCGGATTTTCGCCATGCTCAGGGCTGCGGCCAGTTCAATGGGATGGTGCGCATAGTCTGCGATCACGGTCAGATTCTCATCTTGCGCGATCGTCTCAAAGCGGCGCCCCGGCAATTCGCTGCATGCCGTGCTCAGGTGAGATATGCAGGCGTCGAGAGGAAGCCCTGCAAGATGTGCGGCGGCCAAAGCCGCCAGCGCGTTGAGAATGTTGTGCCTGCCGGTTACAGGCAGCGTCAGTGTTGCCTGGAACACCGTGCGGAAATAGAGGTCGAACTGCGCCGTGGAGGCTGTGAGCTGAACCGCCTCCGCGCGCATATCCGCGGCAGCATCAAACCCATAGGTGAGGCACGGTACGCGCGGATTGCTCTGGGCGATCTCAAACGCGCGTGCATGGTCGCGGCATACGGCGATGCCGTGCGTTGTTTGCCGGACCGCCTGACGGAAACAGTCAAAAAGCGCGGTTTCGTCGGCAAAGTGTTCAAGATGGTCGAGATCCGTGTTGGTGAGGACCAGGATTTTCGGCGCATAGAGGGCGAGCGTACCATCGCTTTCGTCGGCTTCAACCACGAGGATATCGCTGCGATCGGTCCCAGCCACGCATTCAAGGGCTGGCGTGTATCCGCCGATGCACCAGTTCGGTTTTTTATCCAGTTCCTGCAAGAGCCGGGTGATAAAACAGCTGGTGGTGGTCTTGCCGTGCGTGCCGCACACCGCGATGCCCCAGCGGGCATTGACTAAGCTTGCGAGAACTTCACCGCGGGAGAAGATCGGGATCCCTTGGGCTTGCGCGGCGCGCCGTTCCGGATGGTCCGGTGCGATTGCCGGCGTAACGACCAGCAGATCCGCAGTGTCCACGTGGCGGGGATCGTGGTGATCATCGATGGCGATCTGCACATCATTCAGCCACGCATGCAGCGCATTGACGTGCGCATCGCATCCCGTAACCTGCCAGCCGAGCTGCTTCACGTGATAGGCTACACCAGCCATGCCGATGCCGCAGATGCCTTGAAAATGGGCACGGCCGGGTTTCGTCCAATCCATGGGCCTCATGTTCGTCCTACCATGTCCATTGATAATGCAAGCCGGAGGCGGTATGCTCACCGCGCAGCAATCCGCGTAGCGACGTACTCAAGCCGATTCCCGGCCGCGAAAGCATATCCCAGAAGGTCAGCTGTTCGTCGTAACGATAAATGCGGATACCGTCGTCGGTCTTGAGCAATTCCGCCATTTTTTTGTGCGCATCTTCGCTGTAGCCAATACCGTCAATCAGTTTGAGCTTCAGCGCCTCATCCGCAAGGAAGACGCGGCCGTCAGCCAGCGGCGCAACGACTTCGCGCGCCAGATGGCGGTTCTCGGCAACCAGATGGACAAAGCGCTGGTGCATGGCTTGGATGATTTTCTGCACCATTTCGCGCTGTTCAGGTTTCACGTCTTGGAAGGGGTTCAGGAAGTCCTTGTTGTCGCCTGATTTGATCGTGACATCCTGGATGCCGATCTTCTGCGCCAGCTGCTTGATGTTATACGATTGCATGATCACGCCGATCGAACCGGTTATGGTTGTCGGATGGGCAAAGATGAAATCCGCGGCGACCGCAATGTAATAGGCGCCTGAAGCGGCGACATCGCCCATGATGGCGACGACGATGCGCGACTCATCCGCTTCCTTGAATTTCTTCAATGCGTGGAAAATAATGTCGCTGTCGGTAATGCCCCCGCCGCCGCTGTTGATCTCAAGGATAATGCCCTTCACATCCGGATCGAGCGTTGCGCGCCGGATGCTGCGCAGACTGAGTGCGGTCGAGTTTGGTTGCCACGTATGGCTTCCTTCGGCGAGCAGGATCATGCCCTCAATCGGAATGCGTACAACTTTGGTCGTGCCTGCGCCGTAGGACCACACTTCCTCAAGACTGGGAAATTCGTCTTCACCGTAGTCACCTTTCAGCGTCGCCTTGTGCTGGGTGATCATCTTGCGCATCGCGGGATCTTCATAGGCGATGACGCCAAGTCCGACGATGCCTGCGAAAACAAGAAATACCACGAATCCGAGGATGGCAAAGCCTGTAACCAGACAGCCGAAGCCGCAACCGCGCTTCGTTGTTGAAGAATCAGGATTGTTCGACATAAAACTCCTCTTTGAAAAATTTCTCTCATCTTATCAAACCTGCTCCTCGAACTCCAAGCATCATTGTGAAAAACCTTTCATGAATTGCGCGCGTTTCCGCGACTTTCATTTGACTTTGTGTCGCGCAGCATGCTATGGTGTAAACATTACTTAAAAGTGATGTGGAGGGATATATGTTAAAAGGTCTGTTTGCGATCAGTGTGATGGCTGTCGTTGCAGCGCATGCTCAGCTCAGACCGCTGCAGCAGAAGGTGTCGACTGGAGGAGGGCTTTCTACGCTCTCAGCCGCGCAGACGGGGATTCCCTCTGAGGCTGAAATTAGCGCGTTTAAGACCGAATCTGACAATCCTTCCAAGCCAGCGGAAAAGTTGGTCCTGGTGGCTAATCTTGCTGTACAGAAAATGACGCCGGATATGCGAAAAAAGTATACGTTTAACGGACGTGTACCTTATCGCTTGACGGTCGAGTTATTGCGGTCTTCGGCCGCAGGCGGGCGCGCAACGCGCGTGTTAGAAGGTTCCTGCAATATTGTCTTGGTGGATGCTTCGGGCGCGGTACTTAAGCGAACGAAGGAGTCCATGGCCAACCTCTGTCCTTCTTGAGGAGGCCGAGGCGGCTATCTCGGTGAGGTGGCCAAAGCAGGAACATACAAAGCGTATGTCTGGATCAAGACAAAGGCGGGCACGTTTGGTAAAGTGATTGACGCTCCGCTGCAGGTAACGACCGATTAATAGATTGCGCTGAATATGCATGTCCGCGGGCATCCTGATGGGGGCCCGCATTTTTTTTACCCGCCGATGCGGGTTGCTTTGTCTTGAGCATGAGCTGCTGTTTTGAAATACTGATCGTATTGTATAAAACGAATGGGGACGTACGATGAAACGATCTTTTTTTAATGCATGGGTAGGGGTGTCGGTAGCGTGTCTGACGTTTTCGGTGGGCGCCGAAGATGTTGTTCAGCACGTCCTGCCCTTGATGGGGACGGACAGTTCGTTTGAATTATCGAGCGGCAATCTCTATCCCGCGATTGCGCGGCCATGGGGCATGAATTTCTGGACGCCGCAGACTGGCAAGATGGGCAATGGCTGGGTCTACAGCTATACGGCGCACAAGCTGGTCGGCATCAAACAGACGCATCAGCCAAGTCCGTGGATCAACGATTACGGGCAGTTCTCGGTTCTGCCCGTCACCGGCAAAGCGGCATTTACGGAGGCAACACGCTCTGCGTGGTTCTCGCACAAAGCCGAACGCGCAGAACCGCACTATTATCGCGTCTATCTGGCTGATTACGATACGACCGTTGAGGTCACGCCGACAGAACGCGCGGCGCTCTTCCGCGTGACGTATCCGCAAACTGAGCACCCCTATTTTGTTGTCGATGCCTTTGATAAAGGCTCGTTTATCAAGGTGATTCCGGCTGAACGCAAGGTGGTTGGCTGGACCACGCGCAACGCGGGCGGGGTGCCGGCAAATTTCAAAAACTATTTCGTGCTGATCTTTGATGCGCCCTTTGCGGAAGCGCAGATCTGGTCCGGCGATGCACTCAAGCCCGGCATAACGGAATTGCAGGAGAATCATGTGGGCGCCTTGCTGCGCTTCCCTGCGACACAGCGCGGCCAGCAGGTGCATGTGCGCGTGGCCTCCTCGTTCATCAGCGCCGAACAGGCGGAGCGCAATCTGAACGAACTGGGAACAGGGTCGTTCGATGCCCTGGTGGAACAGGGACGTCAGGTCTGGAATAGCGAATTGGGCCGCATCGCCGTGAGCGGCGGGACGCTCGATCAGCAACGTGTGTTTTATACCTGCCTCTATCGGTCGCTGCTGTTCCCTCGCATGTTTTACGAGTATAACGAAAAGGGCGAGGTCGTGCATTATAGCCCGCATACCGGTGAAATCCGGCCTGGCTATTACTTTACCGATGCGGGTTTCTGGGATACCTTCCGGGCGTTGATGCCGCTGCTCAATCTGATCCGTCCGACGCGCAGTGCGCAGATGATGGCCGGCTTGCAGCAGTGTTACGAGGAGAGCGGCTGGTTGCCCGAATGGGCGAGCCCCGGACATCGCGATTGCATGGTCGGCAACAATTCAGCCTCGATCGTCGCCGATGCCTATCTGTCCGGCGCGCGCGAAGGCTACGATATCCAGAAACTTTACGCGGCGTTGGTCCATGGCGCTGAGAATAGTCATCCGACCCTTCGCTCGACAGGACGCCTGGGCGCAAAGGCGTATATGGAGAAGGGCTATGTACCGCGCGATATCGGGATCAACGAAAGCGCCGCGCGGACGCTGGAGTACGCCTATGATGATTGGTGTATCTGGCGTTTGGCTGTGGCGCTCAAACGGCCGCAGAACGAAATCGACACCTTTGCGCGGCGCGCACTGAATTATAAAAACCTGTATGCCGCGGAACAGGGGTGGATGGTCGGACGCAACGCGGATGGCACGTTTGATCCCGCCTTCAACCGCTTCAAGTGGGGTGGCGATTTTACCGAGGGGAATAGCGTGCACTACTCGTGGTCCGTGTTCCATGATATGCAGGGGTTGATGTCGCTGATGGGCGGCCCCACGGCGTTTGTCGCGAAGCTCGACGGCGTCTTTGCTACACCGCCCTGCTTTGATGAGAGCTACTACCGTCAGGTGATCCATGAGATCCGCGAAATGCAGATCATGAATTTCGGCCAGTATGCGCACGGTAATCAGCCGATCCAGCACATGGTTTATCTCTATCCCTATGCCGGAGCTGCGTGGAAGACGCAGTATTGGGTGCGCGAAGTGATGGAGCGGCTCTACACGCCCGCTCCGGATGGCTATTGCGGCGATGAGGATAACGGCCAGACCTCGGCCTGGTATGTCTTTTCCGCCTTGGGCTTCTATCCGGTCTGCCCCGCGAGCGGCGAATACGTGCTGGGTACACCGCTCTTTAAGCAGGCGACCGTGACCTTTGAGGATGGGCGCAAACTGGTGATCCACGCGCCGGAGAACAGCGCGCGCAATCGCTTTGTGAAGGCGGTTAAAGTTAATGGCGCGGCATATACCCGTCCAGCAATCTGTTCAGATCTGCTGAAAAAAGGCGCTACGCTGGAGCTGGATATGACGGACAAACCTCAGCCGCAATCGGAATTGCGCGCCGAGGATCGTCCGTATTCGCTGACCAAGTGAGGAGTGCTGCGCTAGTTGCTGAAGTAGCTTGCGGCATCCTTGGGCCGGATCTCGGTGAGGGTGCCTTTGTAATGGCGCAGCGCGATCGGCTGATAGGGATACTTGGCAATGGCCTCCTCATTGATGTCGACGCCGATGCCGGGCCGGTCGTTGATGAACATGTAGCCATCGGCGAAACGCACGGATTCGTTGCAGATCTCTTTGCGGTAGGGCACATCGCTCGACATCGTTTCCAGCAAGAAGAAACCGGGCGTTGAGGCCGCCAGTTGCAGCGTGGCCGCATTGGCCACGGGTCCGCTCGGATTGTGCGGGCAGAAGGGGATATGGTGCGACTCCGCAAGGGCCGCGATCTTCTTCATCTCCGTGATGCCGCCGGCATGCGAGACATCCGGTTGCACGAAGTCCGCGCCCCGCGCTTCAAGCAAGGTGCGGAACTGCCAGGTATTGTAAAGGCGTTCACCGAACGAGAGCGGCACTTTGACTCGGCTGCGCAGATCCGCGATGGCTTCGATGGTGTCAGGAATGATCGGCTCTTCAAACCAGAGAATGTTGAATTGCTCTAGCGCCGCGGCGATGCGCGTGGCGGTGGGCAGGTCGAAACGTCCGTGGCCTTCGATCAAGATCTCGGCACGGCCATTGACCGCCTCGTAGACCTTTTCAATGCAGCGGATAGCCTTGCGGAAGGCCTGTGGCTCCAGCTGACGGTAGGCTGAACCAAACGGGTCCCACTTCAGTCCCTTCCAGCCTGCGGTCTCAATGGCTTCAACCGCTTTCGCGCCGAATTCTTCCGGTTCTTTTGCGCCGGCGAACCAGCCGTTGGCATAGCAGGGAACCTTCTCGCGCATTTTGCCGCCGAGCAGACGCCAGACCGGGACGTTCAGTGATTTTCCAAGGATGTCCCAGAGTGCAATGTCGATGGCGGAAATCGCGCTCATGAGCACCGGACCGCCGCGCCAGTAGGCATCGCGGTAATTGGCGTGCCAGATCTCTTCAATGTCGCGCGGATCCTTGCCGAGCATGTCGCGTTCGAGATCCTGCATCGCAGCGACGATGGTCGCCTCTTTATACTCCAGCGTCGCTTCGCCCACACCGTAAAGCCCCGGTTCATTGGTCAACACTTTGACGAAAACCCAGTTGGTGCGGTAGGCATTACAGACAAACGTCTTGATTCCAGTAATTTTCATAATCAACCCCTTAATCGGCTATTCATTCAATAATGCGGTCCTTCTTGAATGTCAGAACCAGCGAACAGAAAATGGCACATGCGCCTACGATGTAGGTCAGAGAGAGTATCGTAAATCCGAGCGTCATGCCATGCGATTTTCCATAAACATCGCACAACTTTCCCATCATCCACGGCGCAATCGATCCCAGCAGGAACGCGGTCATGGTCATCAGTCCGACCGCGGTTGCGCGGTATTTGGGCGCAACGACATCGAACAACGAAGCATGCGTGTTCGCCTCAAAGAGTCCGCGGAAGAACCCAAAGGCCGCCATGGCGCTCCACGTCATGGCGAGCTGTGTCGAAATTCCCATCCAATAGATCATCGGCGCGCCCAGAAGCAGGGCCGCCCCCTGTATCCGCAGGCGGATCGAAGGACAGGTCGGCACGATTTTGTCCGTGAGTATGCCACCGAGCATGATTGCACCGAAGGCGGCCGCATGGTGATAGAACATGGCTCCGCCGCCAGCTTGCGTTAAGCTGAGGTTGAACTTGTGCTGCACGAATGTAGGCGCCCAGACCACATAGGCGTTGTTTACGAAGACAACCGCGCAGAATCCCAGCGTTGCCAGCAGGGCGCTTGGCGTGCGTATGAGCACGGAGAGCGCTTCGCCGAAATCGGGTTTTGCGTCGCTGGCTGTCCCTGCGGACGGATCGCAGTCGGGCGCGGCATCGCGCAGACGGAAGATGAAGATGATCCCGAGGACAACGCCGGTTGCACCGAATGCGTAGAATGCCGAGCGCCATCCCCACTGTTCCGCAATCCAGCCTGCGAGGAAGCCGCTGCTCATCACGCCGATGTAGAGCGCGGCTTGGTGTAGGGAAAGCGCCACGGAACGCGTGGCCTTATGGTACGTAGCGAGCAGGGAATAGGCCGATGGCGCGTAGAACGATTCACCGCCTCCTGTTGCGACGCTGCGGAAGAATATAATGCTGAAAAGACCGCGCGCCGCACCGGTGACCGCGGTTGCCGCGCTCCAGAATAACAAACTGCACGTGATGATCCACTTGCGGCTGAAGCGGTCGCCGAGATATCCCGCGAGTGGAACCATCACCGAGAGCGTCACAAACAGGCTTGTGCCAATGAGCCCCAATTGACTGTCGGTGAGTTGAAGGTCGCCCTTGATCGACGAGAGTACCACGCCGAAAATCGCGCGATCCGCTTGATGAAAGAAGAACGCTGCGGACAAGAGTGCCAGCAACTCCCATTTATAGTTTTTTGAGGCGTGCATAGGAATCCTTGACTCGATGAACAGTGTTTTAAATATCCACGTCAACCGGCATGTGCTGGGCACTGCATCCGGCATCGACCACGATGCGTTCCCCTGCGATATTGCGCGAGGCATCGGAAGCGAGAAAAGCGACAGCCTGTGCAATGTCGTCGGCAGAGGCTTCGAATCCGAGGGGACAATTTTTGCGGCGACGCGTACGGCTGACTTCGTCGAGTTTATCCCAACGGTCCGTGTAAATGTAGCCAGGCGCAACCATATTCACGCGAATGCCTTTGGGGCTCAGATCAACCGCCATGGAACGCGTTAACGCATCAAGACCGCCCTTGCTCGCAACATAGGCGGTGCGATTGCGGATCGCACGCGTGGAGACGTTTGAACCGAGGTTGACAATCACGCCGCGGCTCTCCTGCTGAAGCATCATTTTGACCGCCTCCTGTGACACTTGAAA
>CAZMLC010000004.1:60453-67458 GCA_964567125.1 uncultured Akkermansia sp.
GCAATGCCGACCCCGGTGTTGCGGCTGGCTCCTGTTACGAGTACGACTTTGTCTTGAAAACGCATGATTTTCTCCTTGTGATGTCAAATGGTATACGGACTATTTCCGAGCTGCTGCTTTCATCCGGGTTGAGTAGAGATCGTATCCGACGGTCCGCAGCGCAGCAATGGTCTCTGGATACGGGGTGTCACAGCAATCGACAAATCCGACCTGGAAATTCTCGCCATCGAAGCGGCCTGTGGTGGCCTGGTCGCCGAATTGATGCCAATGCACACCCACGACGTTCGGATGCTGCAGCGCCGAAGTTACATACTGCACATAGACGCGTGCGCGTTCGTTCTGATCCTTAGTCTCAATCAGGCCAGGATGGAAAAGCCCGCGATCGAGCGCGCCGAAATGGAACTCGCCGATGATCACCGGCTTATCGATTCCTGCCGGCAAGGTGAAGTCCGCGAGCGTCTTGGCATAGATGTTGTAGCTGATCAAGTCACAGTGCTTGGCACCTGCAACCACGGCCCATTCAGGTCCGCGCCCTGCAAAGCGGCAACCCATGTAGAGCTTGTTGGGCGCCAGTTTCTTGAACTCCTCGTTGATGTTCTTGAAGTAGGATTCCGCAATAATCCGCGTAAAGGCCGTGAGATCCTGCGTTGCACCTTTGCCCGGACGTTTCTTGAGTGCCAGCATATCTTCCCAGCTGGCATACGTTTCACCCCAGACCGCGTTGAGTTTGTCGATGGTCACATACTGTTTGCGCAGGCGGCTGATGAACTCGATCTTGGCGGCCTGATCAGCTGGTGATTCCAGCGTCCAGGTTGCAAGATCCGTCGGTCCACCCCAGCTGAGTTCGTTGTCGACGAAGAATCCAAAGCACCAGGGATCTTCCATTTCGCGCTGATGGATTTTCATCTGCCGTACGACCTCCTGACGGAAAGAGGCATCAAAGGGATCGCGGAAGGGCCACCAGCCATCGTGGCTGCCTTCAATGCGTTTGGATTTCAATTCGAAACGGTTGATGTAGGGGGTCTTGTCCATGAAGCAGATCTTCTTGTCCGAGCTGTTGGCAATGGTGTTCATACCCCAGCTGCGCAGACGCGTGTGCGCACGTTCCGCAAATTGCGCATACCAGTTTTCACCATACTTGCGGTACGCATTGGCGGATGAGAAATCATAGGTCTTGAGGATGTTGCGCTTCTCGTAATAGGGCTTGAGCAGTTCGTCGTGCGTCGTGTAAAAGAGGGCGAACGGCGAATCTTCCTTGGGCAGATTCTCGAAATAAAATGCGCGATTGTCGAGCGGCGTGATTGCGGTGGACGGCGTCACGCGCACAGGGCCGTGTGACCACCAGAGGCAACCTTCAGGATCAACGAACCACCAGGTGTTGCCAATTTTCTGAACGCGAAAATGCCCCGTGGCTTTTTGTTTGGGACCAGCCGCCCAACCGCCGAAGGCATTCCAGCCCTGCGGACCGGGATGCGCCGCAAGATCCGCGGTTTCCTTCTGCGCATTGGCTTTCAGTTCCGCGTCGCTGTGTACTTTCCCCGGCCACTCCTTGTGCTTGAATTGTCCGTACTGGTCAATGAAGGGGAAGAACTGCTCCTTGGTCATCTGCATCCACGGTTCAATCTTTCGGGGTTCTCCCTTTTGCGCGACGATGCGCGTGATCGCCCACGTCCAGTCGAGTTTAGGTTGCTTGAGGTAGATCGAGATGCTCGTAACCTGCTTCGGGTCGAGCGCGGCGACCAGTCCGACGCTGCTCATGGGCGTGCGGCGCATACCCGTGAGCAACGGCGTGATGGCTGCAAGATTCGCGTTGGGCGGCGGCAGTTCAAAGGTGTAGGGTGCGATCGCCTTGCCCTTGGTCGACTGGCGGTCAATGAAGACGCCGTGCTGCTTCGCGATATCCGCGTCAGGATTGGAAAGGCAGATCGTCAACGGTAGCGCCGCATCGCTGATGCGGTTGCCGAAGTACACAACAAGCCGCGTATAGTTCGAGAGGTCCCATTGGCCGCGAAGGGTGATGCCTGGATATCCCGTGTTGCCCTTGGTCCTCACCTCGAGTGCGGCGTTGTTCATCGAGAAGGCATCGCAGTTGTATTTGTGAATCGCGGACAGCGGCGTTGAAGACGCATCAAACAGCACGCATTCATCAGCCTGCAGCTGCATCATCGCAAGCGCGGCAATGAGTATCACGGGTATTCGTTTCATAGTTTTTCTCTCGTGTTGTTAGGGTAAATCATCAGGGCTGAATCAGGTTTTCCGTCGATGTCGAACAGGTGACGATCAGTTCGCATGTACCATTCGGCAAGTCACGGCGAACCACGCGGCGTGGATCAAACGTGACTCCGCGAACTAAGGCTTCGCGGCAGAGTATCTTTTGGTGCTTAATCGTCGTCGTGGCCGAAGCGACAACGCGCAATGTGCGCAGCCGTCCCTGTTCGATCCGCGCGGAGAGTTTCAGCCCATGCCACGCCGGCAATTGAAAGGCGTAATCCTGCCATGCCACGGGGACGCCCATGGCGAGACGCAGTTCATCATTGAAGTTGCAGAGCAGTATCTGATTCAGCGCGAAGACGCAGTTGCCTGAGGCGGTTGCGAACCAGGGGCACTTGACGACCTTTTCCTCATTGATCTCGAAAAGTTCCCCGAAAAGTCCCAGCGTGTTCGCCGCCTCGGTCATCAGTCGGATCGGTTCTTCATTGTCCTCAAGCAAGGTCGTGGCAATGGCCATTTTTGACGCATACCAAGGGCAGATCGCATTGCCGACCGGGTACATGTTGCCATATTTGCGGCCTTCGCGGATAAAACGGTACGCCGTGTTTTTCTGAATGGTGTTGGCGCCATCAAAGATCGGATAGGGGGTCAATCCCGCTAGCGTGGCCACGCTCATCTCCGCACACCCGGGGTAGGGTTCATAAAACCCATCTTTGACGGGCAGTGATGCACAGAGCTTTTCCGCGACGGTTTCAAAGTCGCGGCGTTCCTCGTCGTCGCAACCAAGTGTGGCAGCCGCGCGGGCTGCCGCGCGCAGCGTATAAATTGCGCCGCACGTGGTTTGGAATGTCCGTTCGCGCGCAGGGCCGAGGCGTTCAAGGTCCGTGCACTTGCCGATGTACATGCTGCCGTCGGGATTTTCATAGACCCAGTGCGAACGGAAATAGCGTGCGCATTCAAGGATCACAGGATAGCCGACATCGCGCAGATAGGCACGGTTGCTCGTGAAAAGATAGTGCGACCATGAGGCCAGCGCAATGTTCGACATGTGGAAGATATGATCGTTCCAGAAACCGGGCGGTGCACCTTCTACACCATCTTCGAGCGACTCCCAGACATATTTTGCGCCGAATTTCCCTTTTGCGCCGTAGTGGGCCACGCGGTATGTGGCTTTGGGCAGCGTAGCTTTGCGGAAATCCGGCATGCGCTGCGCGATAGCCGCATGCCCCGACGTGATCAATCCTTGATGGCAGAAGACCTCATCCCAGCCGAAGAAACGTCCGTGCCAATGCGAAGGGAAGATTCCGACCGGGAAGGACCAGCGCGTTGCATTCGCGCGCAGATGGTATTGTGCGGTATCGTACATGCGCTGCAACCGCGCGTGCGGAATGGTGATAGACCCTTCGCTGAGATAATTGCTCCAGGCGTTCACGTGTGAACGGCGTACGCCTTCAAAACCGTCTGCCAGCAGATCGCGACGCATCTGCTGGAATGCCGGTGTGTAGTTCGGCGTGTCGTACGCATCCGCATAGGTGATGAAGAAGGTAAGTGTGCGCGTCTCATACGGCTGGAGCGTGACGGTTGAGGCGAGGCGCGCGCCGGTCTTGGTGATCGTTGGTTCTGCGGCTTGCCCGGCATCGAGAATGAGTGTGCCGTGTAACGCCTTGTAGCCGAGCATATGATACGTGTAGCGGACATTCGCGTTCGTGGTGTCGCGTTGCCATTCGCCCGGGCACCACGGTGTTTGGGGGAATGTATACCGCAGTGCAAGCGTGATGGTCTGCGGCTGTGCGCAGGTGTTTGTCACGGTACGGCGAAACGCGATGACGGTCTGATTGAGCGGAACCAGCACTTCGCTGGTCATGCGCAGTCCATTCGTATAGTTTTGCTGAACGCGCATGATGGCCTGCTTGACATCAAGTTCCTGCGTCCAGCTCTCAGGATCGGAAAATGCATGCGCGTTGATCAACACATCCCATTCGAAATATCCGAGCGAAAAGAGGCGAGCTTCCGGCGCCTTCATGCGGCGTCCTGCCCAGTAGACAGCCGGTGTCATCGTGACATAACGCGTCTGGCGCTGCCCGCAATTCCAGTCGACCAGCATTGAAAGTTCGCCGTTGCTGACGAGGGGCGGCACATAACGGGGTGGCGGCGTTGCGCCTGAACCCCGCACCATCCAATCCTCGGCGAAACTTGACGTGAACGTGCCCATTGCAAGGGCGAAAAGGATGATGGATCTGAGTCTCATGGTTGTTTCCCCGTAGCGATGAGTTGACGTACACGGGCTAAATCAACAGCCTCGTTGTCGCGCGGAAAAGCAAAGGGATGGAGTTCCCAGCTCTCTTCGAATGACGCTTCAGCGTGCGGTTCAAGCGTTTCCAGCGGCCCGATCGGCTCCAGTTCGCAGCGGCTGGTCTCTTTATACCAGATCGAGATGGTCAGCCCAGCCATTTCCGCATACGGACGCTCAGGGTAGACGGCGAAACGCTTGATAAAAAGCAGGTCTTCGCGCGTCGCGTACGCGATACATCCGGTCTGCGCATCCAGTCCTAATTTGGGACGCTCAGGAGGTCCGAAAATTTCAAGAAAACCGTCGCGCTGACGAATCGCGGGATCATCGGGCATGTAATTCATCACGGGACCAGGTCCGTACATGATGTAGTGCTTCGGGAAGCGGCTCCACGGGCTGAGCGGAATCAGGACAATGCCATGCCCCGTAGCGAGCGTGCGGCTCCAATAACAGCAGGTGACGGGATGCGCGGTGCAATTGCGCATCGTTTGGCGGCAGCGCAGGCGCGTGCTGTTTTCATCGAGGATAAAGGTGCGCGTCACTTGCAGCCCTGTGGCGGGGTCGATGGCGCTGCGGAGCGTTGCGGTGCGTGCAGAGGCCTCGATCACATCCCATGCCGCGAGCCAGAGATCCGGTCGGCGCGGCAGTATGAATTCGGGGCCGACATCGAAACGTCCGCCGCACGGATCGGGCGCCGGTTTGCCGGAGACCGCTGTCCAACCCGCCTGCGCAGGGTCGAGATAAAGCACATTCCGTCCGTTGCACGCATATTCAAGGATGCGTCCGCCGGCTTGCGGAACAATGACCACGCGTGTCTGCGCGGCATTTGTCAGCACCACGCACGACGAATAGCCAAAGTAATTCATAGATTCAGCACGAAGTAAAGTGGTCATAAAAAGTAGGATGAAAAAGAGGCGCATACGTTATTTCCAAAGCATCAGGCGAAGCGTGTTCGACGGGATGGCGCGTGTCGGATCGATGGTGCCCTGTTCAGGTTCTTCAGCGGATACCAGCGTTCTGCCCGCAACCGTGACCGAGACAGGCACTGCGTCCGCGTGCGTGTTCCAGATGAGTATGGCCAGCGTGTTGTCTGTCCCACGGAAGGCTTTTGTGGGAAGGTCCTTGCGGTCAATGGCGAATCCCTCGGTGTCGATAAAGGTGCCGCGCTGCAGCGTCGCACTATGCTTGCGCTGAAAGTCAATCACGCATTTCAGGTAGCGTGCGCAGGTCGCGGGATCGTTCTGCTGCATCATTCCGAGGTCAGGTTTGCTGATGACGGTGCGATACTCATCTTTGGCCGGGATCGTGTTTTCTTTAAGATAGGTTACATCTGCGCGATACCGCGATTCGATCTCATTGCGCAGGCCGTAAAGGCATGCATAGTTGACGCAGTCGCGGTCTTTCATGGGCGCGGGAATGCGGTCCGTGGAAAGTACTTCAGGAAAGGTGTAGCGCATCATTTCAGGGAAAGGATCTTCACCGCGGGTACCTGCGAGACGCACGTTCATCTCCATCCGCGTTGCGCGGAAGGCGCCGAGCTGGCAGCCATGAAACAGGGCGATCGCCGAGAAGGCGCTGTCGTGGATCCCTTCAGTCATGACGATGAAATCAGGATTGATTTTGCGCATATGCTCGGCAATCCGCTGCAGGAAGCCGGGACGTTCCGTTTCGTGCACCATGCACGGTGTCACATGGCCGTGGTTGACGCCATAGCAGGACATGGGCGACATCATGGCCAGCTGATCAAAGAGAATGCCGTCGGCGCCAAGATCGTTGGCTTGCAGGGCGAGACTGAGCATGCGTTCAAACCACGCCTCCGCATAGGTACAGCCGAGATCAAAGCGATAGATCGGGATGTCGCTGTACTTGTGATAGGTGTGCTGATACGTCGAGCCGTCGCGCTTTTGAATCGCGATGTTTTTGCCGACGGTTCGCCAAAAATCCGTGGCTTCGCGTTCTTGAAGCTGCCCGTTGGCGTAGATGATCGAGCGCTTGCCCATGGTGCGAATCTCTTTGAGGGCTTGTACAAGCGCTGCGCGGCCCCCCATCGCTTCATCGGGAATATAGTCGGGGTAGAGATGGTCGTGTCCCCCTTGTGTCCACCCAAAGAGCCCGATGATATCGAGACCGCGTGCATCGGCGAGTTTGGCGAGTGCCGGCAAATCGGGGTAGCGCCACATGATCTGACCGTTTTGCTGTTTGAGGATGCAGAGAAGCCAGCCAGAAGCGGTTTTTGTCCACTCAGGGACTTGGCGCATCGGGCGAATCGTGTCGAACCAGGTGCGATAGATTTTCGCTGCAACGTGCCATGAGCCGGTATAAGGCGCAATCAGGATCGGCGGAATCGCGACCTGCGCGCCGCTGGCGCAGAAGAGCATGTGCTTGACCACCACGCCGCAGGTCTGGCGGGTTGCGTCGTAACGCAGGCAAAACGATTTTGCATGGTGCCCCGCATCGTGAGAACCGATGTAAATTCCTTGTGTCGCCCCGGCAAACGCGCACCA
>CAZMLC010000004.1:67558-68853 GCA_964567125.1 uncultured Akkermansia sp.
GGCTGGAAGATCAATTTCTTTTGCGCGTAGCGCAGCTGATGACCGTCATAATTTAAGATGGCCGTATCAGCGTGTGTGGCAAGCGTGAGGCCTGCCACAATGAATAAAAATGTAGTGAGTACCTTCATCAGAATTCCTGGTCGTAGTGATACCCGCAGTACAGAGGGTGATCGGCTGCTCCTGTCCTGTGCAGCGTTCCACTCCGCTTACAGGTACAACCAATCTTCAATGTGGTATTACGGTAGCACGAAGAGGCAACGCATAACAATAGCCATTTGCGCAAAATACAGCTTACATTTTGCGCAAACACGAACGTCCTTTTTGCGTGTTGTCGCGGTGTATATTTAAACGGTTGGGAGAGTAGGACGGTCTGGATAGCGTGGATAGTGGAAGTCCGGCATGCCGATGGCCATGCCGGCACGCAGTGTGCCTGGAATGTGAAGCGCCCGCTCCAAGGTTCCGGGAGCGCGTCGCGTAGCCGCAAGGACAAATCCGGTATAGAAGTGACCTAAATCAAGACAGTGAGCCAGGAGCGAGGCGTTTTGATAGGCCAGGTTCGCATCTTCGGTTCCAAAACGCGCATTTTCAGGGGCGTAAAAGAAGAGCACGGCTTTTGCCTGACGCAGAATCAAATCGCGCTTCTCGCTGCGCAGCGCACGTATCTTTTTGACAAACATGGCGATCCGTTTTGCGTCGGGATGGCGGGCCGTGATCAGTGCGCCGAGCATGGGGATCTTCACCAGCTGTTCGACGCGTTCGAAGGTTTGCAGCGTAAAATCAATGATGTATTGGAGCTGATCCGGCGCATCGATGATCATTACACCGATCTCCTGCTGGTTGCTTGCGGTGGGCGCATAGTGTGCGGCATCGACGAGCTGTTCCAGTGTGGCACGTGCGACCGGCGCATCGCTAAAGTTGCGGTGGGATCGACGTGTACGCAACAGGTGCATGAGTTGTTCCGCGGTCGGTTGCTTGCCCGCGTCGACGGGATGGACACGTTCGGGCGGAAAGGCCGCATGCTCGATCGCGTTGACAGGACAAATGGAAACGCAGTGTCCACAGCCGATGCACATCTCCGGATGCAGCGCTTCAGGTTGTGCGGTTGGCGCTTTCGCCTCGAAAACGAAGGCAGGACATACGCGCACACAGCGCCCGCAGGCAATACACCGCATCGGGTTGATTTGAATCTTCATGTTGCGTTTCTTTTTTTAAATGCCAGAGCTTTGTTTTGCCACAAAGGACAAAGTGCACTTAGAATTACGGTGTTCCAACAGTGCTGTTCCTTTGCGTTCTAT
>CAZMLC010000005.1:0-21198 GCA_964567125.1 uncultured Akkermansia sp.
CGCCGGACAGCAACATGGTCGAGTTTCAATCCACGCACCTCATGCGAGGTGCGACGGGGACTTTATAACGTATTGATTGACAAAGGTCAATAGCCGTATTTGCGCGAACCTCGTGAAATTCAGTTTTCAAAGAACTAAAAATGGCAATACAAATCCATAACATGCTTGTAATCATGATGTTATTCTAATCGCGAATCGATTGGATAAAGCATGTGAGCTTGAGGTTCGCGATTTATACAAGAAGCGTATCCTCAAAGTCAACAGAAGGCTTGGTCCCTATATGTTCAACTCGGTTGGTCCAATGGTTGCCGAGGAAATAGAAGCGCAGACTATCTTGATCAGGGTCAATCAAAGTTATTAACTGGTTGCGTAGGAGAATCCATTGACTGTTATCAACGAGACACTCGAAAACAGAATTTTGCACGCGCTGTCCAAAATTTAAGCATGTTTTTGCAACGCGGCGGAGTCGTGTTTTGCCTTGTCGGTCGATGGTTGAAACATCGTAGCTGATGAGTATAAGCATAGAATTATTTCCAGATAAAAGGTGGATAATTGTCCAGATCGCCACGCAAATGACGTGCAAGGAGCAATGCTTGGATATATGGCAGCAATCCGATCTCAACCGATTCATTTAGAAAGGGATGCACGATCAGCTCTTGCTTTCGTTTTTGATAAGCGGCTAGTACGGTTCTGCGCGCATCATCAGCCAACGTAATTGCACCGGATTCACTCTGTTTGAAATCATTTGGTTGCAATTGTTTTAAGTTGATAAGTGAAAGTGTAAGTCGATCGGCGATGAAGGATCGGAATTCTTCGATGAGATCGAGTGCTAAGCTAGGTCTGCCTGGACGCTCTGTATGAAGAAATCCAACTTGTGGGTCAAGTCCGACAGACTCCAGTGCGCTTTCCGCATCGTGTGTCAGCAGTGTGTAAAGGAACGAGAGTATCGCGTTTACGTTGTCTGTCGGTGGTCGACGATTCCGATCTTGAAAGTAAAAATCACTTTTTTGTTGGAGGATTAAATGGTCGAAAACATCGAAATAGCGTTTTGCGGCTTCGCCTTCTTTTCCTCGCAACGCATCAACGGATTCGGTGTTTTCAAGTTCATGCAGGATACCACTGAGCCTTGTAATGGCACGTTCGATCTCTGGGCTGCCTGGGATTTCCGGATGATCGCGTAACGCGCGTTGAAGCGTCACTCGGCTATTTGCGATCTTGCCCGCGAGACAGGCTCGCGCGATCATCGCAGTGCGCTGTGGATTATCTGCAATCCGATAATGTTGACGACGGAGTAGCACGTTACCACTGATTGATCCCTGTACGCGTGCAAGGAAGTGGTTGTTTTCTGAAAGGAAGCTGATATGCACTCCGCGTTGTCCGCACAACCCCATCAGGGGTGGACTCATGCTGACACGGCCAAAGCAAATAATGCTTTCGAGTAGGTGAATGGGAACACGCAGGCGCACTTCATGTTCGACATTTACGAGTACCGATTCCCCCTCATGATTGAGATAAGCACCTTGCGTGGTAATGTAGAGTGTATTTAGGAATTTCTTCATGACTGTAGGATCTCCTCAAGATAGTGTGCTGCTGATCTGCGGTTTGACAGTTGCGGCAGACATCGATCAATGAGTGAGCACTGTTCGCATTTTGATTTTTCATAAATAGCAGGGGGGGTGATTCCTGAAACAATCAATTGATGGAGTTTAGCGCAGAGCGTGTGTGTTATTTGGCGTAATTCGCGATCAAACACGACATCCAGTCGATGACGCGTCTGTCCGTAAAATAACGCTCCTTGGGGAATCGTTGTCTTTAGCATCTCTTCCAAACAGAGCGCCTGTGCGCAAAGCTGAACCCGATCACAGCCGTTGGTTTTTGGCCGTCCACGCTTATACTCAACTGGGTATGGGATCCAGCTTCCCTGTTCTGAATGATGGAATTCAACGAGATCTGCTTGACCGGTAAGGCCTAATTCGAGAGAGCGTAGCCGCAAGCCTGTCGCTGTGCGGACCGTGCCGCGTGATTCCCGGCGCTGCTCGTGCACATGGTCATGTAAGACACGGCCTTCCGCTGTTGCGCTACTTTCGCTCCAGACCTGTTCGATGTGAATCAGTGCGCATTGACGCTCGCAGTAGAGCAGATGCTGCAAAGCGGAAATGGGGAGCAGCTCTTCATCGGTGAACATGGCGGAACTCCTTTTTATGATGCCGGGGATGCTCGACGCTCGACATACGACGCGCGGGACTCAAAACCACGGCCCGAGTGTCGTGCGTCGATTGTCGCCCTACGGATCAATTTCTTTGATGGCTTTGCATGTCGGATAGCCGGAACAACCCCAGAAGGGTTTTCCCATGCGGGGACCGGATTTTGCTTTACGCAGGGTCATAGGTTTGCCACAGGCTGGGCAAGCGGGGGCTTGCGGTTCAGCTGCTTTCAAGGCATCCCGCTGTTCGATGCGGAGTTTGGCCATGCGTTCGCGAAAACCGCCTTCTCCGCTGAATGTTTCCGCTGTTTTTTCCATTTGCCTGAACAGCAGGCTTTGTGCACGCTTAATGGTTACGATGAGTGCGTTGGCTGAAATAGCGGGATCCTCGTGTTCAAGCCATGATGAGAAGCGCGCGCGCATGGCGATCAGATAACAGCTGTAGGCATGCAGGACATCATCCCCAGGAGAAAATTCGTCAAGGGGGAGCGTGTTGACGGTCTTCCAGCGCTCATCTGCAGTTGACCAGACCGTTTGTTCGTTGTCGATTAAATAGGCCTCGTAGTCGCCCAGCAGCTCTTCAAGGCTTCCCTTGGCTACATCCAGAAGACGTAGTTCTGTTTCCTTTGATGTTCCGGCGCGCGAGGAGGCCTCGACAATATTTTGCCGTGCAGACCGTGCGGCGCCAATCATCTGACCGCTTGTCTTTCCCAGTGGATCATCTTTCCAAGGGAAGACGCGCTTGCAGAAGCGCGTGGTCGCGTGATAGATAAGGCAGACAAACCCGAAGGATAACAGCTTCCGGTAGCCACCAGAGGGGCCGATGGGCGACGCGGACATGTGAGAGACTCCTTGTTTAGGCGGGAGAGGTGGAGGACGCTCGACACTCGACAGGCGACACTCGGGGGTTGCGTCCCGCACGTCGTGAGTCGAGTGTCGTTGTCTGTTATTTTTCGATAATTTCGATGCCGGGCGGCAGGCCGTCGCGTTTGATCTCAACCGCGTAATCGGAGAAGTCGCGCGGAGGCTTTGCGGTGTCTTTCAGTGAGACTTTAACGCGGTCGAAGAGCGCGTGGGCGGGCGCGTTGCCGAGCGCCGTCTCGTGCTTGAAGAGGATGAGCTTGCGGGTCGCCATCATGCCACGGGCGGCGGAATGGTCGTGTTCGAACATCTCAGTGAGGGCTTGCCAGAGCGTGCCCAGATCCTCCTCGGAGAAGCCGGTCTGCGCGGCTAAAGCAGGGGAGACAAAACCATGTGCGATATAAACGCCGTAGGGAATGGTGTTCTTTCGACCCATCGTCCGGTTGTCTCCGCCCTGTTTTTCAGCTTCGGCTTCAGTCGCCACAGCCATGCGGGTGATGGAATGCTCCAGTGTCACGACAGGATCGACGGAGCGGGCGAAGGTCATCTGCACCGGGCCGCGAACCTGTCCAGCATTGGCCCCCGTACTCATGACCGCGCCGAACGTGCGGATGTCGAAGTAGTTCGTGCACATCTTATCCCTTGCCTTCTGAACTTCACCGCCCTGTCCTTGTCCTTCTTTATTACGCTTTTTGCCATCGGCGGAGTCAGCGGGCGGCTTGGTCAGGTCGATATCGAGATCGGCATACGCTTTGTCGATTTCGTTGTTCAGGATGGCCTTTTCCTTGACGAAAATATCGTAACCTTCTTCCGATCCTTTGGTCAGTTGGATATAGTTGCGGACTTTGCGCTTGAGACAAACGTCGGTGACGAGTCCCTGTCCTGTCTCGGCATCGATGCGCGGCAGGTTCCCCGCGTCGGGGTCGCCGTTAGGGTTGCCGTCTTTAACATCGAAGACGAGGAGGAAGTCATAACGGTTTTTCAGTGTTGTGCTCATAAACGTGTATCCTTTCTTGAGTGTGTTAAACGGTTTCTTTGTCAGTTTTCTTTGTCCAGAGATCTTGCACCTGATGGTAGTAGCCGATGGCAAACCGGCCCTGAGCGTCCAGCTTGAGATGAGGGGGGAAACTCGGAGGAATCTCGGAGAGAATATCGCCGAGAAGTTTCTCGAACCAGATACGACGCCCAGGATTTTCCATTTTGGAAAGGTGATGGTTTTTGAGGCGCATCAGATTGCCGAAGACGGTGGCCGGAGTTGAAGATGCCGCGGCATAGAATTTGTCGCGGATCGTTGCGTTGATGCCGGGGTTCGCCTCTTGTTGGATTTTTTCCAGTACGGCGAAGAGCCGCCCGAGCCGATACGCGGCATCTGTGTTGTCCTTGTCGAGAGCCATGGTGAGACTCCTTTCATTGTTGGGGTTTGATTTTCTAAGTTTGCGGTTGATAAAGCCTTTGATAAGTTTGGCACGAGGATAAGTCACATCGCGCTCAGCCTTGATGCGCAATAGCGTGGACTGTAGGAGCGTTTCTGGAAATGGCAAACCTTCCAGAATGCACCGCATGACGTTGCCGGCCAAATTGGGTGAGATGTTTTCAGATTTGCCTTGTACGGCGGTTGAGATGAGGAGCCGCCAGAGCGAGAGATCATCTTGGTCCCGTGCGCTGTGCACAATACGCAAGTCTTCAAAGTACTGGCAGAAGCGGGAAGCTAGTTCCGCGACAAGAGCCTTATGCCAAAAGCGCACGGAGATACGTGCTGAATTGGGCGAAAGTCCCAGCACATAAAACTGGATGTTGTCGGTGTCTTTGGTGAACGTACCGTTTTCGATTGATTTAAACAGTGCTTTAACTGCGGTAGTCAATGCGTCCGGATTGTCTTTGGAGGGTTCACCAAAAAAATAGTGAACCTGACTTTCGAAGGATGTCTCCTTTGAAGCCCAGAAGACGGTGGTGGCATCACCGACCTGAAGCTTCTGGGTGGAGTCTTTGCTGAGCAGCGTGTTGAGCGCGGTCGTATAGGCGAATACAGCGCTCTTGCCGACGGGCGCGTTGAGTCCCTGTTTTTTACCGAAGGATTCAGCTGCGCCGAAGTTGAACGCAACGATGTTCCCACCGGTCGTATTGGTGCCTTGCACTCCTTTGATCGCAGGGTGGAGACGTTCGGGGGAGTCTTCCTCTCCAGTAACAAGGCAAATTTTTATAGCTTCATTTGTTTGTGAGGTAGTCTGATTCACACCTGCCACGACGGCTGGGTCTCGAAAAACGGGGTGCGCCGAATTGGCGATTTTAAAAGAAAGAAACGCACAGGACTCTTTCATTTCGTTCCATGCGGGGAAAGCTGTAAGCAAGTTTTCTCTATTTTCTTTTTGCAAAAATTTAAGGACAATCTGTACAGAAGGAATGGAAGAATAACCATCAATCTTTTGTAGAAAAGCTTCATGTTGCTGGCGAACTCGTTCGTTTTTGCCTTTGCAGACGGTTCCAATTGCATATTCTACGTTATCCCATAGGAGGTTAGATGCAATACCCATTGCGCGTTTAACTGATTGAGGAACGAGAAAACTCTTCGCGCGAAGTTTCTTTCCGGCCAATTCGCGCGTGTCTTCAATATCGATGGGGGTTCCGTCAGGGGTGAGCACAATTAGAAAGGGGAGTTCCTTTTGTTCCCATCCGGGAGGTGCGATGTCTGAATCAGGGTCGGCAGCTTTGCGATCATAGTATTCTGTAAGCGCTTGCAGGATCATTTACGCACCTCCTCGGAGTTGATTTCAGGAACGTGGATAACACCGTGCACCATGTTGGCGCGGAAGAACATGGGCTTGATGTCGTTGGGGTTGGAATAGTCCATGTCGTAGAGCATAAAGCCAAGGTCGCGGCTGTCGGGAATCGGCGGGCATGGTTCCGTGTCAGGGTTCTTCACGAGGCGAAAGGCGCAGGCGAATTCACGGCAGCCCAGGTAGGGTTGTGCGAAGCATTGGCCTTTTGTGGCACGGCGGTCAAACATGGCGGCATATTTAGCTTCTTTTTCATCGGGACGGGTTTCGGCTTGCTGGTAGAGTTCTTGTTCTTCTGTATCAGAGAGCCAGTCGGGAGCGGGGTTGAGTGTTGCCATGCGCTGGTCAACGGGGATGAAATCAAACTCGGCATAGAGCCGGTATTTGACATCGCGTAGAATAAGCCCCGCGCGTTGCTGCCGTGCGTCTTCAATGAGAATGCCGTCACTGCGCGGGCTGGCGACAGTGGCTACTTCGTTACGTCGGACAGATGCCCAGCGGATCGGGTTCATGACGTCGATGCGAGTGACGCGCCAGCGGATGGCGGGCTTCCACAGGATCGCGTCGAATACGGCGCGAGCTGCAGATGGTGTGATGACATCATAGCTGACGCGCTCGACTTTCATTTCGGGACGGGTGAAGCAGGCAAAGTCGCCGCTCACTTCCAGACAGAAACCTTTCATGGCTGTGGCCTCCAGTTTTGGTTAGGGTTGTCGATAATCAAATCGTCGATAGGCAAGGATTCCTTGAATATGTCCAGCCCGGTGGACGTATAGAGTCCGGAAAGGGCTTGTACGAAAATACCGTCGCGAATTTCTTCTATAAGACCGTCGCGTTTCATTTGCGACACGATACGGACGGAGAGGTTAACGGTAAAGCGTTGAAGTCGCCGCATGATCTCGCGGGTGGGGCCCGCGAAACGAAGTTGCTGGATCAGCGCGTCGTTGCGGCGGTAGCGGACAATGACGGCCTGCTGTTCTTGTTCGTCAATCAATTTGAAATTGGCTGCGGCGGTACGGAACTGGATGGCGAGTCTTTGGTCAACATCACGGGTTAGCCATGTTTTGAACGCCGTACCCGTATTGTTGACTTTACCGTAAAATATTTCGAAATAACGACGGAAATTTTCGGGACTTTGAGGGTCTATGTCGCTGGCGTGAAGCTCACGCATGGTATTTTCGCCCTTTCGGAGCAAGCCAGGAGGGGCGGATGTTGGCGGAACAAAGACATGAACAATGCCGTATTTTCCTGTGTCGTTCAGTTTACCCTCGCGGTTGCAGCGACCTGCGGCCTGAGCGACGGAGTCGAGTCCAGCCAGTGCGCGATAGACGACGGGGAAGTCGATGTCGACGCCAGCTTCGACGAGTTGCGTGCTGATGACTCGGATGGGCTTGGCCTTTTTCAACCGCCATTTGATGTAGCGGATGATGCGGGTGCGGTGCGCACCGCACATGAGCGCGGAGAGATGGACGGTGTTCGGGGGCATCAGCTTGAATAGGTCGTAACATGCGCGCCGGGTGTTGACAATGCAGAGGACTTGGTCGTACTGCCGAAGTTTCTCCGCCAGTGTGGGCCAGTCGCAGGAGGTGCTTAAATCAGGAGGAAACATGATTTCGGTGCGTTTCAGCCGCGTGTAGAGATTCATTTCCAGCGGAATGATTTCGAGGGGCGCATCCAATCCTGGCAGCGCGGGTTGTGTAGCGGTTGAGAGCACGATAGAAACCCCATAGTGGCGTGTAAGCTGGTTGATGGCATCCACGCATGGTGTCAGCAGTTGTGGTGGCAGGAGCTGAGCTTCGTCCAGAATCACCACGCTGTTGACAAGATTGTGCAGTTTTCTGCACCGGCTGGATTTTGCGGCATAAAGCGATTCGAAGAACTGGACATTGGTTGTGACGATGATGGGGGCATCCCAGTTTTCGGAGGCGAGGCGCGAACGTTGCGTCTCTTTGGATGGATCAAGATTGCTGTGATGCTCGACGACATTATCCGCGCCGAAGATAGCGGAGAGGATACCGGCGGTCTGCTCAATAATGCTGGTGTAGGGAATAACGTAGATGATTCGTTGTTTCTTGTGGAGGCACGCATGGTCGAGTGCAAAAGCCATGCCGGAGAGTGTTTTGCCACCACCGGTTGGTACGGTAAGTGAGAAGAGCCCCGGACGCTTTTGCGCATGGTGGCGGCATGCCGTGAGAATCTCCTGCCTGATGGCGTTAACAGGTGTTGCGGGGGCAGTATTGACTTTTTTTGCCAATGCGGTGTCAAAGCGCTGTTTGAGTGTGGAGATGTTGTCAAAACCGTTCCGTCTGACAGAGGCTTGCGGTTGCATGAATGCCTCTGTGTCGAGAAAATCCGCATCGACGAGGCAGGAGTAGAGCATCCTGATCCAGAGGTGAACCCCTTGCGTGTTATCTTTTAGGAAGGCAGGCGGCTGCTGAAGGGGTTTGAGATGGCTTGATTGGGTGTCCACGTAATGACGTACGTGAACGAGATTGGCGTATCCCTCTTCAAGTCGTTTTTGCAGTGCGGCCAGTTGTGTTTCGTCAGGGTAAAAATCCGGCAACCCTGCGTGGTGCCCCGCAATCAGATAGGCAAGCACACGTCCGATGCATGGCCCCATTTTTTCTTCCGCAAATGCTGCTCCTGCAGAAGAATGATTCACGCGATCCGAGTCATACGAAGCATCGTCCAGTCCGTTTTCCCTTAAAAGGTACTGTTGAAAACGAACATCGGCTTTGCCAAGATCGTGAAGCCAGCCCGCGTTGTAAGCCCAGTCGCCTGACTGAAAGGGCTGTGCAAAGATACTTGCAGATTCCGCTACCGCTGACAGATGCATGTTCAGCAGTTGCCACTTCTCTGGCGGTTGGTTTTCTAAACTGTGTGCGTAATACTTCATCGGTTTACAGTCACATGTTGAACAATGGTGAAAACAAATTAATTTAACTTTACTGATAAGATGAAAACACAAACAAAGGACTAACGCAAGCAGTTTTTTTATTTTTTTCAGAACGGACTACGGCGTGATCAGTTTCTTGATGCGTTTAGCGATGGCGGCGGCTTCAGGAAGTTTACGCTGGCAGGCCAGATGGAGCAGGTCGCCGAGGCGGCCGTTGGGCGAGAGAATGCGGCGGCTATTGCCGGGTTCTTTGAAGTGAGGACCATAATGGGCGATGATCGTTTTCTGAAACTCCGCTTCGCATTCGGGTGTAATGAGTTTGAGCTCGAGCAGGCGATAGCTAAAGGTCTGCGCGGAGACGCCGAAGCGGTGCTTCAATCGCAACATGAATTCGTAGCTCCATTCGTCGGGCTGAACATTGGTTTGGCTGACGAGCAAACGTACCGTTTCCGCTGGCATCAGAAAGTTTGCTGCGAAGACGCGCGCAGCTTTTTGGATGGCGTGGCTATCGATAAAGACTTCGCCCATAAACGTTGCGCGCACAAAGAGCAGCAGCCGTCCCAGTTCGTAAGCGAGTGAGAAGATCTGTTTTTCTGGATTGTTGTCGCGTTCGATGAAGATAAAGACGTTACTGTTCTGCGCATCGTGAAATGAGAGGCTGTCCATCTCCTCGGGCAATGCGAGGAAGACGATGCGCAAACCGTGCTGCTCAAAGAGTTCCAGCAGGTCGAACACAATCGCGGAGCGAACGCCCAGCAGGTCGCGAACCTGCTCAGCGAGGCGGGCCAATCCGGAATCCGAGAGATCAAAGGGAAGCTGCAACGGGATGCGCGCCTGACGGGGCACGTGGCAGAGATCCTCCAGCGCAAGGTAATCGCGAACAACGGATTCCAGCGTTTCCGTTAAGGCTGTTTGATCTGCAAGCAGTTCGCTGGTCTGTGTTGGAAGGAGGGAGGCGGGGAGCGCTGCCTTTTTTTTGGTGTCGGTGGTATTCGGCACAGCGCTCGATGACGTGTATCTCCCGGGTTGTAAAATATCGTCGATGCTGCAGTTCAGGATGCGCGACAAACGCAAAAGAACCTGTGCGGAGGGATAGTTTTTTCCCTGCTCCAGATTGCAGACCGGACCTTGACGCATGCCGAGTCGATCAGAAAGCTCTCCCTGTGAAAGGTGTGCCCGTCGACGCAAATCACGAATCGCCCGACCCACGCTCTGGGCATCGGGAAGATTCTTGCTGTACAACCCTAAACTTGTTTTTTTCATTGAAAAATGAAAACAGATTCAGGTTGGATTGTCAAGGCGAGAACGCGTTCATAGGGTGTTGAGTCGAATTTGATTTCGCCTCAACACCATGTTCGATTAGCGCAGGATAAGCGCTGTTCCGCCGCTACCGAGCAAGACCGTCAGGATACCGTTTCCCGTGAAGTGCTCTTCGTTAATGATTTCAGCACCGCTGTCTAGGCCTCCATATGTGGCCGCACGTTTCTGCTTGTCGCCAAAGAAGAGCTGTCCAATTGTTTCATTGACACCCGACAGATTGACCTTAGCGGATCCACCGTTGGCAATGCGCAGCGTCGCGGTGTTTGTGATGCTGTTTCCGTTTTGGAGCGTTAAGGTGCCAGCTGCTACAACAATGTTTGTGCTGTTTCCTAACGTGGCCGTTGCGCTGACGACCAACGTGCCGTTGCTGACGATAAAACTACCTGCCGTGGAATTTGTTCCCGTCAGAGTGAATGTCGCTGATCCCTGCTTGACCAGCGAAACCTGACCTTCAATGGAACTTCCCTCTGTGCCGAACGTGTTTGCCGTTGTATTGCTGATGACAAGTGTTGCCGGTGTTGCACTGATGATCCGCTGTGTCCCCGTGGTTCCTGGTGCATGCTGTTCTGTAAAGTTTGCGATGCATTGGCTGAATCCGTTCAGATCAAAAAAGGCAATGTTGTTAATGGCGCTGTTTTTACCCAGCGATAGACTTACCGTTGAAGGCAGGACATCAGAAGCCCCGAGTTTAAGCGTTCCTTGCGCAAGATTGAGCGACGAAAAGACATTGTTGGTCGCGTTGAGAATCAACGTTCCTGGGTCATCGCGGTTGATGCCCAGTGAGCCAAGATTCAGACGGCTGTTTACAATGACCGTCCCGCCACCGCGGAAGGAGAGGTTTCCGGATGAACCGCTGATGGTGTGGGCATCCGATGCTCCGATCACCAGCGTTCCGCTCCCGTCATTGCCGATATAGGCTGGGCCACCGACATTCGCCAGGACGATGTTCCCGGCCCAGGTGCCTGTTCCTCCTGAACTGAAGCGGAGGCCAGCGCGATACCCGGAGACAGGCATGAGGGTCACGGTTTCACCCGTAATGGTGACATTGTTGCCGATCATCAGGCGACTTTCGGTACTTGCATTTCCACCGTAGACGATCGTCCCTTGCTCCGTGGATCCAAGCGCGTAAGGACTGTTTGCGTAGAGGGTGATGCTCGGCATTCCCGTGCTGACGCCGACAACCGTAACGCCGCCATATGTATTGGTTCCGTTCAGCGTCATCGTGCCCATGTTCGTAATCGCGACCATGGTGCCATCGATACGCCCTGTTGGTGCTTGAGTCAGCGATGCGCCGATGGCGACGGTCAGCGTTGAATTGCTCAATGCGCCATTCAGTTGCAGGCTTCCGGCATTGACGGTTGTCGGTCCCGTGTAATTATTGTTTGCGTTCAACGTAAGCAGGGATGATCCTGTTTTCAGGAGACTGCATGCGCCGGAAATGCCATTTCCTGTAAGGGTATACGTTTTGTTGCTTGTATTCACCAGGATCGATTCTGGTGCAACCGGAGCTGCGCTGATTGAAATGGCCGGGTTTGCTGAACCGGTATCATCAAAGATAACGCGCGCTCCATCGGAGTACGTGATGGGTGTCCAGTTGTTGGCTGTGATATTCCACTCGTTTGCCGTACCATCTCCGATCCACGTTAAGGAGTCAGCCGTTGAACCAGTACCGGTAATCGTGAGAATAACGGAGGTGCTACCGACAGTCAGCGATGCATTCGGATAGGTACGGTCCAAAGTCAGAGAGCCGCTGCCCGTTTTTGCTCCGTAACTCAGCAGCGTATAGGTTCCTGCCGGGGCCGTGGTGGATGGAAAATTCAAGGCAATTGTATTTGCACCATTGAGGACGAGTGTTCCAGCAATCGTGAGTGCGTCACAGAGACCTGAGACGGATGCGACATCGCACGTCATGCTGTTGCTGTTCAAGATCAACGCCGTGGCGCTTGTATTGGCAAAGGTCAATGTGCCCAATCCATTTGCACCTGGCGCAAGTTTTGCACCCGAGGCAAGTGAGGTTGTGCCATAAACAACACCGGTACCTCCCAGCGTTCCACTCGATGCGACACTGATCGGACATCCTGCTGCTGAGGAACCGTTGATCAGCAGCGTTCCAGAGGTCACCGTCGTTGTTCCTGTGTAGACATTTGCTCCGGATAGCGTCCATGTTCCGCTTCCGTTCATGACGACCTGCATAGCGCCTGTGATTACGCCGCTCAAGACGCCATTGCCAATTCCCGTGAGTTGCAACTTGGGCATGAGGTTGGTGATTGCGGAATTGACAGTGCCGCTGAGCGTCAACGTTTTATCCGCTGTCGCGTTTTCGATAATGCCGCCATTCGATAAATTATTTGTTTGCGATGTGATCACAATCGCGCGGTTACAGAAAGCATCATTCGTTCCTGTATAGCGGAAACGTCCGGTTGTTCCGTTACCTTGACCTAATGCAATGCGCGTGCCGGTTCCGATCGGGCTCGCGATTCCTACATCGGCAAGCCTCGCCACGCTGATAATACCATCCAGAACCGTTAAATCTCCCGTGAATCCATTGGTCGGATTATTTAACACGAGCGTTCCGCCATCCGTTCGACTCAGACCCACATTGCCCAACATCAGGGGACCATTGGCAACAATCGTTCCTGCGCCGCGCATAAAAACGCCCATGTTGACACCACGGAAGCCACTGTTCAACGTCAGCGTGGTTGCACTGGATGAAACTTCAAAGGTCGGACCATTTGCCGTAAGATTTAAAATGCGGTCAGAGGTCGTTGAGCTGCCGGTGTAAATCATGCGCGTGTTAATATCGATGGTGCCATTCTCGATGGTTGTCGGTGCGCCAAGCGCACTCGGTCCCTCGCCGACGTTTTTGAGCGAATTAAAATAGACGCGACCACCGGTGAGCGAGGTTTTACCAGAATAGGTGTTCGTGGCTGACAACGTCAGCTCGCCATTGCCTGTTTTGCTTAAGTTCTGTGTGCCGTCTGTTTCTCCGATAACGCCGGAGATCGTCAGGTTGTGCGCGGCATTGACGATCACGGTCCGGGAGGCGTTGAGCAACAGATTAAGGGCGATCGTGTCGTTCAAGGTGCCCGATGTCGCCTGAAGCGTTGTAATGTTACCGCCGAGCACGAGACGATTTCCGGTGAGCGTGAACGCTGCGAGCCCGCTCGATGTCGTATTCGCGAACGTCATACCGGCAAAGAGGGTGTCTGCGGTAAAGTCGTTTGTGGTGACTGCGCGCGTTGCGCCGGCAAAAGAAAGCACGGCGGTTCCGTCGCTGTCCGGGGTCGTATCTGTGTTCCAGTTTGCCGGTGTCTTCCACAGACTGTCGGTTCCTCCCCCGTCCCAGGTAAACGTTGTGGCGTGCGCACCTGCCGCAAAAAGAAATCCCAACGCACTGTAATAGATTGCGGAGAATATTGGCGACTGTCTGCTGTTTGAATTCATATGCGTTTTCCTCTTGTTTATGCGCGAATGCCATCACGCCTTGTCATTAAGGCTTTGCTAAATATTATGCGGTGCTGCGGGGAAAAGAGTCAACATGGAAAATCCGCTAATCGATACGCCGTCCAGTGGCGGCGTCTTTTAGGTCCCTGAATAGCGTGTTACTGCGTCTTATTGCGGAAGTTACGCCGCTTTTCAGATTGTAATTAAGATCTTTTTAAGGCAAAATAAAGGGCTGATGGATGTGGAGTGCGGTATGCAGAAGCTAGCATCCATGCAGGTGTCATTGCGCACATGAAAATACTCTTCTTATTTATTGATGGGGTCGGTATCCGTCCCGCAGCCAAAGACAATCCGGTGCACGCCGGAACGTGTCCGACGCTTTGCCGCCTCATGGAGAAGAATTCAGTTGCCATTGATGCTTGTCTCGATATGCCGGGGTTACCCCAGAGTGCGACGGGCCAGACAACCATGTTTACAGGGGTTAATGCCTCAAAGCATATGGGCCGCCATTGCGAAGGGTTTCCCGGGCCGACCTTGCGCAAGTTGATCACGGATGACAATCTTTTTATGATGCTCGCCCGGTGCGGGAAACGCTGTCGCTTTGCCGATGCCTATCTGGTTGATAACGTGGATGACATCCGCGTAAGGCGGTTTAAATCGGTAACGACGGTGATGGCGTTGACGCAGCCCGAGTCGATCTCGATTCAGGATGATCTGCAAGTCAACCTGGCGGTTTCGCACGACATTACGCGGGGAACGCTTCAGGAAAAGGGCCACGATATCCCCGCGATTCAGCCGCGTGAAGCCGCTGAACATCTTTTGCAGATCGCCCGCGCCAATGATTTCACCTTGTTTGAGATGTTTGTTACGGATCTGGCCGGCCACTCCGGTAATTATGATGAGGCTGCCGCGGTGCTGTCAACACTGGATGCATTTTTAGAGGCGCTGGTTGCCCTGTTCCGCGATACCAATATCCTGGTGGTGCTGACCAGTGATCACGGGAATATCGAAAACATGACGGAACGCGGACATACGCGCAATCCTGTGCCGCTGATCGCGTTTGGTCCGCAGGCTGACGAGTTTTTAAAGGAGATGAATGGTTTGATGGATATCACGCCGCGAATTGTTCAGATGATGACCCAAGAGAAAGAGAGTTGAGATGCGATTTATCCTACACACGTATGGTTGCCAGATGAACGTGCGTGATTCCGAAGCTGCGGCCGCTTTGCTTATGGCGGCCGGCCATGAGCGTGTCGATAACGAGGCCGATGCGGATCTGATTGTTGTGAATACGTGCAGCGTACGCGGTAAGGCGGAGGATAAGGCCATCGGGAAACTCGGCTTGCTCTGTGCGACCAAGCGTGAGCGTCCGAATCGTATCGTCGGCGTGATGGGCTGCATGGCTCAGCGTTTGGGCGATTCGCTCTTTGCGAAGATCCCGCTGCTCGACTTCGCGGTTGGGACGCGGCGCAGCGGTGCGATCCCCCGTCTGGTTTCGCGCGTCTTGTTCGGTGAAACAAACATCAGCGAGATTTCGTCCACGGATGAAATTCCCGATGTGCCGGATGCGCATACGGAACATGGATTCTCCGCGTTCGTGACCATCCTGCTGGGCTGTAATCGGCGCTGCGCCTATTGCATTGTCCCGGATGTGCGCGGACCGGAATTTAGCCGTCCGGCACGCGAAGTGATCGCTGAAGTGACTGCGCTGGCGCAGCAGGGGGTACGCGAGGTAACCCTGCTGGGGCAGAGCGTAATGAATTACGGCATTACAAACGGGGTCTGGTCCGATTCGGATCCGGCATCGGCCAATGGGTTTACAGAGCCGTTTGCGCGGTTGCTTGAAGCCGTGGCGCAGATTCCGGGGATCATCCGCGTCCGATTTACCTCCGGGCATCCATCGGGATGTACCGACCAGTTGGTGCGTGTCGTGAGTCTCTTCCCGTCAATTTGCCACCACCTCCATCTGCCTGTGCAATCCGGATCCGATCGCATCCTGACGGCGATGCGGCGCGGTTATCTGCGTGCGGATTACCTTTCCGCTTTGAAGCGTTTGCGCGCAGTGATGCCGGATTTCGCCCTGACCACGGATGTGATCGTCGGCTTCCCCGGTGAGACCGTTGATGATTTTGAAGCCACGCGCACGCTGATGGATGAGGCGGATTTTGACAATGCGTTCATCTTCAAGTACTCGCCGCGTCCGGGAACGCCTGCGGCGGCCTGGATCGATGATGTGACTGAGACCGAGAAGATGCGTCGCAATCAGGTTCTGCTGGCGGATCAGGATCGGCGCGGGGAAGCAGCGAATCAGCGTCTTGTCGGATCGATCCAGGAGGTTCTCGTTGAAGGCCCGAGTCTGCGCAACGCGGCGCGGTGGGCGGGTCGTTCGCCGGGAAATAAAATCGTGGTTTTCGATCCGGCACCGACCGTTGTGCCGGGCACGCTTGCGCGCGTCCGCATTGTGCGCGTGGCACCGCAGACGCTCTACGGCGAACTGGTGTAGCGACGAATCCGAGTGGGGAGCTTTTGCATGAACGAGGCGTGCTACGCAGAGTGTCAAATCGAATCGCTGGCCTATGGCGGCGATGGCGTGGCGCGCATCGACGGTTGCGTGCTCTTTGTGCCGGAGACGGCTGTCGGCGACCAAGTCCGCGTGCGCATCACGCAGCGCAAGAAACGGTTTGCGCGCGGCGTGATCGAGACGATCCTCGCACCGTCGCCAGACCGCGAAACACCCTGTTGCCGTATCGCGGGTGTACGCGCTCCCGGATGCGTGTATGACCACCTTTCCTATGCCGCCGAGGTGCGCGCGAAGCACGACCAGCTGCGCGGTTTTTTCCGGGCGTTGCCTGAGCTGGATGCATGCCTTGCGCCTTTTGTCGCCGCGCCGGAGCCTTTGCATTACCGGAACAAGTTGACCGTGCATGTTGCGCAGGGACGTATGGGTTATTATCTGGAGCAGTCGCACACGGTGCTCGACGTGATGACCTGTCCGCTCGCCTGTCCGGCGATCAATGCCGCGTTGCAGACCTTTCGGAGCAGCCAATCGCTGGCGTGCTTTGAGCAGGCGGACATCGTTTTTCGCGCAACGCCGCAGACGGGCGCGATCTGGTGGAGCACAACCGGCGAGCAGTCGCCGAACTGTCCTGAGGTCTTGCTTGAATCCAGTCCGGCCGGCCTGATGCGCGTAACGCCCAAGGGGTTTTATCAGGTCAATCCTGCGGTTGCCGCGCAGCTGGTTGAAACCGTGGCGCAGCGCTTCTGTGAACAGACAGGTCCGCAGGATATCGTTGATCTCTATTGCGGAGTCGGTGTTTTCGGATTGACCTGTTTACAGCGCGGTGGGCGTACGCTTCAGGGCGTGGAGTCGGGGTTTGATGCGGTGCGCTGCGCGCGTGAGAATGCGGCAGCTCTCAGGCTTGCCGCAACGTTTCACGCCTGCGCATTGGAGGCGGATGACAGACGGGGCGTCACGCTGGCTCAGCTTTGCCGCGTACCCGCTGAAACAACTGTCATTGTGGATCCTCCGCGCAGCGGTATGGCGCGGCCCATCGCATTTGCACTTGCGCATTCAGGGGTTGCACGGATATTCTATGTGTCGTGTGATCCAGCCACGCTACAACGCGATGTACAGATCTTGCAGGCCGAGGGCCATTATCGGATTGCGTTCATCCGCGGCTTTGATATGTTTCCGCGCACTGCGCATTTCGAAACTTTGGTGGAGTTGGTGAGACAATGAATGAGACAGCCCTGTTTGCGATTTCCTGCGGGTTATACGTGGTCGGCGCACCGTGTGCAACAGGTGGCTATTCCGGGTGCATCGTGGATGCGTTTGTGCAGTCGACCGCAGTACCCGTGACAGCAATTCTGTGCAGTCAGAAAAAGGGATACACGAGCGAATGTATCCGCGCAAGCGGTCGCTTCAGCGTTTCCGCGTTGCGTGAAGAGGTGGATCCCTTGACGATCGCGCTGTTTGGGTTTCAGTCAACGCGGACGGTTCAGAAATGGCCGTTGGTATCGCACGTTGTCCAGCGCGAGCTGCCTGTGCTGGCCGATGCCGCGGCGTGGTATGTCTGCGCTGTGAAGCAGACCTTGGATTTGGGTTCGCACCTGCTCTTTCATGCGCAGGTGATGGAGGCGGAGTTTGGCACGGGGACGCCGATGACCTATACGTATTATCGGGATCATCTGCGCCAGGCAACCGTAGCGGCATTTGCACAGTACAAAGCACAACAAGGAGGCATTCAGCAATGAAATTCGGTATGACGTTTTGGGCCGGTATCGGCATCGCGATCAGCAGTCTGATTATCGGCTGTGGCTCGTTTGAAAAGGGCACTGCACCAGAGAAAAAAGCGTGGCTCTATGCACCGACACCCCGCGTTGCGGCAGGCCTCCGGGCTGCCACGGAGCGTGGCATTACAGTGACGGACTGGCATATCCACATCCGCGGCGGTATGACGCCGCAGAAGGCTTTAGAACGCGAGCTTGCCAGCGGCATTGAGAGCGGCGTGCTTGAAAATTATGGCCGCGAGTGGCCGCTGTCCAATACTGTGGCGCTGGCTCAGTTTATACACGATGGTCATCAGGTTAAGCGTCCCGATGGCCGTCCGCTGCGCGTCGGGATCCAGGTGAACGATCGCGACTGGTACCAGCAGATCGATCCCGCGCTGCTGCGCACGCTCGACTATGTTCTGGCGGATACGATGATCATGGGCGTGACAGCCGAAGGGAAGCCGCGTCGCCTCTGGTTGCCGAGTGTGACCATTGATGATCCAGAGGCGTGGATGCGCGATTATCTGGCCCATAACCTGCGCATTCTCAACGAGCCGATTACGATCCTTGCGAATCCGACCTATCTGCCGCCGTGCATTTCAAACCGCTATGAGCAGCTCTGGACCGAGGAACGCATGAAGCTGGTGATTGCCAAGGCTGTTGAGCGGGGCGTGGCGCTAGAGATCCAGGCGGAGTCGCCCTATCCCAAGCCAGCCTTTATTCGTCTGGCGAAAAAGATGGGGGCGAAATTCTCATTCGGTTCCAACAATTTTGCAGATAAGACCAAGGATGTGAGCGCCTGGTTTGACGCCATCGAGACGTATGATTTGAAGCCGGAAAACGTGATTGCTGTTCCGCTGAAAAAATGAGGGAGGAGTTATGCATAATAATCAATTCATGTATCTGGGCGTGACTGTAGTCTGCACGCTGTTTTTAGGTTGCTCAGCACAAGACGCCTCGGTTCAGGTTAAGGAAAATACGGCACCGGTGGTGATGCCGGCTGTTGTGAAGAACGACAAGATCGTCGAGGGCTGGGTGCTGGGGAAATATCCGTCCGTCGAGTCCGGTCCCTATTTTTCCGGCGATTTCAACGAAGTTATGGCGCGGGCCAAGCGTGAAAAGAAACTGATCTTCATTTCGGTGGGACGCGATCAGTGTCCGAATACCACGCGCTTTTATCACTACCTCGAGTCCGGGCTTCTGCCGTTCAGTACCGAGAAATTCATCTACGTCAAGTTCCACGGTGACAATTACGAGCAGGTCGATTTGTTTCACACCTATTTCGAGCTGTCGAGTATCCTTTTCCCCTTTGTCGGCGTGATGAACGGCGAAGGTGCGACATTCGGGTACAGGGGCGGGTATGGAACTGCGGAACAATTCACGGACTTTATCCAGTCCGCCCTGGCCGCCGAGCAGAAGTGGTTGGCTGAACGACGCTGAACCTAGCCGTGCTCTATGCGCGAACCCTCCATTCTCATCGTACGCCTCTCATCCTGCCGCGATACCGCGGCCTCTTCCACGCATGCGGTGTTGGAGGAGTTGATCCGCGCGGTCTTTCCGCAGGCCGCTGTGGATATCGCCTTTCTGCCGCCCAAGGCGCGGCCGCAGGTGAGCGGGCGTTTGTCCGGACGTGACTGGTCACAGTTTGATCTGGTCTTGGTCTCAAACGCCTTTGTTCAGGAGGCGCTCAATCTGCCGTGGCTGTTGCATGCCAATCAGGTCCCGGTCTGGTCAGATGCGCGGACGGAATCCTTTCCTCCCATTCTCTTGGGAGGTGCGAATGCCTGTGCGACGCACTGTCTGGTAACGCCTGCGCAGCGTGCGGTCCCGGATGCGATTTTCTTCGGTGAAGCGGAAGAGGCCCTGCCGCGTTTCTTGCAGGGCTGGCAGAGGGCCGTAGGTCTTGATAAGCGCGCGCGCTTATGTGCGGCCAGCCAGGGTTGTGAGGGCTTCTGGATTGCAGGGGAAAAGGGTCCGGTACAATACGCGGTCGCGCGTAACGATGTGACACAGGTTGCGCTGCGCGGTGACGAATTTTCAAGCGTGGGGACGATCGATACGGAATACGCGGGCATCGGGCGTTTGACCGTCAGTCGTGGCTGTCCGGCCTTCTGTTCATTTTGCTTCGAGGGCTACGAGCGCAAGCCCTATCGCGAACTGCCGTTGGATGCCGCTGTGCAGCGGGCCAACGTGTTGAAAAAAATGTACGGCGTGCGCACGCTTGAATTGGATGCCTTTAACCTGAACACCTATGCGCAGTTGCAGCCGCTGGTTGAACAGTGTGTGCGTCTTTTCGACCGCATCGCCTTTAAGAGTCAGCGGGCCGATGGCGTGGCTGCGCAACCCGCGATCATTGCGCTCGAGCGCGCGGCGGGAAAACAGTCGTTTACCCTCGGCATCGAGGGCATCAGCACGCGTATGCGCGCCTTCTTAAACAAATCGCTGCGCGATGACGAACTGGTGGGGGCTGTACAGACCTTGCTGCAGCAACGGGTGCGCGAGATGAAGCTGTTTTACATTCTGACCGGACATGAGACTGCGGCGGACCTTGCCGAATTCAGCGCGTTTTGTGAACGGTTGCAGGCGAACGTGATTGCGCTGCGATCAACGACGCGCATCATTTTCAGCTTTGGCCGATTGGTGCGCATGCCCAATACGCCGCTGGTGTACGATCGCCTGTTCTTGCGCGAAGAGGAGTGGCGCTTCTGCGTCGACGGCGTTGCGGCCGCGTGTCGGCGCAATCGGCTGGAGTGTCGTTTTGCCTTTGCGTGGCCGGATTACCTGGGGACGCAGCTGCTGGCCGCATGCGGACACGCGCACGCCGAACGGATTGTGGCCTTGGCCATGGAGGGACTCTCGTATCATGGGCCGTGGACCGTGGCGGAGGCCGCTCGGTTGCGTGCCGCAGTGCCTGAAATTTTCGAGGGGGGTGCCGTCGGTGCGCAGGAGGCCTTTCCGTGGGTGACGCGGAGCGTCTCGACTGATTTTGTTAAGGCGGCTTGGGCGGCTGCGGAGGCGCTGCGCGACCGCGGCTATTGTTTGGGTTCGGCCTGCCAGGCGTGCGGCGCGTGCAGCGCGGCCAGTGAACGAACAGCGCTTGTGCGCCATCCGCGTTTTGCGGCAATCGACGAGGCGTGCGTCCAGCGCGTCGCGGAGATCGAGGCGGCCAAACGACGTTTGCCGTTTGTTGTGCGGCGCGTCATCTTGCCTGCGGCATGTTCCGGGAAGAGTCGGTCCTGGGTTAACGCTTACGTGCTTCGTCAGGTTTTACAGCACGCCGAGGGTGCTGAGACAAATATACTCAGCGCGGAGGAACTGCTCTACTCCGCAGGCGCTGATGCAGAGACGCGTCTGATGATTCCCGGCGGCGAAACCGTGGTGGCCTATCGGGGATGGGATCAGCGCGCGCTGCAAAAGGCGGTCGATGC
>CAZMLC010000005.1:21298-68609 GCA_964567125.1 uncultured Akkermansia sp.
AAAGCGGCGATCCGGGATCTTGTGGCAGCCCTGACGGCTGCCACGGGGCATGAGCCGGTGGCAACGGCAACATCCGTTCTTTTTTGAGCGCGCGATTAGCGGGTTCGCCATATATATTGAAAGAAATTATTTTCACCGCGCGACGGGTTTAGTATGGCTATTGTAGACCTCAAATGCTATACTTTTACCATCATTGAAGAGCGAAAGGCGTGGAATAAAATGAGCGAAGATTTACAGTCTGAGGCTGTCGTTGAAAAGGGATTGCAAAACATCAACATCGAAGAGGAGATGAGTTCCTCGTATATCGATTATTCGATGAGCGTGATTGTCGGGCGTGCATTGCCCGATGCCCGTGACGGGTTGAAGCCGGTACATCGTCGATCCCTGTTCGCGATGTATGAGCAGAGCAATACCTACAATCGGCCCTACAAGAAGGCGGCGCGTATTGTGGGTGACGTGATGGGTAAATACCATCCGCACGGTGACCAGTCGATTTACGATACGATCGTGCGTATGGCACAGCCTTTTTCGCTGCGTTACACGCTGGTGGATGGTCACGGTAACTTCGGTTCAATCGATGGTGACCCCCCGGCTGCGATGCGTTATACCGAAGTGCGCATGGAGCGCCTGGCGGACGAGATGCTGGCGGATATCGACAAGGACACGGTTCCCTTTAAGCCCAACTACGACGAGTCCTGTCAGGAGCCTGCGGTGTTGCCCTCCAAGCTGCCGAATTTGCTGCTGAACGGATCGAGCGGTATCGCGGTCGGTATGGCGACGAATATTCCGCCGCACAATCTGGGCGAACTGGTCGACGGCATCACCTATTACATCGATAACCGCGATTGCACGATCGATGATCTGATGCGCTTTGTCAAGGGACCGGATTTCCCGACGGGCGCGACCATCTGCGGTACGCGCCAGATCGAGGCGATGTACAAGCTCGGACGCGGTCAGATGATCGTGCGCGGCAAAGCTGAGGTCGTCGAATATAAGAACAAGGAAGCCATCATCATTACGGAGATCCCGTACATGGTGAACAAGGCCTCGATGATCGAAAAGATGGCTGAACTGGTCAACGAAAAGATCGTTGAAGGAATCTCGGATATCCGCGATGAATCCAAGCAAGACATTCGCGTGGTGATCGAGCTGAAGCGTGGCGCCATGGGCCAAGTGGTATTGAATAACCTCTACAAGCATACGCAGCTGCAGACCACGTTTGGCGCGATCATGCTGGCGATTGATCAGGGGCGTCCGAAGGTGATGAACCTCAAAGAGCTGTTCCACTGTTACGTGGAGCATCGCTTCGATGTGATCACGCGCCGGACAAAGTTCGAGCTGGCCAAGGCCGAAGCGCGCAAACATATTCTCGATGGTTTGCTGATTGCACTGGACCATTTGGATGAAGTGGTGCATACGATTCGCGACTCCAAAAACCGCGATGAAGCAAAAGTGCGGTTGGTCGCGCAATTCGGGTTCTCCGAAAAGCAGGTTGATGCGATTCTGGAAATGCGCCTCTACCAGTTGACTGGACTGGAGCGCGATAAACTGCAGGCCGAGTTAAACGAGTTGATCGAACGTATCGCCTATCTGAACAGCTTGCTGGCGGATCCGATGAAGATCTACGATCTGATCAAGGCCGATTTGGCGGAGCTGAAAGAGCGCTACGTGGTCAAGACCGGCGATGTGCGGCGTACCGATATCGTACCAATGGAGGGCGAGGTTAACCTTGAAGATCTGATCGCGGATGAGCCCTGCGTGCTGACCTTGAGTCATCGCGGTTACGTGAAACGCGTGCCGCTGAGCATCTATCGCGAACAGAAGCGCGGTGGCCGTGGAATCACGGGTGCGGCGATCAAGGACGAGGATTTCATCAAGACGGTCTTTGTCGCGGATACGCACGACACGCTGCTGTTCTTTACCAATACGGGCCGCGTCTTTGCGGAACGCGCCTTTGCGATTCCTGAGGCGCCTAGGACCTCGTTCGGCAAACCGATTGTCAACCTCTTGCAGTTCCAGGAAGGGGAGCAGGTTGCGGTGATGTTGCCGATCCGCGCTTTCGCTGAAGATGTGGACATCATGTTCGCAACGGCGCAGGGCACGGTCAAGAAGACTGCACTGGCGGATTATAAAAACATCAATCGCAACGGCATCCGTGCGTTGAACATTGACGAAGGTGATTCCTTAATCACGGTTCGTCTGACGCATGCGGGTGACGATGTGCTGCTGATCACGGCAAACGGCCAGGCCATGCGCTTCAATGAAAGCCAAGTCCGTCGTATGGGCCGTACAGCGACAGGTGTGCGCGGTATCCGCCTGGAGGGCGATGAT
This sequence comes from uncultured Akkermansia sp., assembly GCA_964567125.1. Taxonomy (GTDB): domain Bacteria; phylum Verrucomicrobiota; class Kiritimatiellia; order RFP12; family UBA1067; genus CAZMLC01. Next base: position 23,630 of record CAZMLC010000005.1, read on the forward strand.
GTGGTGCGCAGCTTCGATGTGGTCAATAACGACAACACCTTGCTCGTGGCGACGGAGAATGGCTATGGCAAGCGGACGCACTTCGATGAATTTACGCCTCATCATCGCGGCGGCAAGGGCATGATCGCGATCAAGGATGACTCTGGACGCAACGGTAAGGTGGTGGCCGCACATGCGGTCAAGGATGGCGAATCCGTCATCATGATCACCTCCACGGGCATGATGGTCCGTTCGCCGGTGAGCGATGTCCGCATCTGCGGGCGTGCTGCGCAAGGTGTGCGTCTGGTGCGTCTGGGTGAGGGGGCTACGCTTGTGTCTGCAAGCATTGCCGATGCTGAGGAGGTTTCTGAGACGGTGGACATCGGGTGCGAAACCTCCGAAGGGGTGGCGGATGAAGGTGATAGCGACAACGCGGTTGCGCCTGAATCCGCGCCGGAGGTCTGAGTCCTGGATAGACAGGAATAGCGGTTGATCCTTTGGGTGCGCATGCTTACCAGCAGCGCACCCAAACCGCAATCAGGAAGAGTCGATTATGAAAAATATTTTGTGCGTCATCGTGATGGCTGCGTGTGCCTATGGCAAGCCGTTGGCGTCGACCGATTCGGCTTGGCAGGCCAATCCGATTTTTTGGGGATTTCGTGCGGACAGCGTTCTGGCTGATCACACAGAGGGTAGCCACATGGCCGATTATCTGCACGCGCCTGTGGCCTCCAACGTTACGTTTTCGGCAACGTTTGTGCCGGCGCGTTGCGGAACAAACGGTTGGCGCGTGGGCGGTATCGCACTGGTGCAGGATCAGCAGAATTTCTGGAAATTGTCGTTGGCGTTGACTCCGCCTGAGCAGGGCGGTACGCCGTTTATGGAGTTCTGCGAAATGCGGAACGGCGAGTGGCTGGCACAGGGAAATTTGCAGGTTGCGCAGCGCGAATCAAAAGGTACGTGGTCATTCTCAAAAGCGTATCGGCTTGCCATCGTGCTTGAGTCGGACTCAATTCGCGGGACGATTGAATCTGAAGATCAGACCGTGCGCTTTGTCCAGCAATACCGCTTGGGTCAACAGCCTGCGGTTCGGGCGGGCCGTCCGACGTTGGCGTATGCCGGCATTGCGGGAACGTATTCAAAGCTCGACGCATGCTGGAGCAACGCGATGCCTGAAGGGGCGATACAGAAACAATTCCCACGCTATTCCGTGCCGCCGAATACGGAGATTACGGATCAGGCAACAGGATTCTTCCGCGTAGTACAGAAGCCGGATGGCCGGTGGTGGACCATTGATCCGAATGGGTTCGGCGTTGTATTGCTCGGGGTCGATCATGTGACCTTCTGGGGACATTACTGTCAGAAGCTCGGGTATGCGCCGCACTTTAAAAAGAATCAGGCGAAGTATCCGGATCGGAGCGTCTGGGAAAACGAGACGCTCGGTCGCTTGACCGCGTGGGGCTTCAATATGCTGGGGGCGGGCTGCGGACCGGAGTTAAAGCATCGCGGGTTGGTGCACACGGAGTTTCTCAGCTTGGGCGACACATTCGGTTCTTTAGGGGGCGATTACGAAATTGCGCCGCAAGAGCATCGTCCCTGTTCCGTCTTCCCGAACGTCTTCCATCCGGACTTTGAACGGTATTGTACTTATCTGGCGCGGATGAAGTGCGCGGAGAATCGGCACGATCCCTGGTTGCTCGGGTATTTCATTGATAACGAATTGGCCTGGTGGGGCCGTGGCGCGCTGGATACAGGTCTCTTTGATTATGCACTGGCTAAGCCGGCAACGCACGCGATCAAACCCGTGATGGTCGATTTCCTGAAGACGCAGGCGAAAAACGATGTGACAACCTTTAACCGCTGCTGGCGCACACAGATCGCGACGTTCGATGCGTTGAAAAATGTAATGAAGTTGCCCTCGGAGTCGGAGGAGCAGAAGCAGATCAAACTGGCCTTTTTAAAGCTGGTGGCGAATCGCTATTTTGAGGTTACTACGCGTGCAATCCGGGCTGCGGATCCCAATCACTTGGTTCTGGGTTCACGTTTTGCTGGAACGCTGGGGGCGCATCCTGCAGTCTGGGAGACCGCAGGCAAGTATTGCGACATTGTGACGTTCAACATATATCCGATGGCGGATTTGGACGATGGGCAGGTTTATCTCTCGTTGGGGAAGAAGCGCGAGCGCGTGATCGATCATGTGCAGAAATTCTACGATACGGTCAAACGTCCGATGCTGATTACAGAATGGTCATTCCCTGCGCTTGATTCAGGTCTGCCCTGTTTGCATGGCGCGGGACAGCGCTTCCAGACGCAAGCGGAACGCACCGAGGCGACCTCGCTTTTCGCGCGAACCATGCTTTCGATGCCGTATCTTCTCGGCTACGATTATTTTATGTGGGTTGACGAACCTGCGTTGGGGATCAGCGATGCATTCCCCGAGGATTCGAATTACGGATTGATCAACGAGGAGGGTAAGCCGTATGCCTTGATCACCGAGATGTTCAGCGCGCTGCATAAAAAAGTCGGGACGATGCGTTTTGCGGCTGCACCGGCTGCAAAAGCTGTTCCAGCGCGCGAACCCATCGAGGTCAGCCGTCAGGTTGCGCGGTTGACGCCATCTGCTGCGACACCGGCGGGATTTTCCGAGCTCAACAGCACGCTTGTTGTGACCAATGGCGTGTTAAGCCTGACGATCAAGAAGGGCGAGGGAGGGCTCATTGCGGATGTGGCGCTGGCTGGCGTGCGGATGGGCGATTACACCGCGATGGTGCATGTGCCGAATGCCTGGGTCAATGTCGATCGTGTGGTGGATTATATGGTTTCTCAAAAAGGCCCGGCGGTTGTGGTCGATATTCGGGGCGAGACGCGGTATCAGGTGCGGTGCGAGGTGATTCAGCGGATCACGCTGCTGCCCGCAGCGGCCTATTTTATTGCGGAGTTTATTCAGGTGAAAAATCTTGGAGAGAAGCCGTTGGATCTGCGCGGCCTTTTCTTCCGTCCGATTGCCTCCTACGCTGTTGCAGCAAAGGAGCGCGGGGTCCCCAGTTTATGGAAGCGTCCGGTAATGGGCTGCTGGCCGGATGAAAAGGGGAGCCGCTGTTACGGCGCGTTCGTTCCGCAGATTTCCGATGTGCTGATTAATTTCTGGATCAATCCCGAGGGCGGTGGCCAGCATGCGGATGCGCGCATGGAGTTCAGCGGTCAGGTGCTTGCACCGCAGGCCGTGTTTGCACCGCAATTCTGCTATGTGTTTTGTCTCTTGAGTCAGACCGGGGCGGCTGAATGGGAAAATCAGGCGTGCGCGATTTTAAAGTAATCCGCGATTGACCAGAGTAAGTGGTGAAGGAAGGAGAACGATGAAACCTTTGTTTATTGTGGTATCTGCGCCATCCGGGGCAGGCAAAACGACCTTGTGCGATCTGTTGTTGCAAAACTATCCGGAGATCTGTTATTCCGTGTCGTGTACGACGCGCGAGCCGCGCGCAAACGAAGAGGATGGCATTGATTATCATTTTGTCACCATCGAAACCTTCAAAAAGATGATCGATGAAAATCAATTTCTGGAGTACGCATGCGTCCATGATAATTATTATGGCACACTCAAAGAGCCGATTTACCAGGCCTTGCGTGAGAACCAGTGCGTTCTGCTCGACATTGATGTCGCCGGTGCGAAGCAGGTCCGCCAGTATGTCGCTGGATTGGCGGAAGAAGATCCGATGCGCGCAGGCTTTGTCGATATTTTCATCAACCCGCCTTCGATGGAAGATCTGGAACAACGTCTTGTGGGGCGCGGCACTGACAAGCCGGAAGTCATTCGCAAGCGGCTGAACAATGCACGGGCGGAGATGGCACACGCCGGCGATTATATGCATCAGGTTGTCAACGATGATCTGGATGTGGCTTATCGCCGGTTGTGTGATATCATCAATGTGCGCGGGCAATTCATTTAAGCGAAAAGGAACGGAGGTCCTATGGCAACAATCGTTGTTGGGGTTACAGGGTCAATTGCGGCCTATAAAAGCTGTGAACTTGTGCGCATTCTGGTCAAGGCCGGACATGACGTGAAGGTGGTCATGACTGTTGCCGCGACGAAATTCGTTGCACCCTTGACGTTTCAAACACTTTCGCGTAATCCTGTTTTTGTTGATCAATTTGAACTGCCGAGTGAATGGAAGCCGGAGCATATTTCGCTGGCGGACGATGCTGACTTGCTCGTGATCGCACCGTGCACGGCGAATGTGATGGCGCGCATGACGTATGGGTTTGCAGATGATCTGTTGACGGCGACAGCCTTGGCGACGCGTGCGCCGATTGTGCTTGCGCCGGCCATGAACACGGGCATGTGGGATAACGTGGCTACGCAGGCGAATGTAAAGACGCTCATCAGCCGAGGCGTTCTGTTTGTCGATTCCGATTCGGGCGAATTGGCCTGCGGCGATTACGGTAAGGGCCGGATGGCCGAACCCGAGGCGATTGCGCGCGTTATTGAACAGATTGTTTCCCAGTAAAAGAAAGAGAGCGACGCATGGGCGAGTTGGACCTGTCAGTCAATTTGGGTGGAATCCGCATGGCGAATCCGGTGACGGTCGCATCCGGAACGTTCGGATATGGCAAAGAGTATGCATCCCTTATCGATGTCCGCCGGCTGGGTGCGATCACAGTGAAGGGCATCCGTTCGATTCCGTGGCAGGGCAACAAGCTGCCACGCCATGTCGAGGTGCCCGGGGGGATGCTGAATGCCATCGGACTTCAGGGACCGGGCGTTGAGTGCTTTATCACCGACTATATGCCGTTCCTGCGCGAAACAGGTGTGCCGGTGATCGTCAATATCTGGGGAACCTCGACGGACGAATATGCGGAGGTCGCGCGGCGCTTAACCGATGTTCCCGGTGTTTCAGGACTCGAGTTGAACATCTCGTGTCCCAATGTCAAAGAGGGCGGACACGCTTTCGGTACGGATCCGCGTACCGTGTCGCAGCTGGTCGCGGCGGTCCGCACGGCAACGACCTTGCCGCTCATGCCGAAGCTGGCTCCCAATGTTCCGGATATCCGCGTCTTTGTACGCGCGGCTCAGGAAGCGGGTGCAGATGCCTTGGCCATGATCAACACCATTCCGGCGATGGTCATCGATATCGAGCGCCGCAAGCCCGTGCTGGCCAATAAGGTGGGCGGACTCTCCGGCGCTGCGATCCATCCCGTCGCGGTCAAGCTGGTTTGGGAGGCTTCACAGGTCGCGACCGTGCCGATTCTTGCGATGGGCGGTATTTTTGAGGCCAAGCATGCGCTGGAGTTTCTGATTGCGGGCGCATCGGCGGTGGCTGTGGGGACCGCCAACTTCATCGACCCGTCAACGCCGCTCCGCGTGCTCGACGGCATTGTCGATTATCTGCGCCGTCATGCGTTCACATCGGTTCGTGAGCTGACCGGATCGTTGGATCTTTCGTGAGTGAAGGGTTGCCGTCTTATTCGATGGATTTCTTCAGGTAGGGCATATACTGCCGCGTGTAGACAATCATCGACCAGACATTGATCACGATCAGGCTGAACTCAATGATCAGAATCAATTGCTGCGAAAGCCACCACGGCTGTAGCGCGGCGTAGACGTAGATGGCACAGGCGGAAGGAAAGCTTGCGGCTGTACGGAACTTGCCCATCCAGTTTGCACGGCAGTCCGCATTGTAGAGCGCTCCGACTGAACGCAGGAAGGTCACCCACTGGTCGCGTAGAATATAGAGCACCGTGAAGATCAGCATGATCGTGGCGTGCATCATTTCGTTGGGAAGGCGTCCTAGGAGCCAGAGGAGCGTGGGAAAGACAACCAGATAGAAGACCTTGTCCATCAGCGGATCCGCCATGGCGCCGAACTTACTCGTCACATTCCATTTACGCGCGAGCATGCCGTCAAAAAGATCGGTCAGCGAGGCCAGGACTAGCGCGATGGTTGCGGCAAGCGCGAGCCACTTTAAACTGGCCTTATCTTCGGGTTGGTAGGCCTGGATAATCGCCAATACCATAAAGAGAAAAACGAGCGGCAATCGACCAAATGTTAATGCGTTGACAATCAACCGTTTTGTAAAATCACTCATAGGTATATGAAACCAAAAACGGCGCTTTTGTGCAAGCGAGTAAACCGTCAACGCATCCGATCAAAACACCGATGTTCATGTGTTTGACATGGCAACGTAACCATGCCTATGGTACGATAAATTCCAAAATGGAACGTTACTGCGTGTGTTACACGTGGCATTTTCCATGGCCAGGTTTAATTGCGGATGCAAGATGCGAGGAGAATAAACCTCGGGTCCGGCATGCGATTGAGGCGTCGAAATAAGGGGGCGTAATGATGAAACCGTTTGTTTTAGCAGGGCTACTTGTGCTGGTGGGGTGTACGTCGATGGTGGCGACCGCGCCGGATTGTCCATTTAAAGACTGGCCGAAAGGAACATCGCCCGAGGAGGTCGGCAATCGGATTGCACAGCGTTTTCTTGAACAGCCGCACAGTCAATATGGACGCCGTGGCAAGCCAAAGCAGATTACCTATCCCGATGTCTGCACATGGTATGGTTCGCTGTGTTTTGCCAAGGAGACGCAGAATGCCGCTCTGACGGCACGTCTCATTGCGCGCTTTGAGCCGCTGTTCAGCACGGAAGCGCGTCTTTTGCCTCTGCCGAATCATGTGGACAATACGGTGTTTGGCGCGCTACCGCTTGAACTCTACATGCAGACCAAAGAGGCGCGTTACCTTCAGATGGGGCAGTCGATGGCGGATGCACAGTGGGCGGTGCCACCGGCGGACGAGAAAAACAATACGCCCGAAGCGCGGGCGTGGCTGGATAAGGGATTTACGTGGCAGACGCGGCTGTGGATCGACGACATGTTCATGATCACCATGGTTCAGGCGCAGGCCTTCCGTGCCACCGGTGATCGGCGTTACATCGATCGCGCGGCGAAAGAGATGGTGATGTATCTGGATGAACTGCAGCGTCCGAACGGATTATTTTATCATGCGCCTGACGTGCCTTTTTTCTGGGGACGCGGCAACGGCTGGATGGCGGCCGGCATGGCGGAACTGTTGCGTTCGCTGCCGCTGGACAATCCGGACCGTCCGCGCATCTTGGCCGGCTATCATAAGATGATGGCCGCGTTGCTGGCTTATCAGGCTGAGGATGGGATGTGGCGGCAGCTGATCAACGATGGCGCGTCGTGGCCGGAAACCTCGGGAACCGGTATGTTTGCGTTCGCTATGATTACCGGTGTGAAAAACGGCTGGCTTGATGCTAAGACGTATGGCGTAGCTGCGCGCAAAGCCTGGCTTGCCTTGGTGACGTACATCGATGAAAACGGCGATGTCCGCGATGTCTGCGAAGGAACCAACAAAAAAGCGGATCGCCAGTATTATCTGGACCGTAAACGCGTGACCGGCGATCTGCATGGACAGGCGCCTGTAATCTGGTGCGCTACGGCGTTGCTGCGCTAGAGGAGGATAGTATGATTACACGCGTTGTGGTGATACTGATGGCACTGGTTGCTGCGCGGATTGCGGAAGCGCTACCGAAGCAGGCCGGTTATCCCTTTGAGGGGCATACGGGGTTTCGTGTGAGCGCGATGACGGAGCGGCTGAAGGCGGGATCGTTTTCCGTCGCCGCCTGGGTCAATGTAGCGGATCCTGCGCGGTCGCAGATCTTTATGACCATGGGCCAGTCCAATCAGGATTTTTCCTTCTATCTCTACAACGGCGCGGTACGCTTGCTCATCGAAGGTTCGGTGGGAAGTTACGGCTTTGCCGCAGCCAAGCCGCCGAAACCTGCGGTCTGGACGCACTATCTGGGTACGTATGATGGACAGCATATTGCGATTTACCGCGACGGTGTGTTGGAGGGTGAGAAGTCCGTGGCACTCAAACGAACAGCATTTGCTCATGCGTTGACCGTGGGGATGATTGCGGACGATGAGGCGCGTATTCTGAAGGGGAACATGACGGATATCCGTATCTGGAATCGCGTGCTGGATGCGCGTGAAGCGCGTCAGCTCGCAGCGGATGAGACGTGGCCGGAGCAGGATCGCGAACTGATCGCCCGCTGGCTCACACATCCCACGGATACGACGATTGCGAATCGCGTGAAGGGGGCGCCGGAGCTTGTCAAAGGGCAGCCTGTGCTCGCCACGCTGCTCAACCGCACAATGGATGGATTCCGCGGCATCTGGTATTTCAACCAGCCCTCCAAGGATGAGTATGTGTATAAGTACAGCGGAGGTCTGGGGACGTATTGCGCGAAACACATTCCCTTCGCATGGTATGCGCCTGAAGTCAACAAGACCTTTTTCTGCTACGGCGGGACGGATGCGAAAAACAGCACGCTGCTGCACATGGTCTCCTATTATGATCATGCCTCAGGACTGGTGGCACGGCCGACCATACTGCTGGATAAAAAGACGGATGATGCTCACGATAACCCGGTGATCAACATCGACGACAAAGGCTATATCTGGATCTTTTCGAGCAGCCACGGACGAGGGCGCCCTTCCTATATTTCGCGCAGCATCAAGCCCTATGATATCGCGGCGTTCCAGGTGATGTGGACGGGAAATTTCTCATATCCGCAGCCGATTTACTATCCGGGGAAAGGTTTTCTTTTTATCCACACATGGTATGTGAAGGGGCGAGGAAACTACATCATGACGAGCAATCCCGAGGGAACGGTCTGGAGTGAACGCCGGCAGACCGCCTATTTCGGCGAAGGCCACTATCAGATCAGCGGGACGTGGAAGTCCCGCAAAACCGGCGTGGCGTTTGATCAGCATCCCAAGGGCAAGGGACTCAACTGGCGGACCAATCTGTATTATATGGAGAGCGATGATTTTGGACAGACGTGGAAAAATGCGCAGGGGGAAGTCCTCGAACTTCCGCTGACCAACTCGCTCAATGCTGCGATTGTTTTGAACTATGAAAATCAAGGCCGGAATGTCTATCTCAAAGAGGTTCAGTTTGATGAGCAGGGGCATCCCATTATTCTCTTCATTCTGAGCAAAGGGTATGAGTCAGGCCCGGCAAATGGTCCGCGCGAGTGGCGTATTGTACGCTGGGATGGTTCCCGTTGGATTGAGCGCTTCACGGGCATTTGCTCGGGTAACAATTACGATTTCGGGCCGCTCTACGTTGAAAGCGAAACCGCGTGGCGGATCATCGGCCCTACGCAGTTGGGCCCGCAGCCGTATAATCCCGGAGGCGAGATCGCGTTGTGGACGTCAAACGATCGGGGTGAAACCTGGACAATGACGCGGCAGATGACAAAGAACAGCGTGATGAACCATACGTTTGTGCGCCGTCCTGTGAATGCGCGTCCTGATTTCTATGGGTTCTGGGCTGATGGGCATGGCCGTCAGCCATCGACCTCCTCGCTCTATTTTTGCACGCGAGAGGGGGATGTGTTTCGTTTGCCAGCGCAGATGACCGGTGATTTTGCGAAACCGGAAATCGTCAGGTAACGGTACCAGACATGCATTAAACAGTGTAAATAAAACGCGGTCGTGACTGCACGCTTTGATCGACATGTGCTCAGGGATGGACTTCCGGTCGGTTGTGCGCTATGCTTAAACACAATGAAAAAATTTATTTTCGTTTATTTCGCGGGTATTCTCGGGGTTTTAGCCGCAACCCCCGCGATGGTGGCCAACGGTGATTTTGAACGCAAAGACGGGGACAGGACACCCTTTGCTTCGTGGAGTTATTTCGAACGCGAAAAAGGCAAGCTGGCGCTCTCCGTTGCGGAGGAGTGCCACGCGGGGACTGCGGCGATCCGTATTTGTCACCAAGGTGCGCGCGATTGGGCGGTTGTCAATGCGCAGCGCACACCGGTTAAACCCGGCGAGAACTATCTCATCACCGCATGGATTAAACAGCTCAGCGGCAAGTCGATCCGCATCGATGTGGTGGGGGTGGATGCGAAGGGTGCGCTGGTCTCGTGGCATATCGGCACAGCCCGCGGTCCCAGTCTGACCAACCGCTGGATCAAATGCTGCGCCGATTTTGCGGTGCCGGAAAAGGTCGCAACCGCCTATGTGCGCATTGTGGGTGGGGAGTATTCGGAAAGCCTCGTCGATGATGTGCGGGTTGAGCCGGGAACGTGGCCAATGCCGCCGTCGAATCCGCGCGTAGAAGGATGGGCCAAAACGCGGGCGCAGGAAAAGTTGGATCGCGGTTTCGTCGCCATGCAGGTGCCGACCGGAATCGCCGTGAGCTGGCGACTCTTGCCTGAGGACACGCCGGAAACAGCCTTTGATCTCTTTCGCGTGTACAACGGAGTCCGTACGCGTGTGGCACAGGCACTGACGCAGACAACGGATTTCCAGGACCCGCTAACGAATCAACAGGTTGAGGCCTATGTGTTGACGCAGAAGGGCGTTGATCTGGCAACCACGCACGTTGCGCAGTCGCGGACGGTGTTACCATCCCTCAGTATTCCCCTTAGTTCGACAAATACGACCTTCTCAAAAATCGCCTTTGCGGATTTAAACGGCGATGGCCAGCTCGAGTTTGTCGTCAAGACGCCGAACAGCAGCATTGATCCTGCGTCCTCGTACTGGAAACGTTCCGACACAACCTATTGCCTCGAGGCGTACACGCAGGCGGGGAAATGCCTCTGGACGCGCGATCTTGGCGTGAATATTGAAAAAGGAGTCTGGTACTCGCCGTATGTCGTTGCGGATGTGACGGGTGACCAAAAAGCCGAAGTTATTGTCAAAACCGGACCGGATACAGGCGATTTCCGCGATGCGGATGGACGCGTCCAGGACGGCGAAGAATGGGTTGCCGTACTGGATGGCGCAACGGGCAAGGAGCTTGCCCGTGCACCGTGGATCGCACGTGAACTGTTTGCAGATGAGGGTTATAATAAAACGTCGCGCAATCAGCTGGGGGTTGCGTATCTGGACGGTAAGACGCCTGCGGTGATTGTGATGCGCGGCACGTATGGCCGCATGATGGTGGAGGCGTTTCATGTGGTTGGCTCACGATTGGAGCGTGTCTGGCGCTTTGATAACGAGGCCTTGCCGCGCCGCTTTTGGGGACAGGGTGCGCACAACTGCGTGATTGCGGATGTTGATGGCGACGGGCGCGATGAAATCTGCCTGGGATCGCTCACGCTTGATGACACCGGTTCAATTCTGTGGACAACCGGGGCTGGCCATCCGGATGCGCATTATTACGGCGATATCGATCCCCTCAGGCCCGGCATGGAGTTGGCCTATGTGATTGAACCGGCCAAACCGCAAGGCGGGGGCCTCTGCTGCGTTGACCCTGTGCGCGGTGATTTTCTGTGGAAGCTGGCGGAACCCTCGACGCACGTGCACAGCATGGGCATCTGCAGCGATCTTGATGTGTTGCATCCCGGACTTGAGGTTTATGGCGCTGATAGTGAGAACGATCATCAGAAGACCCATCGCCGCTGGCTGTTTTCCGCGCAGGGTGAGCTTTTGAAAAAAGGCGACGATGTCGATCTCGGGTTCGGCAAATTCACCGCCTTCTGGGATGGCGATTTGCAACGCGAGCTTATCAGCGGAAGAGTGCAGGATTATGACGGCGCCGCAATCAGCGAGCGCGTCGAGGGGTCTGTGATTGCGGTCGGCGATATCCTGGGCGATTGGCGCGAGGAGATTGTTGTCTCGGTGCCGGGTGAAATCCGGATTTACCTCTCCACGTTACCAGCCATGGATCGACGCGTGACCCTGTTCCACGACTCGGCCTATCGGATGCGCCTGATGCTCTGTTCCATGGGTTACACGCAAGTGCCAATTCTTACATATGTGCCGGAGGCGTGTTCGCCGAATATCAATGTGACGCGTCAGAAGCAAGGTTCGAAGACCGTTTTCCGCGTGGTCTGCGTTGCTCCGCTGAATGAAAAGCTTGCGGGGACACTCACCTTGTCTGCGCCCGACGGCGTACGGCTTGCGAAAAAATCATTTTCTGTCAATCTGCAACCTGGAGCGCGGTGTACGGAAATCATCGCGTATGAAGGCCGCGTTGTCCGCGGTTCCTCACTGGTTGCTGAACTTGAACGTGAAGGCAAGAACAGCCTCACGCTCACTGTTCCTCTCGGTTATTGGTAAGCGAACATGAATGCGATTCCTCGACGTGTCTGGTTGGAAATCAATCTCACTACTCTCACTGAAAATTATCGGAAAATTGCGGCAGTCGTTGCGCCTGCCACAACGATTGCGGTCCTCAAGGCGAATGCGTACGGTCTCGGTGTGCTGCCGATCGCACAGGCGCTCGCTGCGGCGGGTGTCAATCATTTCGGCGTGGCGGAGCCGCACGAGGCGATTCAGCTGGTCCCGTTGCAGCGGCGGGTGCAAATCCTGAGTAGCATCCTGCCGGATGAAATCCCAACCATGGTTGAAAACCGGATTATTTTGCCGGCAACCGATTTCGAGACTGCGGTGATGATTTCCAAGGAATCGGTTCGTCAGGGCGTAACGACCTCGGTGCATCTGAAGATCGATACCGGAATGGGCCGACTCGGAATTCGCGTGGCGGAGGCTCCGCGGATAATTCGCGCCATGATGCGCTTGCCGAATCTTACGTTTGACGGGATCTTCTCGCACTTCCCCTGCGCGTATGATATCCATTCGGATTTGACGAATCAGCAGATCGATCGGTTTTGTGAATTGCTCGCGGATTTGGCGCGCGATGGTATTGTCATTCCCATCCGTCACATTGCCAACAGCGATGCGATTAACAATTATCCTCGTGCATGTAAGCCACCGTTTAACGTGGTCCGTACAGGGATTAACTTGCATGGTTCCTTTGATACCGCCGGGCAACGTTCGTTGCATGTGGTGCCGGTGCTTACGCTGAAGACGCGCATCGCCTCGATCCGCGACCTGCCGCAAGGCACAGGCATTGGGTATGGGCATACGCATCGGCTGGCACATCCGATGCGCGTGGCCGTGATCAGCGCGGGGTATGCGGATGGTCTGCCGCTTGCGCTATCCAATACCGGCTACGTGATTATTCACGGCAAGCGCTGCCCGGTGCTGGGACGCATTTCCATGGACTATACGGTTGTTTCGCTTGAACACGTTGCACAGGCTGCTGTGGGCGATGAGGTGATCTGCCTGGGTCGGCAGGGTGATGAAGCGGTGACCGTCGAGGATTGGGCAACGATTAAAGAGACGCATCCGTATGAGATCATCTGTTCCTTCGGTAGCCGCGTGGAACGTATCTATACGCGGTAAGCGCGCGTTTATTTGCTGCTGAGTGCTTTGCGCAGAAGGGTCTCCGGATCGTGCGCTTCGGGCGAAGCATCCAATGCCGATTGCGCCATCTTCCGGGCTTGATCCTGCGGGAATCCCAGTGACACGAGGGCCAGAACTGTATCGCGCAGAATCGCGCCTTGTACGGAACCGCCGCCTGCGGTTTGCAGCGCAATGGCCTCCAAGGGATCGACCTTGTCCTTGAGTTCGACAATGAGTCGCTCGGCGGTCTTTTTACCGATGCCGTGCACCGCGCTGATGCGCTTGACATCGTTGGTGGCAATGGCGTTTAAAAGTTCTGCGGCCGTGAGTCCGCTCAGGATAGTTAACGCAGTTTTAGGACCGACGCCGTTGACATTGATCAGGCGCAGGAACATGGTCTTTTCATCGGCGGTGAAGAATCCGAAGAGCTGCTGGATATCTTCGCGGATATGGTGGTGCGTCAGGATTTTACAGGGGCTGCCTGTTGCCGGTAGGCGATCGTATGTGCTGAGCGAAATCAGCACTTCATAGCCGACGCCGTGTACATCGAGCGTCAGTGCGGCAGGCGATTTTTCAACGAGCGTCCCTTCTAAGAATACAATCATAATTTACCTCTGCTGATACGGTATCGCGATTTGCGATTTCGCGCAAGCGGTTTTGCGCAAGCGCATGGTTGTTCGCCTAAAAAAAGAGGGAAGGCGCGTAGTGCCCGCCTTCCCTGCCGCATGGCATGCTCTGGATTAGGCTTCGCCGGTCCCCCAGTTTTCCAGTACATAATCAAGATCCTTATCGCCGCGGCCGCTCAAGTTGACGATAATCGATCCGGTCTTAATTTCCTGCGCCAATTTCAACGCATAGGCTACGGCGTGCGAACTCTCAATGGCGGGAATAATTCCCTCTTCGCGGCACAAACGGAAAAAGGCCTTGCGGGTCTCATCATCCGAGGCCGTCACATAGTTCACGCGACCGATGTCCTTGAGATGGCAGTGTTCCGGCCCGACGCCGGGATAGTCTAAGCCGCTCGCACAGGAATAGACCGGGGCGGGGGTGCCGTCATCCTCTTGCAGCAGGTAGCATTTGAAACCATGGATGATGCCCTCTTTGCCGTAGGTCATGGATGCGGCATGGTCGCCCTTGCCGGGGCCACGGCCCAACGGTTCAACGCCATAGAGTTTGACGTCGTCGTCGAGAAAACCATGGAATATGCCCATGGCGTTCGACCCGCCGCCGACACAGGCGCAGACAGCCGTTGGGAGGTTGCCAGTCTGTTCGATAAACTGTTCGCGCGCTTCAAAGCCGACAACTTTCTGGAAATCGCGGACCATCAGCGGGAAGGGATGCGGCCCAACGACGGAACCAATGCAGTAAATGGAATTCTCGTAGTCGGACAGATAGGCTTCGAACGCGGAGTCCACCGCTTCTTTCAGGGTTTTTAAACCATGTGTGACAGGGATGATCGTTGCGCCCAGCATTTTCATGCGACTCACATTGGGCTGTTGCTTGGCAATATCCACTTCGCCCATGTGAATCTCGCAGGCGAGACCGAAATAGGCTGCGGCTGTGGCCAGGGCTACTCCGTGTTGTCCTGCACCGGTTTCGGCGATCAGCTTTTTCTTTCCCATGAACTTTGCGAGCAAGCCCTCGCCCATGCAGTGATTGATCTTGTGCGCTCCGGTATGGTTCAGATCTTCGCGTTTGAGGTAGATGTGGGCTCCGCCATTATTGAGAGAGAGGCGCCGCGCATGATAGAGCGGGGTCGGGCGTCCCTGGAAGTTCTTGCGGATCGCGCGCAATTCAGCAATAAAGGCGGCGTCGTTGTAAATCCGCGAATAGGCTTCAATGATTTCCGCAAAGGGTTTTTCCAGTTGCGGCGGCAGAAACTTGCCGCCATAGCGGCCAAAGAATCCATCGGCATCTGGATCATACTTACGCGCATCGGAATTAGAGGTGCTCATCGTGTTTTTCCTTCATACATTCACCGAACGGGTTAAAGAAATTAGTCTACGTAATTCTATTTATAGAATCAAGTGAAAGCATGGCTTTTTAGCCGAAAAAATATGAGAAAAGGACTTGCGCATCACATGTGCTATCAATATACTGTTGTCATGAAAACAACTTCTATACTGGTTATGGTCGGTGTGCTTGCGAACGCAGCATTAGCTGATGTCGTTCTTTTCAAAAGCGGCGATCGGCTGACGGGAAAAATCGGAGCGTTGAAAAACGGCAATTTGCAGTTTACTTCCGCGGTTGCCGGACCTCTGGTTTTAAAGGTGGCTGACATTCAAAGTTTTTCATCCGATGAGGTGATTACCGTTTTAACAACGAATGGCAGTGTGTTGAAAGTGTCTGCTGCATTATCGAGCACGGGAACTGTTGCTGTTGTGCAGTCCGATGGAACAAAAAGTGCCATGGCATTCGATGAAATCGCGCAAATCAACCCGGTAAAGCCGGCATGGACTGGTTCGATTGTCGCGAGCTTTGTTGAAACGCGTGGCAATACACAGTCGCGTACGGTTGCCATCACTGCGGACGCGCATAAGCGCACCGAGGATGCTCGCATGTTGCTCGGCGCAGGGTATTACTATGCTGAACAACGCGCGCTGGATACGCGTGAGAAATCAACAACGGATGATAATTTCTTTATCGAAGGTAAATACGATTACTTTCTAACGAAGAAGGTTTACGCTTACGGTACGGCGCATTATTTTAAGGACCGGATGCTCTTCCTGGAACGCCGTATCACCGCAGGTGTTGGTCTTGGTTATCAATGGATGGAAACCGACGCGTGGGATGTCTTTACTGAAGCAGGTTTAACCTCGGTGACCGAGAAATACACGGATCCTGAGGAAAAGTCGGAATTCCTGGCGGCTCGTGGGGCCTACCATGTGCTGTATAAATTCAGCGACAAGGTGGAAGCGTTCCACAATCTGGAAATCCTGCCGAGTTTGGAGACGGCCAGCGAATTTCTGGTCAATGCGGATGCGGGGATTCGCGCGAAATTGACGTCGCAGTGGTTTGCCGAGGCCAAGGTTCAGATGCTGTATGATTCTGAGGTTCCTGACCAGACGGAAAAGATGGATACGCGTTACACAGTGGGTTTGGGCTGGAAGTTTTAAGCCGTCTGTCGTATGCTCAATAAAGGTACGGTTACCGTTACAGGGGCGTCACGTGACGCCCCTTTGCGTTGTTGCGACGGAGACTGTGCTGCGTGAGCGATGGGATGCACGTTATGATGATAATCCGATGTGTTGTTTTGCTGCTGTTTTTTACAGGGTCGCGTTGCTGGGCATTGATGCCGACAGAACTGATGTGCGATTTGTATGCGAAACCCGGATTGATGACCAACGCGATGGAGCGTCCGGACTTCTCATGGTGTTTTAAGCAGGGCGAACCGGGCGACGCGCAGACAGGATATCAGATTCAGGTGGCGACAGAGACGCGTTTGTTGCGCGTGGATGCGCCGGATCTGTGGGATTCCGGACGCGTGGCCTCCGCGCAGTCGCTGTTCATCGGTTATTGCGGCACCACGCTGCCCGTCGGACGACAGATCTGCTGGCGGGTCCGCGTATGGAATCGCCGTGGCGCTGCAGGACCGTGGTCGTATACGGCGGCGTTCATACAGGCTGCGGGCACTGGGGCTGACGTTTCCATGCAACCTTACCCCGTGGTTCAAACCGTCTTTCCTCCGCAACGCATCGTTTCAAACCGGATGCACCGCGCCTTTGTTGACTTTGGTCGTACGCGCATCGGGTGGCTGGAGATTATACCGAGCTATACGGGGTTTCAAGCTGACACCGGCGCCTATACCGTGCATCTGGGTGAGGTGGCTACTTCGAATCAGGAAGTCAATCTAACGCCCCCGTCGCCGTATCGAGCGCTCACGCTCAAAGGGTATGTCACGCCAGCTGCAATTTTCCGCTATCCGCTGCCCGTCGCGGCGGAGATATCCAAAGATGCGGTTCCGTTATCCGACGAAGTCGGTTCGCTGGCTCCCTTCCGCTATGTGGAGGTTGAGAAGAGCTCGGTTGCCATCACGCCGACGTCGTTGCGACAGGTGATGGTGCATTACCCGTTTGACGATAAAGCGAGTGCGTTCGTGTGCGATTTACCGGAATTGGATCGGATCTACTCCGCAGCCAAACAGACGATCAAGGGGTTGTCCTATGCGGGGCGGTATATCGAAGATGAACGCCGCCGTATGAGTGTGCCCGCAGCGTATGTCGCGCAGCTGGGACACGCCTGCCTCGACCGCGAATTCACGCTGGCACGCAATACGTTGGACGATGTACTCAAAAAACCGTCGGATGTGTTGCAGTGGCGGCAATTGACCATCGATATGGTCTGGACAGAATGGATGTACACGGGCAATACAAATGGCCTTGCGCGCTGGTATACGGTGCTCAGCCAGACGCTGTTGCCAAACGACTTGGCGCGTTCAGAGGATGGTCTGATCGTCACAGGGACAAACCTTCTGAAGCGGGCGTTGCATGAGCAGGTTGATCTCTCCGCGGAACAGAGCGATGGATTTCAAATGGGGGCCGTGCAGGCGGTCGCAAATGCGCTGTATTACCGCAATCTGCTCCAGATGCAGCAGATCGCTGAGGCGCTGGGACGCCAGACCGAAGCGGTCACCTATGCGGCGTTGGCGCAGAAGGTCGCGCAGGGTTTCCATGGAGCCTTCTACGATATCCGCCTCGGACGCTACGTGGATCATGTCGGCGCCCGGCACGCCTCGCTCCATGCCAACATGTATGCGCTGGCCTGCGGCGTGGTTCCGGATACGGAAAAACCGCGCATCGCGCGCGTCCTCGCCGCGTATGGCATGGCATGCAGTCCCTTTGCCGCTCAATTCCTGCTGGAAGGACTTTTCAATGCGGATATGGATGAGACTGCGATTCAACTGCTGACAGCAAAGAGTCCGCGTGGATGGTATGCCATGAGTCAGGCGGGACGCGGCCTGGTCCAGGCGGACTGGAATGCCCATCCCGCAACACAAGGCGCTCTTGTTTCGGTATTGGGCGCAGTTCCGGCCAATATCATTCCGCGCTATATTCTGGGCGTTCGTCCGCTCAAACCCGGCTTCGAAAAAATCCTGATTCGTCCGCAGGCCGGTCTGATCGCGGGACTCCAAGGTTCCGTCCCGACGATTCGCGGAACTGTGACGGTGGGGGTTCGGCAGAAAAAAGGCCACCACTATAAACTGATCGTCTCGATTCCTGTGAATACGACGGCGCGGGTGGAATTGCCGCCCTTACGCGCTGAAGACGATGAGATTTCCGTTGATGGAAGAAACCGTGCCTTTTCCTATGCGAATGGTCGGATCGTGATTGACGATCTTCCCTCGGGAGAGCATGTTGTTGAGTGGAACAAGCAGCGCGATTAAGGCGTGCCTGTTCCGTAAAAAAGGGGAGGTTAAATGAGGCGCATGTGGAGTCGGGTTCATCGCATCGTCGTGCGCTGTAGTTTTCTTGCTGTCGCGTTGCTTATGCCGTGCCGTGGTGAAGGCATGCAGCCGCGTGACGGTGCTGATCTGCCTGCGTCGATCAAAGCAAAGATCCCTCCGTGCATCTTCGTGCGGCGCAAAGCCGGCTATGGATTGCGCGGTACCAACGCCACGATGTTTTCGCGCCGGACAGAGCAGGGCTCTTCCATTGAGATCTATGATCCGCAGTGCACGAATGGCCCTGTGCGCGTGCTCTTTTCAACCGAGAAAGGGTTTGTTTGGGATGTCGATCTCTCGTGGGATGGCACGAAGATTCTCTTTACATATAAGATCGATGTCAATGCGCCCTTTCATCTCTGGGAGATCCGCGTTGACGGATCCGGACTTCGTCCGTTAACCGATGGCCCTTATCACGATTTTAACGGCGTTTATACGCCGGATGGAAAGATCGTTTTCTGTTCATCGCGCGTCGAGGCCTATTCTTACTGTCAGGATTTTCTTGCATCTGCGCTGTATGCGTGCGATGCGGATGGAGGCACGATCACGCGCATCGATTTTACAACCTTGTGTTCCATGAAACCTTCGGTCATGGATGACGGGACGATCCTGTTTACGCGGTGGGAGTATCAGGATAAGAATATTTTCATGTGGCAGGGGCTCTGGACGATTCAGCCCGATGGACGCAATATGCAGCTTTATTATGGCAACACCGTGACGATTCCCAATGCGCGCTATGGCGGACGTCAGGTTCCGCATACGGAGGATGTGCTCTTCACCATGGCCGCGCACCATCATCCGCCGATCGGCGATATCGCGCTGCTGACCCGGTCAAAGGGGATCGAGAACTGTGCGGCGATGCGCAAGGTTACTTTTGAGACGCCCTATGAGCTGCGTGTCGGTAAAGATTGGCGCGATTGCAATTGGGGACCAGGGGATCGCTTTTATCCGGATACGGTAACCGATCCTTGCCCGATTTTTGATGGTCTGTTCCTGGCTTCAGTCATGACGCCATCTGGGTCAGGGAAAGCATTCCGTTTGTATGCGTGCACCTATACGGGGGAACGCTATGCAGTACCGGTGGGCGATCATGTCTTCAGCGCGATCCCGCTGCGCGTCCGAGCATTACCGGCCACCACACGCGCAACGCTTGAAACGCAGACTCAACACGAGGGGCTCTGCTATGTACAGAATGTCTACAATGGACTTGCTGAACAAGGGGTTACGAATGGCCAGGTCGCGGCCTTGCGCATTATGCGGACGCTGCCGAAGACGTACAATACCGAGGGGCCGCGCTTTCATGACCATTATCCAGTGATGAGTTATGGTACCTACTACGCGAAGGAAATCGTCGGGGAGGTGCCTGTTGCAGCAGACGGTTCGGCCTATTTCCAGGTTCCTACGCAGTGCGAATTGCACTTTATCGCGCTCGATCGCGCGGGTAAGGAAATTCAACGTATGGGATCGGTCTTTCAGGTTGTCTCCGGTGAGACCGTCGCCTGTGCCGGATGTCATGAGTCGCGCTTGCGGGCCCCGACCGTTGCCGCGCAGACGGTTTTGCGCGCCAATCGGATTCCTGATCAACCGCGTGCGCCCTCGTGGGGAAGCGGCCCCATTGATTATGTCCGTTGGGTGCAACCGGTTTTTGATCAGTATTGCGTGCGCTGTCATTCCGGTGCCACGCCGCCCAAGCGCGTTGATCTGACCGGCGACAAGACGCGTTTCTTCTGCCTGTCGTATGAGGTGTTGTGCGGACGTAAATGGGTGGATTATTTCTATATCAATCGCGGACCAACCGGGGTTTTCCCCGCACGTCAGACAGGGTCTTTTGTAAGTCGTCTTACGCAGCTGATCGAGGAAAAACACCACGATGTCGATATGGACGAAGAGAGCCGCCGCAGGATTTATGCATGGATCGATTCAAATGTCATCTACTATCCAAGTTTTGACATGTCGCGGCCGCACACAGTCGGCGGACGCGATCCGTGGACGTGCCTCAATGAAAAGGGAAAGCTGGTCCATGAAGCGTGGTTTGATGAATTGAATCAAGTTTACAAGGAATCGTGCATCAGCTGCCATCAACCGCTTGACGAAGACGAGGGGTGGCGGAAATGGACGCCTGCTTTGGAGTGGATCAACCATACGCATCCTGAAAATAGCCGCTTGCTGACCGCGCATCTCACGAAGGAAGAGGGCGGCTACGGATTGGCCGCGAAAAAAGAGCAGCAGCCTGAAATGCCACTGTTGACAAAACAGCACGCAACGTATCAGCGGTTGCTTGCTGCGCTGCAAAAAGGGCATCGTGCACTTTTGGATAAACCGCGGATGGACATGACAAACAGCGTTGCCGTTCCGCAGAAGCGTGAGTTTGGCCGGACTTTTTAATACCCCTATGGAACAACATGGCATGACACAGTCCGCGGAATGCGAATCCTTCGTGCAACAGATTGCACATGAATTCGCATTGCCGGTGCCGCTCGCCCGACTGCTTGTAGCACGCGGATATTGCGATGTAGCACGCGTGACTCAGTTTCTGACGCTCGATTTTAATGCGCAATGGAGTCATCCCTATCAGATGCCGGGGGTCCGTGAGGCAGCCGAGGTGATATGGACGGCGATTGTGGCGCAGAAAATGATCGTTGTCTACGGCGATTACGATGTCGATGGCGTCACCGCGACGGCAACACTGGTCGATGCGATCCAGCGCTTCGGCGGCACTGTTGCGCCGTTTTTGCCTCGGCGCGAACGCGATGGTTATGGCCTCACGGAATCAGGGGTCCGGCATTGCCTCGCGTCGCTGGCGCAGAAACCGGGCCTGCTGATTACGGTGGATTGCGGCATTGGCGCGTGCGCGGTGGTTGACCAGTTGCAGGCGCAAGCCATCGATGTGATCATCACGGATCATCATGCGCCGGATAGCTGTTTGCCTAACGCCCGCGCGATTGTGAATCCGCAATTGCCCGGCTCGCCGGATACGGCACGTCACCTCTGCGGTGCCGGTGTTGCGCTTAAGGTGGTCCATGCTATGGTACAGTGGGGACGTGAAAATGCTGTCTATGACGGACCTTTGTTCGCCCATGAACTGCTCGTCCGCGTGGGGCTTGCCACGGTTGCCGATGTGGTGCCGCTCGTCGGTGAAAACCGTTTGCTGGCCGGACTTTCCATGCGCCTTTTTCAGAAATATTCAGGCGTCGGGTTGCGTGCGTTGCTGCTGAAGGCGTGCAAACACCAGCAGGATGTGCCTGATGCGTTCACCTACGGGTTCCTACTGGGACCGCGACTCAATGCCGCTGGACGGTTGACGTGTGCGGATCTGGCCTATAATCTGCTTGTGACGCAGAATCTGGATGACGCGACACTTCTTGCTGCACAGCTGGATCAATTGAATGCGGAACGCCGCACGCAGGAGAAAACCCTCGCGGAGGCGGCGTGGCTGCAATGCACTGGAAAATATGCCGTAGATGAACGCGCGAATTGTGCTCGCCAGCGGGCTGCCTTGGTTGCAGGCGGCCGCGTTGAGGACGGTTGGCATCCTGGCTTGATCGGGATTGTTGCCGCGCGGCTTTGCGATGTTGCGCGTATTCCCGTCGCTGTGGTTGCTGTTGATGCGCAGGGGCGCGGCCGAGGTTCTGTCCGCGCACCCGAGGGCTATCATGTGGTGGACGCGTTGAAGCAGGTCGCGGATGTGCTGGAAGGGTTTGGCGGACACGCCTGCGCTGGAGGCTTTACGCTGAAACCCGGAATGTTAGACGCGTTTAAAACGCAGTTCGAACACAGCTGCGAGCAACAGCGTCAGCAGGTTCCCGCATCCCCGTATCGTGTAGATGACTGGTTGCAGGCGGAAGATATTACCTTGGCCTTTTATCAGAACGAGCAACGCCTGGCCCCCTTCGGCGTAGGTAATCCAAAGCCGTGCTGGGGCGTGCGCAATGTCATGCTCGACGAGGTGCGTACAATGGGTGCGGACGGTGCGCATCTGCAACTGCGCTGGGTGTTTCCTGCGGGTCAAAGCCTACGCGGCGTCTGGTTTCATGCCGCGGCGAAGCAGGAGAGCCTGCGTCGCGCAAGCCATTTTGATATCGTTTTTGAACTTGCGGAAAACGTGTACAACAATCGGCGAAGTATCGAGCTGATGATGATCGACGCGATCCCGCTGTGACGCGTTGGGCTACGATGCGACACGATCGAGTAAACGTCCCATGGCCGCTGTAATCTGGTGGATCTCTTCAGTCGAGGTGATAAAAGGCGGCATGGTGTATAAATAGCCGTCGAAGGGGCGCAGCCAGACGCCGGTCTCACGCGCGTTGTCATGAACCTGTGCCAGCGTCGGCATGGTCTTTAATTCCAAAACGCCGATGGCACCCAGAACCCGTACATCTGTAACGTTCGGGTGGTTTTGATAGCGTGACAATTGATCGCGGAGTTCCGTTTCGATACGCTGGACGCGGGCTTGCCAGTCATAGGTGCGCAGCAGCTTGAGCGAGGCGCACGCAGCGGCGCAGGCCAGCGGATTACCCATGTAGGTTGGACCATGCATAAACGCGCCGGGCGTGGTGCTGCAGATCGTGGCCGCGACGTCGTCCGTAGCGATCGCCGCAGCCAGCGTGATGGCACCGCCGGTTAAAATTTTCCCCACGGTGATGATGTCCGGCAGAACCAGCGCATGTTCCATGGCGAAGCAGGTGCCTGTTCGGCCAAAGCCTGTTGCGATTTCGTCGAAGATCAGCAAAAGACCCAGTTCATCGCAGGCGCTGCGCAAGGCGCGCAGATAGTTGGGATGGTAGAACCACATGGCATTACCGCCTTGAAAGATCGGTTCAACGATCACAGCGGCGATTTCATGCTGGTGCTGGCGCAGCTGCGCAATCATACGCTCCGTCTGCGCCGTGTCCCAAACGCCAGCGAAAGGAATGGTCGGCTTTTCCAGAAACACATGGTTGGGCAACATGCCGCGGAAAAGCGTGTGCATGCCGTTGGGATCGCTGAGCGCCATGGTGCCGAGCGTATCGCCGTGATAGGCGCCTGTCAACGCGGCTAACCGTGTGCGTGATGCATTGCCGCGGGCGAGCTGATATTGCACCGCCATTTTCGCGGCGCACTCAACCGCAATCGAACCGGAATCCGCAAGGAAAACTTTTGAGAGCGAGGGGGGAAGATAGGTTTTCAGGATGGTGGCGAGTTCAATCGCGGGCTCATGGGTCATGCCGGCAAACATGACGTGCGTCATCTTGGCAGCCTGTTCCTGGATCGCCTGGACAATCGCCGGATGGTTGTGGCCATGCGCAACGCACCACCAGCTGGAGACCGCATCAATGACCTCCAGCCCGTCGGCAAAGCGGATTTTCGTGCCCTGTGCGGAAACCGCCATGTTTACCGGCGGCGGCTGGGTGATCGATGCATAGGGATGCCAAAGGCTTTCGCGATCAGCGGCAAGCAGTGTTTCAAGTGAAGTCATGTATGCAGTTTACCGCAAAACGCGTGAACGGGGCAAGGGAGAAAGGCGCTTTTGCATTGTCTGGCAGCAGGATACCGCGTATACTCCCTCCCGTATCAAGCGAGTTGACCATGAAAAAACTTATTTTAGCTTTGGGATTAGTGGCGTGTCAGGTCTGGGCCGATGCGCCGGTGACGCTTTCGTTTACGCAACCTGACTTGCAATGGAAAGGGAATCCGCGCGCCGTGCTCGATGCGACTCAGCCGCAGGATCTGCAGGTTTCCATTACCGGGGAGGACCCGTGGATTGAATCGACCTATTTTCCGGTTCATTTCAGTGACAAGGTGAAGAAAATCGCGGTGCGTTTGGAAGCGGAGACCGATAATGACGGGACCTGCCAGCTCTTTTATGCTGCGCCAAACCAGGCCTTTTCCGAAACGCGGATGGCGACGTTAAAGCAGACGGGAAAAGGCATCTATACAGGCGAAATCGTTTTTTCCGCCGCATCGTTGCGTCTGCGGATCGATCCGCCGGGGGATCGCGGATGTGCGCTCTTTAAGCGCCTTGCGCTGCTTCCGCGGATTCCCTTGGCACAACCGCCGTTGACGCCGTCTTCGTTTTTCCAGCTTTCGTCGCCGCTTGCCACCGCGTGCGGCCCGCTGGGGATCTTGGCGCAAGGCTATGCGTTTGGCCGTTGGACGTATACACAAAACGGACGTGTCGTCGCACGCGGGAATGCTGAGGAGAAACTGCTCTATCTCGATCGTAAAGACGCCGTTGCTGAACTCGCATGGGGGGCGCAACGCGTTTGCGTTCAACCCTACACGAACGGGTATTGCGCGGCTTTTACAGCCACGGATCGCGATGGCGTTTTGTGGACGGTTAAGCGGACGGTTGAAGCGCAGCCCCACGGCATCACGATCGCAACGACCGTCGAGGTCTCACAGGAACGCAAAGTTGTCTTTTTGCCCTGGCTGACCCTGTTTGCTGGCGAAGCAACGTGCGGCACCAACAAGACGCAGGCGCTTCTTCCGGGCATTGAATACCTTGCCAATGAGCCCTCTAGCAATGAGAAGGAGATTCGCGGACTGGCGGCCAACCGTCGCTTTGCCGAGCCCTATAAAGTCTGTTATCCGCTGATGGCAATCGGTGCGGACAATCAGTGGTTTGCATTGACCTGGCAGAAGGATGCGTGTGTGCAGCAGGTCTTTGATTCGCCGGATCGGCTCTTCGCCACAGCGGGACATCTCATGGGACTCTGGCTGCCGACCGTTTCGGTGTCGGAAACGGGACTGGACATTTATTCGACTGTAACCTTCAAGGCTGGCACACTCTATCGTGCGACAGCCTGTATGCTGACGGGACGCGGCGATGTCATGACCGAACCCATTGCGCGCTACATTCAGATCCATGCGCTGCCTGCTTTGCCTGTGCGCAACGAAGAGCACTTTGACGCTGCGATCCGGTTGATGGCAGCAGGCTGGCTCGATTCAGCCGCTAAGGAGGGTACGAAATTCCGGCATGCGGTATGGGGCAGCTCATTCGGCGCCGCACAGGCTGAAGATGTGCCAGCCTATTTGCAATGGCTGGCGGCGCATGCGCGCGATCCTCGCTTGAAGCAGCGATTGCATGAGACCAGCGCGGAAGTCATTGCTGCGCTTCCGCCCGGTGCCTTGGGGGCGTGGGGCATCTCGCATATCCGCCGTCCAACCGGCGCGTTGCTCTATGGTCAGCTTGAAGCGCTCATCAAGCATGCCCGCCATCAGGTCGTGCAGCTGGCTGCCTCCATGCCCGATGGCAAGCTGATTTATCGTCCGGGCAAAGTGGATTTCGCCTCCACGCTGGGCTGCGACCATTGCAATGGATATAGCGCGATGCGCAGCGAGGATATGCTGCTCAATGCGACCTTGATCGGCGATGAGGCGGCCATTGAAAAGGCGCTCAGCGTTCTGGATAAAATGACCGGTCTGTATACCGGAAGCGTGCCGTGCGGCGCACAGCCGTGGGAAATGCCGCTCCATACACCGGATATTGTCGCTTCCGCGCGGCTGATCCGCTGTTATGTCTTGGGCTATCTGCTGAGCGGACGCGAAACCTATTTAGAGCAGGCGCGCTATTGGGCCTGGACCGGATTGTCGATGGTCTATCTGACACAACCCACAGCAGGGGAGATCGGTCTTTACGGCACGATCGGCGTGATCGGCGCAACCCAGTGGATCGCGCCGAACTGGATCGGTCAGCCTGTTCAGTGGTGCGGATTAGTTTACCGCTCAGCCTTAGAGGATCTGGTACGGGTGGACACGACGTCTGCGCGGCACGTCTGGACTCAGGTTGCCCATGGCATCACGCTGACCGGCTTGCAGATGACCTTCCCAATCGGTGATCCTAAACAACGCGGTGGCTTGTTGCCCGATTACTTTCTGCTCAACGAGCAAATGCGCGACGGACCGGCGATCAATCCAGGCACGCTCCAAGCGCACCTCGGTGAACCGTTCGGGAAGTTGCCGCATTACACCGTGACGCGTCTGCACTCCGGGGCGTTAATCCACGTTGTTGGCGATGTTATTCCGTTTGCCGATCAAGCCGTGCACGTGAACGTGAGAAGCTGGGCCGAGCAGCATCGCCTTGTGGTGACGCGGCTTTCCGCACCGCGCGCGGTGCGTTGGAACCAAAAGCCCGTCGCCTTCACCTATTTGCAGGATGAGCGTGTGCTGATTGTTCCGGTTACGGGGAGCGGCGAACTGAACGTCGAAATTACTCCGCAGTGAGGATTTCGACGGGGCCGAGATTGAGCGCGCGCAACGGCGCTTCGAGCGCGTCGCGGTTGCCCACAACGATCCAGGTGAACGCATCGGCTGTGAGCATGTTGGTTGCGGCGTTCACGCTCTCCCGCAGCGTCATGCGTTCCAGTCGCTGGCTCAGTGTATGCGGGTAGTCCGCTGGCCATGCGAAACGCAGGCACTCCTCAAGTGTATCCAGGACGCTATTCTGCGTTTCCCAGCGCGCCGCGATTTTCATCCATACATTCTGCCGTGCCGTCATGAACTCGGTCTGTGACAGGCGATTGGTCGTCAGAAAACCCTGTAACTCATGCTGGATTTCGCGGAGGGCGTCGATGGTCTTATCCGCCTGCACCTGTGTGTTGAGCAGGAAAAACTGCGTCGTTTGCGTTGCGTTGAACGAGGAATATGCGCCGTAGGTCCAATGCTTGTCTTCGCGCAGATTCATGTTGATGCGCGCTGTGAAACTGCCACCCAGGGCATAATTCATGAGGTCAACAGGGAGCGCATTCTCCACGGTTCTGCGAGGAACGCGCTGTGCCACGACGATCGCACTTTGAATCGAGTTGGGGCGATCCACCAGAATGACGCGCGGATTGTGCAGTGCAGGCTGGGTGGGGGCACTCGTTCTCAGGGCCGGACGTGGCGTAGTCGGTTGCCAGCTGCACAATGCTTTTTCGAGCGACCGCTTCATGGTTTCCACCGGCACATCGCCAATGGCCAGCAGCGTGGCCTGATCCGGTTGAAATCCAGCGCGATGGAAGGCGATGAAATCCGTTTGAGTCAACGTGTTGATCGAAACCTCTGTTCCTGAGGCTGGATAGCCCAGCGGATGATTTTTTCCATACAGCAACGCGGGCAGCAGACGGTGGGCGATCGCGATCGGTTCACGCTGTGCGCGCTGGATATCCGCACTGCGTTGTGCCTTTTTGTTGGCGATGTCTTTTTCCGTGAAGCCAGGCGTAACAATGATTTCACGATAGAGATCGAGCGAGGATTCGAGCTGTGCGGAAAGCGCGCTGAGGTAGACAACGAAATGATCGGCATTACATGCCGCGTTGAGCTGTGCACCGAGCAATGCGCAGTGTTCGGAGAGTTCAGCCGAGGTGTGTTGCTGCGTGCTTTCCGTCAGAAGTTCGGCGCAGAGCGTTGCCAGCCCGGCCTGATTGGTCGCCACCGTGGCATAGCCGCACGGCAGGATCAGCCGCATGTTGATGAGTGGCAGTCCAAGACGCTGAACATAGGTGACGTGCAGATTGTTGCTCAGCACGAACGATATGGTGGAGGGAAAGATTGACTGCGGATGCGTGGTCGGTAACGGCAGCGTGGAGCGGTCAACACTATTGGTCGTCACGGTGTGTTCGCGGCGCGGACGAATCGTCAGGACATACTCGCCATCGCTGAGCCACGCGCGTGCGGCGCGTTGAAGGTCGGCGGGGTGCGCGGACTGTATGATCTGCATCGCTTTCGAAAAATAATCGGGGTCGTCCAGCAGCACAGCATCTTTGGCGAGTTGCTGTCCCTTGCCACCGAATCCGCCGATGCGTTCAAGGCGGCGGATATGTTCGCCATGCACCGTGTTTTTGATGCGTTGCACTTCATTCGATGTCGGGCCCTCCGCGATCAGTCTTTGCAGTTCAGCGCGGATGAGCTGTTCAACGGACGCTTCCGAAGCTTGCGGCGCCAGCGACGCGACGATCAGAAAGGTGCCTGCGATTTCGCCTGCGTCGTTCCATGCGGAAACGGAGGTGAGCAGCGAGGTCTCATCAACGAGTTTCTTGACGAGACGCGAGGCATTACCATCCGCAAGGACGCGGCCGACGAGGTCCAGATAGAGGCTCTCTTGGGTTCCGTAGGGCGGTGTGTTCCAGGCCATGTAAATACGGCATTGCGGAACACGGTCTTCGGCTACCTGTCGTAGCGTGCCTGTCCGCTTGGCGATCCATTCCTTGTGGCGGGCCGGAGGGCTGCCACCGGGTATTGATCCGAAAAAGTGGGTAACGCGCTGGCGGGCTTCCTCCGCCGTGATATCACCGGCAAGCACCAGCGTGGCGTTGGCTGCACCATACCACGTTTTAAACCAGGCGTGCGTATCTTCAAGTGTGGTGGCTGTGAGGTCCTCCATGGAACCGATTACGGGCCAAGAGTAGGGGTGGTTGCGTGGCCAGAGGTTTTCGGTCATGAGTTGCCAGGCGATGCTGTAGGGCTGATTTTCGTACTGGCGCTTCTCATTCTGCACAACGCCGCGCTGTTCATCGAGGCGCGACTGTGTCAGCACGCCCAGCGTATGCGCCATGCGGTCAGATTCCAGCCAGAGGATGGTGTCGAGCGCATCTTTGGGAACCGTCTGGAAGTAATTGGTGAAATCTTCGCAGGTCGAACCGTTCAGCTCCGTGGCGCCGACTTTTTCAACGGCCTTGAAATAGTCGTCGTTGAAATGCTGGCTGCCGTTGAACATCAGGTGTTCAAAGAGATGGGCCAGACCGGTCCGTCCCGGTTTTTCATTTTTCGAGCCGACGTGATACCAGACATTGACCGCGACGATCGGCGCTTTGTGATCTTCGTGGACAATCACCGTCAAGCCGTTATCCAGCGTAAAGCGCGTGTAAGGAATCAGCGTGTTTTGCGCCGGAATCGCGTGGACGAGCAAGGGGACAGCGACAAAAAGCCAACGGTTCATAGATTATTTAAACTTCATGATGGAAGAGATTTTTCCACCGCGGCGCGGATCGGTTAAGATCGCATTGGAGTAATTTGCTGTACCGCCCAGAAGGGAGTTGCGTTTTTCGCGCCAGCCTTTGCGATGCGCAAAGACCGTCATCTGGTGTCCTTTTCCGAGAATCATAAAAAAGTCGAGACACTGCGCAATGCCATACGCGATGCGCGCAACGACGCTGGTCATGCCATACGTCTCGCGGCGTTGTTCAATCCAGCGCTGAACCTGTCGGACAAAGAAGCGGCAGGAGCAGCGGATGCCCGGCACATCGAAGCCATCGCGGAGTAAATTAAAAATACTGGATTCGCTGAAGCCGGCACCCATGAAATCCTTGCCCGAAGCCGGGGCGATGTTGTTGTGCGAATGGCGGCAGACCGTGAAGACGAGGTGCCCGCTGGGCTTGATGACGCGATGGCACTCGCGGATAAACTCGAGCGCGGCCGCAGGGTTCACCGGGATAATGTGATTGGCGACCACTACGACGTCGAACTGCTTGTCTTCAAAGGGGAGCTCGCCGTTCTTTCCCATGGCCAGCACAGTCTCTTCGCCCAGCTCCTCACTGACGCGGCGGGCGCGCGCCTCCGTCGGTTCAACCGTCATCCAATATCCGCCGATCTTGCGCAGCGTCTGGCTGGCATCGGCATTGGTAAAGCCGATATCGAGCCCTAGGCGCAGGACATGCTTGCGTGGAAGAAGGAAATGTAGAATTGCCTTCATTTCACGCCGCACGGGGAGCGAATAAACAGTACTTTGTAAAAATGGTTCCGACGAGTGCTGCATAAAATTTGTCCTATGGTTAAAGTTTAGCACGCCTCGCGTCGTATCGTCAATAGTTGCAAAGGTTAGGATTGTGAATCGAAAGCCTCAGATGTACTGGGGCTCAACCCCTTAACTCCTGCCAATCATGGCTTCGACCTGGGCGATGGCGTTGAGGTTTTTCTCCTGCCATTCAGGTAAGGTGAAAAACCAGGGTGCCATCAGAAAGCCTTTGAGCCGTTCGGGGGCGAGGTTCTTTTGGCAGAACTCAACCGTGCCTTTGAAATTCACATCGTTGCTCCAGTTCGAGCCTGCCGGGATTTGGTCAAAGCCCGCCTTGTCGAGGTCGATATAGGCCTGGACATGTTTCTGCTTGGGGACATCAAAGGTGCTGCCGTAGTACCAATTGCTCTGCAGTACCGATTTCGGCATGCGCTGCAGGAACTCAGCGGAATGATTCCAGATGTAATCCGACCAGATCCAGGGCCGGACTCCGCATTTCTCCACCGTATTGACGAAGAAGAGGAAGTCATGCCACCAGAGATCGCCTTGACGCACGACCGTATAACTGTATTTCGCTTGGTGTCCGGACGTCTCTTCATCATATCCCAGATGGAAGAAACGCGGCGTATCAAAGATCGCGCTGACCTCGCGAATCAGATCCGCGCAGACCGCGTAGTAGGTGGGCGTAGAGACTTGTCGGCCATACATCTTGAGCCACGTGTCGTGGGCTGTCGAAAAGTTCAACTTGGGAATCGGTTCGAGCCCCAGGCCGCGCAGGCGTGTCAATTCTTTGCGGAAACGGTCGATGGTCCACGAACCCTTGACCGCCAATTCAGGATGGCTTTCATACTGAAGCGCTTCGCCTAGATCGATCACCACGAGATTCATTTTCGCGGCAGCCATGCGCGCGGTCAGCGTTCGCCACACGGCTTCATCAAAACGCAGATGATCCGCCTCGCAGACGAGTTTCAGTTGCTCGCCCTTAAACGGTCCCCACGCATCCACAGGGATATCCGACCACATATTCGTGCCCATGTGCAACAGCGCGCCCCACAGCATGGCCGGTGTTTTTGATTGTGCACCGCGTACCGATGGCACTCTCAGCGCCGCAGCTGCAATGCTTGTCTGTATAAATGTTCGACGTGATACATGCATGAATTTGCCCCCTTTTTTGTCCGAGTATAGCACCATGCCTTCGTGTTGTACAGGTTGATATGTGGACAGGCGCGGGCGTGCGTCCTGTACTTCACACGATTTGAGAAACCATTTGCGCATTGCCTTTTTTTCATTGATTCTGTATTTTACCACCATGCATGTAGGGTGTGTATCAAGACTGCACGATATGTATCGGGTTGTGTGGGTTTTGCTGGCCTTAGTCTTTTCGGCTCAAGGGGAAATTGTTATTTCCGAATTCCTTGCCGACAACAGTTCCGGAATCAAGGATGAGGATGGTGATCGAAGCGATTGGATTGAACTCTACAACAACGGGGACGATGCGGTTTCGCTGGAGGGATGGTGGCTGACGGACAAGGCGTCGAGTATGACGCAATGGCGCTTCCCTGCGATCACGATCCAGCCGAACCGGTTTCTGTTGGTCTGGGCGTCAGGGAAGAATCGGACGCGCGCCGGGTATCCGCTGCATACCAATTTCAGTTTGTCAAAAGGAGGCGAATATTTAGGCCTCTATCGTCCGCATGCCACATCGGGTGTACCGCTTAAAGTGGATGAGTTCGCGCCCGCGTTTCCCGCATTACCGCCGGATGTTTCGTATGGACGGCAGATCGGCAGCGAAACTGTGACCTATCTTACGCAGGGTTCCCCGTGCCGCTATACGACGCTCACGAGTGCACAGAACAACACCTATTACTTCGGCACCAACTATGCTGCGGGACATCTCGGACATAACGCGTCGGGGGGCTGGAATGTTGCGCCTGCGTTCAGGGATAGCAGTTGGACGTGGGCGACCACGGGCATCGGATATGATAACAATGATGTTTATACTGGATTCCTAGGGGTTGAAGGCGTTAGCAACTGCCGTTCCGTGATGTATACGAAGACGGCATCGATGTTCATGCGGCAGCCGTTTGTGATTGGTGACGTTGCGCGGTTAGAGTCGCTGGTGCTCAGCATGAAGTACGAGGACGGTTTTATCGCCTACGTCAATGGAACTGAAATTTCGCGGGCGAACTGTACCAACGCGCTCGCTTGGAATACCCGTTCAGACACGTATGTGAATGAAAATATCGTCTACACCTGGACCGATTACGCGGTGAACCGCGCCGTCCTTGTTTCCGGTACAAATATTGTTGCCATTCAAGGCGTCAATGCCGGATCTTCCAGTTCCGATTTTCTGATCTCAACGAAACTGACGGGACAGTATAAAGTCATCAGCACGAATTCCGGTTATTTTGCGGTTGCGACGCCCCTTGCGCTGAATGGCATGGCCGCGACAGGGACGCTGGTCTCGGCGGTATCGCCGCTGGATCCTGATATTCCACGTCCTACCGGGACAACCAACAGCCCCGCTCTGCGCGTGTCGGTTAATTTGGTGGCGACTGCGAAACCCGTTGCTTCGGTGAGCCTCTATCGGTGCGTCATGTGGAATGCCGAGGATGGTCCGTATGCGCTGACGGATACAGGGGCGAATGGCGATCTCGTTGCCGGCGACAGCGTGTATTCCTGCTATATGAAGACATCGGATGTCGAACCCGGTCAGATGGTGCGCTGGCGCTTTGAAATCCGCGATAAGGCCGGGCGTCTGACCCGCTATCCCGCGTATCTCGACCCGTCGGAGTCTGCATGCTACATCGGCACGGTTGCGGCTCAGACAACGACGCAGACGAGCCAGCTACCGGTGCTGGAATGGTTCGTAAAAGCGACGAATGGAAATGGCCCGGTGAGTAACGCCTTCCGCAGTTGCTGCTACTATTTAACGAATTTCTATGACAATGTCGAAAACACGTTGCATGGACAGTCATCGCGCGGATTTCCCAAACACAGCTACAACTTCAACTTTACCGATGATGCGCGCTTCCAGTGGAATGTGAACGAACGTCGGGTAAAGGGGATCAACCTGCTTTCGAACTATGCCGATAAGACCAAGGCGCGCAACACGTTCGGCCATTGGCTGGCGCACCTGACAGGTGCTGCTTATCACTATGCGTTTCCCGTGCGGGTGCAACTCAATGGCAGTTTTCACGGCGTGATGGATTTAGTGGAAAACGGCGGGGACCGCATGCTGGAACGCAACGGACTGGACCCTGATGGCGCGCTGTACAAGATTTACAACACGGTTTTCACGGACGGTGCCGAGAAGAAGACGCGCGAGGATGAGGACAACAGCGATCTGGTTGCGCTGTATACGAATTTGCATACGTCGGTGACGCTCGATTCGCGACAACGGTATGCCTACGATAATATGGATATCGCCGCGACCGTGAACTATTTGTGCACGCGTTTTCTGATCGGCGATGTTGATCATGGGCACAAGAATTTCTTTCTCTACCGCGACACCAATCATTCGCAGGAGTGGGCGCCGCTGATCTGGGATGTGGACCTCTCGCTGGGACATGTCTGGAATGGTGTCGATTTTTATTACGATGATCATCTGATTACCAATACCGTCTTTACAGCAGGCGGGGGCAGCCCTGTTTACAACATCATCCTGGCCGCGCCGGAAATGCGGCAGATGTACGTGAGGCGCTTTCGCACCTTGATGGATAACTATCTGCAAAAGCCTGGGACCGTCAATGGTCTTTTCGAAACAAAGTTGCGCGAGATCGCCAGCTGGGTCGATCCTGATCCGGCTGACCCTTCCGCGTGGACGGATGGTGACCTCGATGCGGCCAAATGGAAGTTTCCGACCAATTTCGTGGCGCGGCGACCGCGCGAAGAGGTCGAGCGTCTGATTGTGGACTACATTCAGCCACGTCGCAGTTTTCTCTTTTATCAGGGGCCCGGACGCGTGACCTACAATACGCTGCCACTGCCGGACGATGCGCAGACCAACGTTGCCGGAATGGTCCTTTTTGACGCCATTGACTTCTTCCCGAGCAATGCGACGCAGGCTGCGGAATACGTGATTCTCCGCAATACAACGGCGCGCGCTGTGGATATTTCGGGCTGGCGCCTGGAAGGAACGATTCAGCATACGTTTAAAGGTGGGACGGTGATTCCAGCCGGTGCCGGAACCGCTGCGGCAAGCTATGTCGGCCTGTTGCATGTTGTGAAAAACGCAGCGGCGTTTCGGCAGCGGAACACAGGCCCCAAAAAAGGAGAGCGCCGCTTTATTCAAGGCGATTATGCGGGCGAGCTGACCGCGCGGGGCGGATCGATCCGGCTGGTGGATGATCGAGGAACGCAGATCGCCGCCTACACCTATGCCGGTGTGCCGACGACCGCCCAGCGTCAAGTGGTGCTGACGCAGTTGCAATACCATCCTGCAAGTCCCAGTCCCATTGAAAAAGCAGCAATCGTCGGTGTTACGGCGGATGAGTTTGAATATCTGGAACTGCTCAACATCGGGCCTGCGTCGTTGACGCTCAGCAATGCCTATTTTTCCGATGGCATCGTCTTCACGTTTCCCGCATGTGTACTTACCAACGGCCAGCGGATTATCGTGGCAAAGAATCCCCAGGCGTTTGCCGTGCGATATGCGCAGACAGAGTTAAACGTCTTCGGGCCTTATGATGGCGAGTTGAACAATAGCGGGGAACATCTCGCGCTCAATGAGGCATCAGGGGAAACGCTGTTCGAATTTACGTGGAGCGATAAATGGCATCCCGCCAGCGACGGTGAGGGCCGCGCAATGGTTGTCTGCGATCCCGAACAACAGCCCGCATTGAACGATGCCGAGAGTTGGCGCGTGAGCGCGGCGGCATTCGGTGCACCGGGCGTGTCCGTGGCCGGTGAACTCTATTCGAGTTGGGCCTCCCGCTACTTTTCAGAGGATGAAATGAGCACGCTTCTGATCAGCGGACCTGAGGCTGATCCCGACAACGATGGCGTCAAGAATTGGGTCGAATATGCGCGCGGAAGCGATCCGTGGAGCGCGGAGACCGAGTCGGCTGAAGCACACTTCTCGTTAACTGCGTTGGAACATGGACATGCTGTCGAGTTTTCCTTTGAGCGCAACAGTCAGACGCTGGATGTCGATTATGCCGTGATTTCTGCGGTTTCGCTCACGGATGCGGTATGGACGCCGCAGGAGACCGCGGTTTCGAATCGCGAATCGCTGGGGAAACGTCGTGAGCGTGTACGTTTGCGCGTGATCCCGACAGCAACCGAATCACAGCGGTTTTATCGTCTGCAATACAAGTATAATGAATAATGCTCGGTAACAGACGACAGGAATCGTGCAAGGACGTTCAGAGGGAACTCAGCTGATGAACATGTATGGATGGATCGGGATGGTCGTGTTGGCGCAAGGGGTTTGGGGTGCGCAACCGTTGGTGCGGACCAATTTGAACTATGCTGTTGCAAAAGCGGGAAATGCGGGTACAACCGAGCTTGTTGCCGTGGGCATGCGCGATGATGGGCAGGCGAAACTTGCACTGCGGTTAACGTATACTGCGCAATCCTGGTCGCGGTTCGATTGGCCTAGTTTTGCGCCGAATCCTGATTTAACGTCCGTGCGCCTTGTTGTGCGTGCCGAACAGGCATCCCCCCTTGCGTTCCTTGCGCGCGTGATCACCCGTGATGGTGTTGAGTGGCAAGCCAAACCATTGACCGCGACGGACACCTGGCAGACCTTTGAGTTGAAGGCCGCTGATTTCAGCTGGTTCCGCGGGGGCGATCCGCATGTGGCCACGCTTCAGTTCAGTCAGGTTACGGAGTTCAATCTGGCCGTCACGTCGCGCGAAAACGCTGTTGCCGCGAAAAAAACATTGCTCGTCGATGACCTCTGTTTTTTGCCGCAGGGCCCGCGTTTTCTGCATGAGGGATCGGAAATCACGCTGGTTTCTACCGACCCGGTGCAGATAAGTTTCGAGCGGCTGAATGATCTGCGCATGCGATGGAACGTGGAAGCAGCAAATTTGAATGGCGCGGCTGAACAGGGAAAGCGCGTGCTTGCTGTACTTGAAAAGGTGTGTGCGCGGGCGCAGAAGGATCAGCGGCGCGATGCCGCGCGCATCCTTGAGGAATCCGCATCCGTGTGGCGTGATCCAATCGCTGTCGCACACGCAGACTCCCCGTGCTGGCCGCGCGTGACGTTTGCCGACTATACCGCGCAACTTGCCCGGTTTCAGACGGCAACATCCATGCCGTTTATTGTGTTTGATCTAGCGCATAAAAAAGCGTTACAGACGAGCATTCTGTATCAGAGTTGCACACAGGCGCGTGCGGAGCTTGTTCAGAAGGAAGGCGCTTTTCATGTACGTCAACGCGTTGTATTTACCGACGCGAATACCAAGCAAGTGGTGAACGTCGCGTATCCTGTTCCGCGTGGGTCATCAGAGGGAATCACGGTGCGCGACCGCATGATCCATGTCCCGATGCGGTGCACGGCGAAAAGATTGAACGAAAAGATGCCGCTTTTACTGCGGCTCTATTCGCAGGCTGCGGATGGCAGCGAGTCGTGGGCGCAATTTGCGCCGGAGGTGATGCCGACGGACACATGGTCATTGTGCACGTTTGACCTTTCAAAGCCGCAGCAAAGTGTCCGTTTTGATCCCGCGCGGGTTGTCAGTATTGCGCTGCGCATAGAAAATATCCCGGGACAGGCTGATGACTTCAGTTTGGAGATGGGGACGTTGACGCTGGGGTGGGCTCCGGCTCATGCACGGCTGATCGCAGAGGAGATGGCGCAGATTGAAGCGACGATTTTGAAGAAGCGGCTCGCGCTGCTTGAGCTTCGTCAGCACCGTCTTGCCTGTGAAACGACGTTGCGGGCATATCCAGAAGTGTATGCAACTTATGCTGCGAGCTTTCAAACGCATCGCCGGCCGGGGAAAGCAAAATCCAATGCAACCGTTATTCCGGCATCAGTCACCAATGAATTGAACAGTGCGGATGTGCGTTACCGTGTACTGCGGAGAGGCACGGAGATGTCTCTGCGGACTGAGTATCCCTCCGGGACGGCAACGCATCTAGCGGCGGAACTGCGCGATGCAGAGGGACGTTGCATCGTGTCGGGAGAGCAGCACGGCGCTGCGTTGGAGCTGCCGCTCGACGCCATCGTCTTCTGGCGACCGGGGACGCCTAACCTGTTTGAGCTGGTTATCCGTGCGCTGCGCGATGAAACCGTGCTCGCCACAGTCAAGCGTCCGTTCGGGTTGAGAACCTCGGAATTTGTGTTTGGAGCACCCAATACCAGTTTGCGCCATACTGTGAAACCCGCGCTTTCCGACTGGGCCTGGCTGTGGAATGGACGCAGCGATTTCGGACGCTATGCCTGTTACAACTGCGATGATCCGGTTCGTCCGGTTGTCCAGACGCAACGCCTTTTCGGCGATCTCTGGGTGGACGGTGCGCGGTATTACGGGTTTAGTCTGAAACCGCAGAACATTCGTTTTCACGAGACCTGCGGGATCGCACAGTTAGCAGGGGTTGCCGGCAACTATGCCCAGCTCAGTGACTGGAACGATCTTGTTCAGCTTGCAGGAGCCTATACAAACAAAGTCAACCTCATGGGAAGTTGGCATGAACATGCCGCAATTGGTGTTTTACAGGTCGGGAACGAAGTTGAACTGAACATGTGGGGAGCCGATCTGAATGCCGCGTTTCCCCATGCGCCGTATCAGCCAATCGACTGCGTGGCGCAACAGCTCCGTGCCCAGCAGGTGTCGACAGCGCCGATCATGTATGTGCGTCCCGGCAACTTTACTACGATTCCGCCTTTGCCGCACGAGGATGTCTGCGGCATCAACCAGTACACAGGCCGGTATCATGGACGTATGGAGGAGATTGAACGTGATCTGGCTGAGTTAGGCGCACATGCGCTTCTGGCGAACCGTCCGTGGATGATCACAGAGTGGAACGGTCCCAAATACTCATGGGCCACGGGCGGTATCGGCGGTGTGACGCCGCGTGGTGCAGCCTATTATCTGGAACGTTATTGGCGCGGCTTGCTGAATTCCCCGGGCGTGGTGGGCTCTTCCGAGTTTACGCTCAACTGGATTATTGCGCCCTTCGAGGATCTGACGACCCAGTCGCGCGCGGAGGCGTATCGTTCGCGTCCGAAGCATCAGCGCTTTGGCGGTGGCTATACGGCGGATCACGTGCCGCTGGTCTCCCCGGAACATGCGGTGACGAACGATGCGTGTTATCGGATTACGCGCGCATTTCATGGCCCGCTTTATACCCTGATCAATCGTCCGGGCGCGATCGACATCCTCTATTGTGCGGCAACGAAAACGCGCGCGTTGCGCACTGTCGAGTGGCTTTCGATTCTGGGTAAGACCTGTCGCTGTGTGGAGATTAATGCGACGCTGTATACGCCGCGTCCGGCGCATGTGATCGCGCTGCTCGACCAGCGTTGTGAACCCTTAAAGGCATGGTATGCCTCAGGTGTTCTTGAGCCGATTCGCGACACGGTGACGGAACCCAACATACAGGTTGTCCTCAATCCGGTTTCCCCGGATCATTTGCTGGTCGTGATGACGGCACATGCGGATGAGGCATTGCAGCGCGGCTGCGACCGGATTGAACAGTCTGCATATGAAGTG
The DNA here is from genome assembly GCA_964567125.1 of uncultured Akkermansia sp. GTDB lineage: Bacteria > Verrucomicrobiota > Kiritimatiellia > RFP12 > UBA1067 > CAZMLC01. The sequence goes on from CAZMLC010000005.1 coordinate 62,637, forward strand.
ATGCGCATGCGGTGGGCGGAAAGCAGCATGGGGCGCGTTGTCGCGTTGACGGATCCGGCGCGCGTGCGCATCTATGAAAATTATCTCTTCGAGCAGGCCGCGCGGGGATATCTGATGGTGGGCGGCAACGATGCGCGGACAAATCTTGCGATGCAGGCGTTTTTTGACGCAGCCGGCACGCGACAGCCTGAATGGGGTGCGTGGCAAGCGCTGGTGCTGGATTGCGCGCGGCACTTGACGCCGGATGAAATGTCTGTGACGCAGCGTGCAACGCAGCAGGGCGTCAACATCGTGATCAGCCGAAGCTGCTATGCGCACAACCCTGAACTTCAGCAGTGGTGTCCTGCCGTGTTGACCGAGACAGGTACGCTCTTCCAGCACTATCCTGTTGCGTCGGGACTGGCGACGCCGATTCCCGTGTCCGACCTTGGAAACGTGGCACGCGATGTCGTGAATACGTTTGCGCCTGCACGCGGCAAGGAGCAGGCGCTCGCCGTTTTCTCGATCCGTCCTGAAGGCGATGCTGAGGTTCTGGCACGCTCGGCGCAGAACGAGCCTGTCGTTGTCGCGTGGCAGCGCGGACGCGCCTGGGTCACGCTGTTCGGTACTGATTTTAGCGCCGCGGCGAATCTGCACTGGACCATCACACATGCAGGCAAGAGCCATCCGATTTACGATCGCGATACAGCGTGCGGTTTGGAACGGCTGTCGCGCGCCGTGATCAATTCCTGTCTGAAAGGCGCCGATGTCTGGTTGCGTGATTTTGAAGGGGTACCGCAACAGGCGCTGCGTCCGCGTCTTTTTGTGCGGCTTACTCCCCATTCACAGCTTTTGCACGGTGGTGTGCGCGCACGCGGAGCCGTTGATATTGCGTTGTGCGACAGCGAAGGTCGCGCCGTCACGAATGGGGTTGTTTTCGGTCGTGCGCGGCTCTCGGTGGATGGCCGTTCAATCGGGAAAAATGATTTTGCGCGGTTAACCGTCGATCCGCACGGGCGTTGCGCGGCGACGCTGGCACCAGAAGGGAATGAGGCTTCATTTACATATACGCCTGCGCAGCGCCTGGGAACGCGCTGCACGGTGATCAGCCTTCAGGTTAAAGCCTATGCGGAGGGATATGTCCCGGTTGACGATGCCGTGGCACTGGTGGTTGCCGAGTGACGTTCCCCCCGACGTTTTGTGCGTGCATAGCATGATTTTTCCGTTCTGATTGTCTCGCGATGAGGCGCGCAAAAAACGGTGCCGTACGTTTTGAATCGACAAATTGACACGGAAGACGTAATGTTATGAAATAAAAATGTGTTGTTCTTTATCGTTAAGATAAAGACAAGCCGCACGATGCTGAATTGTAACTTCGGCATCAGTGGTCATTCACGGGGAATCAGGATGGACAACAGGGGGACGGTTGACCATTCTGAAATAGCACACGAGGAGAAGCCAGACGAGGCGTTTTCGTGGGAGCGCATGACGCGTACCAGAAACCGCATCCGCTGGCGACACCGAGAAAGGGGTTAGCGTATGTCGACTCTACGGAAGATGCGAGGTTGGATTCTTGCTGCACTGATGGTGTCGGGCGGCGTTGTCTTTTCACAAACCATACGGTCGGAACCGATCCGCGTTGATGCGGTGATCGAGACCTCATTCCATTGGCGTACGGTCAAGGAAGCGAATCCGAAATTGGACTGGGCTTGGCCGGAAGGGGCGAAGTCCGCGCGGCTAACGATCGCGGGTGGTCCTGCGGCTACAAACGCAGTTTTTAATACACCGGGTCTGCCGGAGTGTGAATGGCTCGTGCAACTTCCAGCAGAAGATGTTGCGGAGTGCGTGTATACGTTTACGCTTGAGTTTTATCCTGAACTTGAATGTGGCGGTGCGATGATCGCGGAGGCATCGCTCTTCGCTGGAGGGATCGGCGTGGTACGCGGTGTCGGCGGGACAGCCTTCCGTTTCGTCAAGACAGCGGCAGAAGATTCAGCGCTGTTCAGCAGGATTCCGGTCCGCAACATGGTGGTGCCGATTCCGGGCGGAGAAACCGCGCTCACAATTGACGGGGAATCCCGTGAAACTGTCCCCGGACCCGCATATTTTGCATGGCATGGCATTGGCATCGGCGACCATACTGTGGCGCTTTCCGGCGTTGAAAGTTTTGAGCGGAATCTCGAACGTATCCCAGCAGGTTCGTTCATCAGCATTCGTTAACTTCGAACAAGGAACAGAAAATGAAAAACATGGTACTGAGTTTGATTCTTGGGTTGGTTAGTTTATCTGTGTCAGCGGAGATTATGGTCAGCGATGTGATCGCGCGTCAGCAATGGCCATGGAAGCGACACGTGCGGCTGGACTACGTGGTGTCGGGGTACGAAACCACCACACCTTATGAAATCCAGCTGACCGCGTTTGACAGCGACCGTCCGTTGGGAAACGTGCCGTTGGCGGCGCTTTCCGGGGAAATTTCGCCGATGCGTAACGGAAAACACACCATTGAAATTGATCCGATGCGGGTTCCCGCTCTGGCCAGCGAACAGCTGGTCAAGAATTTCAGAGTTGAAGTAACCCTCGTCGCTGTCCCCGTATCCAACGTTCTATACCGTATTTACGACCTGACGAAACAACCCGGAGCAGACGGTCAGATCGCCTTCATAACGGAAAAAGCTTTGACCAACGGCGTTTGGGGAACGTGGAGACGCGATGTCGTATCCAACGCGGTATCGGCGGTCATCTGGACCGCTGTCACCAATGATATCAAGTATGCGACCACGCATTTGGTTCTGCGCCGTATTCCAGCAGGAACCCGAAAAGTTGGCAATCCGCTCCGCGATTATACGATCACCACGCCGTTTTACATCTCGGTTTTTGAGACGACGCAAAAGCAATATGAGCTGATGGGCGGAAATCGGTCAGGGGCTTTTTTTACAATCGAAGGCGATTTCCGTCCCATGGAAAAGGTCACGTACGATGTTCTGCGTGGCACCACATTGGGCGCGTCGTGGCCGGATTCGGCTGAGGTCGACCAAGGAAGCGTCATCGGCAACCTACGCGCCATGACCGGCAACAATTCGTTCGATCTACCCACCGAGTGGCAATGGGAATACGCCTGCCGGGCAGGGAACACACTGGCATTTAATAATAATACGAGTACCCAGGCAGGCATGTTTCTCGTCGGCCGCTGTATGGAAAATGGTGGGCAGTTATATGACGGCACGAAGTACATTGTCTTTAGTGGCGGCATCACCAACGGTACGATGCGCGTCGGCGGATATGCGCCCAACGCGTGGGGCCTTTACGACATGCATGGCAACGTCGCCGAACTCTGCCGGGACTGGTATGTAACAAACGCAACAGCATTCGTCAGCGACACACAAAATGCCACAGTGGCGCAGTCGGACGGCAACCGTGTTTTGCGTAACAATGGATGGTGGGCGAGTTGGTATCAACCCGCTGATCAGCGCGCATCCTTGTCGGTATCAAAAAGCGGATCCTCTAATGGATTCCGCGTCATGATGGCGGAGTAATGTTACACTGCGGATATTGAGTTCAAAGCAAGCACATGAATAACGGAAAGGCGTTATGGATCTGAGGAGACGGACATTTCTCGTTTCGGCGGCAGCCTCTGCGGCCTCGTTCCGGATCGGCCCCATCTGGGCGCAAAATCCCGGCAGGTCTCCATCCGGGATTCCCGTTATCGCGGAGTGCGAGACGGTTTTTCTCGGTGCCACCGCGTATGCGCTCGGTGCATCCTTGAAGAACCCCGCAAAGACCGTGGTGGTGGAACAATCGCTGATGCTCGTACCGGAATTCTCCGGCGCCTTGCTTCCTAACGTACTCTGCGCCGCTGAAACGGAGATCGCCGCCGCTGTACGCGAACGGATTGAAAAGGAAAATCTGCAGGGCAATGGCCGGTATCATGCGCCGCCGGTATCAGATGTCTTGAGCGCATTGGTTCTGTTCCGTAAGGCGAATCTCTTCCTGAATGCCAATGTTGCCGACATCCAGAAAGCGGGAGGTAAGTTTTTCCTCGATATCATCGGCATGGATGGCTACTCGCGCATCATTGCGGAACGCGTTGTCGACACGACGCCGACCGCGTGGCGCAACGCCGGCGCGAAAGCGATTAAGGAGAAATTCTTCGCCGCTCCGCTTGTCGGTTCATACTCCGGGGATCTCGGTCGGTTCGCCACAGATAGATGGTCTGTTGTCCCCGGAGCACTACCGGGCGAAACGATTTTCAAGGTTCGACTCGCCGCGGATAGTGATTGGTGCGATGCGCGTCTTGAACTTTACGCTGCATATGAAAAAATGTTAGCCAAGGATAAAACATTCTGTATCGGAGGCGAAGCGACCGCACTCGGACACGTGTATCGCGAATCCCGCGCAGACTCGACGTTTATTCCCGGTGTAGCCTGGCATCCCGGCGCCCAACATCCTGATTTGATGAACGCGCTTTCAGCGGGGGAATTATGCTCGAAGTAAAGAGGATTGCAGGAAAAGCGGTTGCGCGGGCTGTCGCGTGTATGCCAGCATCGAGCGAGCAATATGACCTGATCGTTGTCGGTCTCGGTTCGGCTGGTGCCGAGGCGCTCATTGCAGCGGCGGAATCGGGTATCAAGGTGTTGGGAATTGACGTCCGCGCGGCAATGGGAGGCAACGCGACGCTCGGGGCGATCAATTGGGGATCCAAATGGCCGATGAACGTCGCGGGCCGTTTAGCGACGCTGGAACGTTCCGCCCGCAAGTATGGTGCCGAATTAGCGTATGAAACTTCCGTGGCAGCCGCTTACCGCGACGGTCAGCGGATCGTCGGATTACAAATTATCCGCAACGGAATCGTCCGCGAGGTGGCTGCCAAAGTATTTATCGACGCAACGGGCAACGCAACGCTCGCCTTGCTCGCCGGTGCGAACGTCCGTTTCGGACGGGCGCTAGATGGTGCCCAGTTCACGGTATCGCGGACCTATTACATGGAGAAAGCGGGCGGCGGCATGGGGCCTGTTTACATCGGTATGTACAAAAGCCCGAATGTAAACGCGCGGGCATATGCCGCTTTGGCGAGCGAACTTGCAGCAGGACGGTTGCGGCTCCGTAACAAAAATCAGAACCGTGTGCTGATGGCCTGTCCCTATATCGGGGCGCGTGAAGAGGCGGGGGTGGAAACCGATGTCATGGTGTCGTTTCGCACATGTCTCTTCGGTCCGCGCAGCGAGGAACCGGTGTTCACCGCATGGGTTCCTTACGACATCCATCGCATGGGCGACCGGGCGTTCGAGACCGACGCGTCCGTGAACTGGGAAGTCCTTTGCAGAATGGCGCCTTTCGCTTATCCGGTCAGTGTTCCGTACGCTGCGTTAATCGCCAAGAATGTCGACAACCTGCTCGTTCCCTCGCGCCACATGGGTATCGATCGCGATGTGTTGGCCGGATTGCGGATGGTACCTGAAATGCAAATGTCGGGCAAAGCCGCTGCTGCCGCAGCCATCCTTGCAATTCAAACCGGCGTGGCGGTGCGCGATGTGTCGTATGCCGAACTCCGTAAACGTTTGGACCAATACGGTTTGGTGCGCCCCTTACGGCATCCGTTCGTCTCGTTCTATTCGCCCAACGCAATCGCACCGTTTACGGATGAAGAAATCATTTGCGCGTTTCGCCGTGACATCGGTAACGCGGTTTCCTGGGTCTTTCATCGCACGCCTGACGATGAAGACCGATCGTCCTATGCCTACTACAGTTGCTGGAATGTTGCGGAACGTGGATCGTCTGCGCGTAACGACAGCTTGCGCAGCAAACTCGTTGCGGCCATGCGCGCTGAAAAACGCTTTTCCGCGAATTATGCAACCGCGCTGGGCATTATGGGCGACAGCCGGGCGGTTGACCTTCTTTTAGAAATCGTGCGCAATCCCGGCGGCGACCGCGATCCCATTGTCGATTTCGCCTATCCGAATCGATTGAAGGCGATTTGTCTGCTCGGACGGATCGGTC
>CAZMLC010000006.1:0-9402 GCA_964567125.1 uncultured Akkermansia sp.
ATGAAAAAAACATCGTCGAAAAAGGCCCCTGTTGATTTTTCTGCCTGCGCCTGTTCGGGAATCAACCTCCCGAAACTGGTGCAGCCCTCTATTCTGGCGGCGTTGTCCAAAGCGCCGCAGCATGGGTATGCGATTGCCCAGCGTCTGGCCTCCGATGCCGCACATATGGATGCCCCTCCGGACCACTCCGGCATCTATCGTCTCCTGCGCAGCATGGAAAAACGCGGGCTCGTGACGTCGCGTCTGACGGAATCAGACTCCGGTCCCGCGCGACGCGAATACACGCTTTCGGATCACGGCCGCCTCTGCCTTGGGCAGTGGGAGACGTCTCTGACGCGTTACCGCACCACGATCGATGCGGTGCTGGGCCTCTGCCGTTCGTAAAAAACATGACACTCGCACCTTCAACCTTCGATCAGAAAGCCGCGGCGTGGGATGAAAACCCCGTTCGCATCCAATTGGCGCAAAACATTGCCGCCGCGATCCGAAGAAACGTTGTTATCACTGCGGATATGACCGCCTTGGATTTCGGCTGCGGTACTGGCTTGCTGACGTTTGAGCTCGCGGACACCGTCACCTCTGTGACTGGCGCTGACACCTCGCAGGCCATGCTCGATGTGCTGATGAGCAAAGCGTATGCGCGCAAGCAGACGAACGTTCACGCACTGGCCCTCACAATGGAACGGAGCTGGCCTGCCACGTACGACCTCGTCGTCAGCAGCATGGCGTTGCATCACGTGGAAAAGACTGCGGCGCTCATCGCTGATTTATTCCGTGCGCTGAAACCATCCGGCACGCTCTGCATCGCTGATCTGGATGCGGAAGATGGCTCGTTCCACGACGACAGCACGGGCGTCTACCATGCAGGATTTGATCGTGCAACGCTGCGCGCCTGTTTCCACGATGCAGGATTTTCATCCGTGTTCGACGAGACAGCAACCACGCTGACCAAGCCGACGCGCACGGGGCTGCGGACCTTCCCGATCTTTCTCATGATCGGCAAGAAGGCGATCACTTAAGTCGACGCGCCGGGGGTTGCCAGCTTCAATCCGATAATACCGGCGACAATGAGCACAACGCTGATCAGCCGCAGTGTATTCACCGGTTCCCCGAAGAGAAAACTGCCCAGCAAGACAGTCCCCACGCATCCCACGCCGACCCAGACGCTGTAGGCCGTCCCGACAGGCAGCGCCTTCATCGCCAGTCCAAGCAGGACAAGGCTGACGATCATCGCAGCCGCTGTCCCGACGGTTGGCCAAAACCGTGTCAGCCCCTCGGTATATTTCAGCCCGATCGCCCATGCGACTTCAAAAAGACCAGCAACAACTAGAATGGCCCACGCCATACATGCTCTCCATGATATTCAGGGCCGTCCCCGAAGTTTTCTGAAACAGCGAGGTCGTCCTCGCCGCATTTTAAGAATCGCGCTTACTTCAACAGCAGAACTGAACCGCCGAGACGGACCAGGCTGATGTTTGAAAAGGTCGCATATTGCATATTCGTTGCATTGCACGCGGTTTCGCCAAAACCAACATAGGTGCGGCCTGTGAAGACTGTGTTGGTCGCGTTGTCGTATTGGAAATAGGTGACCCACGAGCTGACATCATTCGTCCGATACGCAGCAGAAATCAGGTTCTTACGCCGTTCAACGCGCAACCAGAAGGGGTTTGCCGCAACGGATGTCCATGCCGGCGACATATCGCCAATGTTGCCGTTCGGAACGACGCGATACTTCATTCCCATGCTGCCGCTCGCCATGCGCGCAGCGGCAAACACGGGCGAGCCCAGATTGAGCGTATTGCGCATCAGCACGAATTGCTTGGCGGAGGTGGCCGCAGCATCGTAGACAGGCGCAATTTTAGCCTGCACCACAAAGTCACCGCTGATCTGCTGCCACACAAAATAATAGCCCTCCTCGTTGCCACTGAAATCATACCCCTTTACGCCGATGGTCAGACTTCCATCCTCATTAAACTGATGCGTACCGAGGTAATTTGCAGCAAAGCTGTGCCCCTGCCAGCCTTGATACACCTCGCTGGGGAACGGGAGCGGAAGCAGCTGACTCGCCGGGATAACCCCCGTACCCACAACGCCACCCCATTCCAGGCGAACGAGCCCGGGGCCCGCGATGCTGCGATGATAATCCAGCCGAATGCGATGTTCGCCCGCGGTCAACGTGTTCGTAGCGCTCACGCTTTTACTGCCATGCGACCACTGATTAATCACAAAGCCTCCATCAATCTGCAGGGCAACCGAATTTGAACTGACAATCTGGAAGATATACTCGCCGGATATGGGAACGATCAATGTGCCGTAACAGGAAATCAGCGTCTGCGTCGTGCTCTGCATAGTGCCGGCTAAACAGGGCTCCCCGCTTCCCCAGCTCCACTGAACCGAAGGGACGTCCGCGGTCGCCACAACCGTGCCTTGCGTATACGCGGCGCCATCACGGAAATATGGAACCGTATACTGCGCACGCAGCCCTGTACCAGCGCCAGGCTGATACCGCGAACAGTTCCGGACAACGGAATATCCGCTTGCACCTGTCGACGCGTACCCGACAATGCGGTACTGATACAGCGTACTGAGCACTGCCGTCGCATCGTTGAACTGATGTGCGCTCGTCGTGCCCAACGTACTCCACTCCGTATCCTCTACGCCTTTGCGCTGCACATCGAACGACACGCAGTTGACATCATTGGTCCAAGAAACGGTCAGCGTCCCGTTCGCCTCTTGCACAAAAGCCAGCTCGGTCGGAGCAAGCGGAACCTCGGCAAATCCATCGGGATCCCAGCCGTATAATTCAAGCTCGCTGATATTGCCATAGAAATCACCTGCATCTGGCCGCGTGACGTAAATGTAACGGTAAGGCGTTGCGGATGTTATCGTCAGAGTGGAATAATCATTTGTCGTAATCGTTGCCGGGAATTTTGCCAGCACCTCGTACGGATCCAGCGTCGCGCTGTTGGAACCGCGCAATTCAGCGCCCTGTAAACGAGGTGCAAGATTGGCGCGCGGATAATAGCGCGCTTTGCGCAGGATGTATGCTTTTGCCAGATCCACGCCAATGGACGGATTCTTGTTGTTGATATCCGCGAAGGTGGTACGGGAATTATCAAACAAATATGCAACCGGATACCAATAGAGATTGGTTGTCCCGATCAGTGCCATACCGGATTTAATCTTCGTCAGGTCGCTCCAGCTGCGCTCTAAACGCGCCACCGGCTGTATGGCCGTCTGTGCCGTTGCCGGACCCTCTGTCATGTCATTCACCGCGGCAACGCGATAATAATAGGTCACCCCCGCAACGCGATTTGAATGCACATAGCTCCGGTTCACGCAGGGCTCGGCATTCACCTTTTCGAAGGGGCCACCCACCGAAGTCGCACAATACACATTCCAGCCCGTGACGGGGTTTGCCGACGCATAGCTCCAGGAAATCATTACATGCAGATTGGTCGCATCGACAAGCTGCACAATGAGCGCAGTCGGCATGGCAGGAACCGCCTCCGGAGCCGTATCAAACTCCACTTCCGCGATACTTCCCCATTGTGACCCTTTCACGCAATAGCGCACGTAGCGATACGCGTTTGTTGCGTCCAACGGCAACGTCGTCACGCGCGCATCTGAAACCAGCGTAGTGTTGGTGTACACCACCACGGCATCGGAGAAGTCAGCCGTGTTCGCAGCTTCGAACCAGCAGCCGACTTGGCGCGATGACCACGATAAGCGCGGTGCAAATCGGACCTGCGCCACTGCGGTTGTTTTGCCCAGATCAAGGCCCGTCCAGATCATTGCATAGCGCGGTTGCTGCATATCGTTCGTGATTGACGGTCCATCAAAAAAGGTCTTGATGTTTCCATCATAGGTTTTTGGCCCCTCATTGCCCGCCGCGTAGGCGCCGGGGGTTCCGATCCATGTCCCCGTGAGCGCTGCAATCGGCGTCAAGGTCGTCAAATTCGTCCATGCGGAGAAGGTCGAGTTGCTGCAACTGCGCATCCGGTACTGCGTTGGGCTGTACACGGTGATTCGATCGGTAAACACGTTGTTCTGCGACGGTGCGGACATTGTAAACATTCCGCACTCGGTCCAAGTTAGATCATCGTCGCGTTTGCGCTGGATTTGGAAACAGGTAGGCTCGCCGCTTTGCACATCGATGCGCAAATTGAAGGCCCCGTTGATCCACGCGCAGAAGGTTGGCGTTGGAATCGGCAACCCTTCTTGGTACGCCAGCGGAACACCATAGAACTCCACTTCGCACAAGTTTCCGCCAAACGAACCCTCCGCGGGCGAATAAAACCGGAAATAGGCACAGGGAACCGCGTTATTCGTGACGGTCAACTCGCACCACGTATTCGCAGGCGGCGTGCTCGTCACAACACCCAAGAGGCGCGCATCCGAGAAATCAGGCTTGTTTGCACCCTGAAATTGAACGTTCACGGCCCGTCCCAGCTGAATGGTTCGCGCGTAATACCGAATGCGCGTCGGCGACACCAGATTTGTAACCTGATACCCACCCCAGCCTCCTTGCGACTGAAGGTTAGCATACGTGGCCAGATTGTCATCAAACGAGGCCGCTGCCGGATAATCGACATACGTCCCGGAACTCAGAATAGTGATCATCCCAGACCCATCGCGCACCGCCATCTCTTTTAAATTCGTTTCAGCGGCCTCTGCCCAAAAAAATCCGGAACAGATCGCTATTACACACATGACTATCCATTGCATATTTTGTTCCCATCCGTTTTTGGTTAACCCTGAATTTATGTAAAAGATATTCTTTCTCATTTATGAAAGCAAGCACACAAAAAAAGCGCACGATCAGCGATCGTACGCTTTAAAAACATCTGTACGGGCACTCACGGGACCCATTCACGAACCGTGCGCACTTCATAATAGCCTTCCTTCCATGTGCGCGTCAAACGTCCCTCCTGATCCTTGCCCTCAACCCAGCATCCTTCGATCCATTTGCGCTCCTCACGCTCGACCCACTTCCCGGTTTGCGTGACCGCGGCCGGACGTTCTTCAACAACAGGAGCCTGCTGAACCACCACCGGAGCGGGCTGCTGCACAACGACGGGAGCCGGTTGCTGCACGACCACGGTTTGGGGCTGGGCCACGATAACAGGCGCCGGAGCGACAACCACGGGAGGAGGCGCAACCACAGCCGCGCCGATAAGCCCCACGCCCAAGCCCACCGCAAACGGCGCAATCACATCGCAGTGATGATAATGATGATAAGAGGGTCCATAATACGGCCGCGGGCCATAATAGCCGTGCGGTCGCGCAACAGCGATATTGGCCAACACAAGCACACTTGCAACCAACCAGCAAAAAACTGTTTTCTTGGTATTCATGTTTCCCTCTTCTTCCCGATGCTTTAACAGCCATCTGTATGTTCGATAAACGCACTACGATGGAGTTTATTGCCGCGGTAACATGTACATTTCAATCGATGCGTAACGATCGTTAGAAATGCCCCTACTGGCCCTCAACATAACAAAATCTGCGCGCATGTATTCCTGTAAAATCCCACATCGAACCAGTGGTATGCCCTTTATACTCAAAATTTTTAAATTCAATACTTTTTAGATCAGGATTCGCTTCAGGTTGAATCGGTTCTCCAAACTGAGTAAATTCTCCAATATAAATTTGACCTCCACTCTTTTTTGGAGCATCACGGTAATAGACGATAACATGGGAAAATTCTTGAGCAACGTTCCAATTCCCCGAATATCCTGTCGAATTACTGTTAAACTTCTTTCCTTTCGTAAACAAGACAACAGCTTTTTGACCTTTCTTTAGAAGTTCTACCGCTCTGTCAGGATGATCCATTTTGTCTCTCCTAAAACCCGTGATTTAAATGTACTCAAAAGCAGATGAACACCTACGCCCTTTCCGGGCAATAAAAAGGGCGCAGAATCGCGTTTGTACCTCACAGAGGGTGCCACCAAGAACCCATAACGAAACACAAGAGCTGGAAGCGCACCCGAACAAGATATATGCACAACATACGCACTTTACAGAAAAAGCACAAGAGGAAAATAGTTTTCAAATTGAATGCGCCGATGACCCTCAGAAGGCCTGCACGTATCCAGAATCATAACACTTATTGAAGAACTCGCAGATGTTCGTTTTTACCATACAATCGTATGTCTATACAATACAATTTGTGCCGGGTTTGCAGTTTTTTTGACAACGATACTGCGTAAACACAGAATCGATCGCTTCGCAGAGCATAACAATAGGGTTCGACAGCCCCCCTCTGAACGTGCTACAGTAATGCCCTTACAGGATAGAGTTAAGATCCATTCATGACGAGGAATCTAGAGATGAGTCGAGTAATTGCGATTGATGGCCCATCGGGTGCTGGCAAGTCGTCCGTATCCAAACGTGTAGGCAGCGAACTCGGCTTCCTCCACGTTGATTCCGGCGCGCTCTACCGCATCATGACGTGGCAATGCCTCGTCCACCAAATCGACACCTCAAACCCCGAAGCGGTTGCCGCCTTTGCTGAAAAAATCGATGTGGACTACACGCCACGCGACAATGCCGTTGCCTATTATGTCAATGGCGTTGAACCTGGCCATGCGATCCGCACCCCGGAAATCAACCAGCATGCCAGCCCCGTCGCCACCGTGAAAGCCGTCCGCGACCGCGTCACAGGCTGGCTGCGCGATATGACCCGCTTCGGCGACCTGATCGTGGAGGGCCGCGACATCACCACAGCTGTCTTCCCCGACACACCCGCCCGCTTCTACCTCGTCGCCAGCGCGGAGGCGCGCGCCGAGCGTCGCCGCAAAGAAGAACGTGAAAAAGGCATTGCCGACCAGAGCGTCGATGCGGTCAAGCAGTCGTTGCTCGCACGCGATGCGATTGACTCCTCGCGCAAGCACGCCCCTCTTCGCAAGGCGGATGGTGTGCTCGAAATCGACAGCACCCTCATGACGCTGGATGAGGTCGTGCAGACCGTCATCGACGCCTTGCCTGCGGAGTGGAAGACTCAATGACAATCAGCGGCTGGATCATGATGGGCGTGTCTTGGATCAGCATTCTCTGCGCATGCAGTTTTCTGCTGTATAAGACGCTTGCTGTCCCACGACTCGATGGAGAGGATAATTAGGTTCCATGGCTTTACTTTCGTTGCGCGAAATCTCGGTCCAGTTCGGCGGGCCGGCTATTCTGGATGCTGTCAGTTTCTGTATTGAAGAGGGCGACCGCGCCTGCATCACAGGCCGAAACGGCGAAGGCAAGTCCACGCTGCTGAAGATCATCGCAGGTCTTCTCCACCCCGATTCCGGTGAGGTTGTCCGCCAGCCCGGTCTGCGCATCGCCTACCTGACGCAGGATGTCCCGACCGACATGGAGGGCACGGTTGAATCGATCGTCGAGGATGCGCTCGGCACCCACCATCACGACAACCACCATCCCGGTGCCGCGCGCGTGCTCAGCCAGCTTGACCTCGACGGCTCTCTCCCCTTCAATACCCTTTCCGGCGGCATGCGCCGTCGCGTGCTGCTGGCCCGCGCCCTCGTGCTGGAACCGCACGTTCTGCTGCTCGATGAACCGACCAACCACCTCGACATCGAATCCATCGAATGGATGGAGGGATTTCTCCAGAAAAGCCGCTGCGCCTGCCTTTTTGTGACCCATGACCGCGCCTTTCTCAAGCGCGTGGCCCGCAAGGTGTTCGATCTCGACCGCGGCCAGCTCGCAGGCTGGGATTGCGACTACTCGACCTTTCTCCAGCGCAAGCAGGACCTGCTGAGCGATGAAGCGGTCTATTGGGAACGTAAGAGCAAGAAACTGGCGCAGGAAGAGGCCTGGATCCGCCGCGGCGTCAAAGCGCGTACCACCCGCAATGAAGGCCGCGTCATGGCGCTGATGAAGCTGCGCGATGAATTCAAACAGCGCCGCACGCAGACAGGTGTCAGCAAACTTCAACTCGATGCGGACAGCTCCTCCGGGGAACAGGTCCTCAAAATCAAAGACCTCGCGTTTGCTTATCCGAACGGCCGCGCCATCGTCAAAGATTTCTCCGCCAAGGTGCTGCGCGGTGAACGCATCGGCATCATCGGACCCAACGGCTCCGGTAAGACCACCCTGCTCAACCTGCTCTGCGGACGCCTCCAGCCCCAATCCGGCGAAGTCTTCCAGGGCGCACGCGTCCAGATCGCCTTCTTCGACCAGCTGCGCGGCACGCTCGATCTCGAAAAATCCGCGCTCGAAAACGTGGCGGAGGATCGCGAAGAAGTCGTCATCGGCGGCGTTCGCAAACACGTCCACGGCTACCTTGGCGACTTTCTCTTCACCCCCGAACGCGCCCGCACCCCGGTACGCGCCCTCTCCGGCGGCGAACGCGCCCGGCTTCTGCTCGCGAAACTCTTTCTGAATCCCGGCAACCTGCTGGTGATGGACGAACCGACGAACGATCTGGACATCGAGACGCTTGAATTGCTCGAAGAACAGCTGCTCACTTACACGGGCACGCTGCTGCTCGTCAGCCACGACCGGACCTTTCTCGATAATGTCGTGACCAGCACCTTTGTTTTGGAAGGCGAAGGCCGCGTCGGGCTCTATCCTGGCGGATATGCCGACTGGCTGGCGCAACGATCCAAACCCGCGGTGGAAGAGAGTGCGCCGAAACCCGTGGCAGCCCGCCCGGCTGCCACCAAGACGAATGAGCGGCTGAGCTATAAGGACCAGCGTGACCGGCAGGAACTGCCCGGTAAAATTGAGAAATTAGAAACGGAAATCGCGGAACTCCACGCCGCGCTCTGTGATGTTTTGCGCATGCAGAAGGATCCTGCCGCGCGCGAAACAGCCCAGACCCGCCTCGCTGCCGCAGAGTCCGAACTCGAAACCGCTTTCACCCGCTGGGCTGAGGTCGAGGAACGTGCCGAGCGACTCGGGCTCACATAAGTGTGGCAGCCCTTCGGCCTGCCACGCTGCGGTGCGTAAATAAAAAAAGAACCAACGGCACATGCTGCGCATGTACCGTCAGTTTCCTCGCAAATCACATCCTGTGCGACTTAGCGCCTCTTGCTGGTCTTAGCAGGAACTTTGACAGGAGCCTTAACAGCCACCGGTGCGTTCGTGTGCACGGCAGGCTTTGCCGCTGCTGCTTGCGCGGTCATGAAGCGATCAAGGCTGATCAGCGTATTGCGCAATGCAGACGTCTGACGATCAAGGCGCGTCTGCAATTCAACAACCTCCGTCCCTAACTTACGGATGGCCTCATCCTTGGAGCTATCCTGCTCCAGCTTCTCGATACGCGTCTGAAGCGTCTCGTACTGTTTCCGCTGGCTTTTAATCGTGCCATACAGCGACAGTGCGAACACAATCGTAATCACTACACTGGCAGCGATCGCAATTGCGGTTTTCGTGTTTTCGTTCATGTTC
>CAZMLC010000006.1:9502-24514 GCA_964567125.1 uncultured Akkermansia sp.
AATCACTACACTGGCAGCGATCGCAATTGCGGTTTTCGTGTTTTCGTTCATGTTCAGTTTACCTTTTTGTTTTTGAAATCCGTCAGTCGATGATCCGGTTGGCGCGCAACCAATCGCGCACCGGCGCCTCGGGCAGACCCATGATGTTCGTGTAAGCCCCCTCATACCCCGCGATCAGCAAATCGCCATTCTCATCAATATCGTAAGCACCCGCGCGATCCAACGGACGGGTCCGCTGCACATAGGCCTGGATCGTCTCTTCCGACAACGCGCGGAACGTGACGCTGGAGGCCTCCACGCGCACCTCGGGTCCGGCAGCGTCCGCACATCCCATCGCCATCGCGGTAAAGACCATCTGCGTGCGCCCCGAAAAGCGGCGCAAGAACTCCGCGGCCTCCTCAAGGTCGGCAGGCTTACCGATCAAAGAACCTTCAAACCAGACCAGCGTATCCGCCGCGATAATCGCCGCCTGCGGATGAACCCTGCGGCACGCCGCATACTTCGCCTGCGCATTGATCACTACGGTCCGCACCGGATCCGCGGCGTCGTGAATCTCCTCGACGTCTGCGCTCCAGACAGCAAAATCAGCGGTCAGTCCGGATAAGATCTTTTTGCGCCGAGGCGAAGCCGAACCTAAAACCAACGTATTGCTGTGTGCACGCGTTTGCGTCATATCATTTTCCACGCGGACCTACTTCCCCATACGCGGCACAGAGGCCACAATCAACCGGACATGCCGCACGCGTTCACCCACGGACTTGCGCACCGCCTCTTCAATCGTCCGCAGATGCAGACGCCGTACCTCGAAAAGCTGCGTTGAAGAGGTCACCCCCACATAGAGGACCCCCTCATCCCACCGCTCGGGACGCGTCACATTGGCTAACGCGGGCGGCAGGATCTTCGGCCAGGCACCGGCCAGTTCATCGAGCACCGGATTGACGTTCAGCTTCAGCTTCTTGATCGCTTTCTCAATCAGCTCGGAAAATGCGTGCGGCTCGCGTCGAATCTCAGTGGGATCCGCATCGAGCGGAAGCCCGGGCTGGACACAATCGAACAACTGCTCGACGCGCTGGTTGTACGCCTCATCCTCGGCGGTCAGCTGTCGGCGGTCGGATGTCGGGTAGATTCGATAGGCCGAAGCGGTCGGTTCGAATGAAAAATCATTCGCTGCCTCGCCTGAATTATCAGCCGTCAAATCAAACTCTGATTTGCCTTTACGCATAATAAAAGTGTATCATAAGCCGTGATTGCGGTGAACTGGAATTTAAGGAGTCGATTGCGATGAAAAAAGGAAACATGCTGATCGCCCAAAGCGGCGGTCCCTCCATGGTCATTAACCAGAGTTTGATCGGCGCGGTGCTGGCTGCACGCGACAGCAAGATGGTCAACAAAATCTACGGTGCGCTTCACGGTATTCAAGGCATTCTGGATGAGAACTTCATCGATTTGCGCAAGGAGAAGAAAGCCACGCTCGAAGCTGTGGCCAACACCCCGGCCTCCGCGCTCGGTTCGGTCCGCCGCAAACCGACCCCCGCCGACTGCCAGGCGATCTTCAAGGTGCTGCGCAAGCTGGAAATCCGCTACTTTTTCTATATCGGCGGCAACGATTCCGCGGAAACCGTGCACATCATCAACGAGGAAGCGCAGAAGGAAGGCTATGCCCTCCGCTGCTTCCACATCCCCAAGACCATCGACAACGATCTGCGCGAAAACGACCATACCCCCGGCTACGGCAGCGCGGCACGCTTTGTCGCCTGCGCCATCAAGGGTGATGACCTCGATAACCGCGCCCTCGGCGGCGTGAAGATCGACATCATCATGGGCCGCAACGCGGGCTTCCTGACAGCAGCAGCGGCGCTTGCCCGCACGGAGCCGGATGACGGCCCGCACCTGATCTACCTGCCCGAACGGCCCTTCAGCCTCGAAAAATTCATCAAGGATGTCAAGGCGAGCATGAAGAAGTTCGGCCGCTGCGTCATCGCCGTCTCCGAAGGCATCGCGGAGAAAGACGGGACGCCGATCCTCTCCAAGTTTACAAACGAAGTCGACTCGCACGGCAATGTCCAGCTCGGCGGCACCGGCGCACTCGGCGATTTTCTCGCCAAGGTCCTCAAGGAGAAGGCCGGCATCAAGCGCGTACGCGCCGATACGTTTGGCTACCTGCAGCGCTCCTTCCCCGGCATTGCGTCAGCGACGGATGCGCTCGAAGCGCGCCTGGTGGGTGTGGCAGCCGTGCAGGCTGCCACGCTCGACGACATTCCCAGCGGTTCGATCGCGATCAAGCGCAAAGCCAGCAAGAAATACAACGTCGATTTTGAAGTCGTGCCGCTGCGCACCGTGGCCAAAGAGACGCGCCACATGCCGGACGCCTTCATCAACAAGGCAGGCAACGATGTGACGCAGGCCTTTATCGACTACGCGCGTCCGCTCGTCGGGGCCCTGCCGGCCTGCGATCGTTTTGAACAACTGAAGAAGAAGTAATCCTATGGCTGTTTCGGTCGGATTTATCAGTCTTGGCTGCTCCAAGAACCTCGTGGATTCGCAGGTGATGGCAGGCTTTCTGAAGGAGGGCAAGATCGCCTTTGCGGAAACGCCGGAGACCGCGGACATCATCATTGTCAACACCTGCGCCTTTATCGAAGCTGCGCGCGAAGAGGCTGCGGAGGCAATTCTCAGTGTCTGCGAGCACAAGGCTAAGGGCGCATGCAAGGGCGTGGTGGTCGCGGGTTGCATGGTGCAGCGCTACAAGGAACAACTGCTAAAGGCCTTCCCGGGTGTCGACGCCTTTATCGGCATCGATGAACTCGATCAGGTGGCACAGGTGATCGACCGCGTGGCACAGGGTAAGCGCTGCGGCGTCCTGGCCAAACAAGGCCCAGCGAAAAAAGTCTACGATCCGGCCTATCCGACCTTGCTCTTCACCGGCGGCCCATTTTCGTATCTGAAGATCGCGGATGGTTGCAATCACCGCTGCGCCTACTGCGCGATTCCGCTGATCCGCGGCAACTTCCGATCGCGCGATCTGGATGCGATCGTGAACGAGGCGCAGAGCATGATCAGCGCCGGTGTGAAGGAGATCAACCTGATTTCGCAGGACTCGCTGATGTATGGCGTCGATCAGGGCGGCAAGCCGCTGATCGTGGAACTGGTGCGCCGGCTCGACCAGCTCAAGGGCGACTTCTGGCTGCGCATCCTCTACGGCTATCCGGCTGGCGTGACGCAGGAGCTGATCGATCTGTTCAACAGCGCCACGCATCTGGTCAAATACCTCGATCTGCCGATCCAGCACAGCCATCCGGAGATCCTCACGGCCATGAACCGAGGCAAGGCGATTGAGGCCACGACGACGCTCGTCGAGCGGCTGCGCGCCGCGATTCCCGGCGTGACGCTGCGCACGACCTGCCTCGTCGGGTTCCCCGGTGAAACCAACAGCCATTTCAAGCACCTTGAGGCGTTTCTGAAAAAAGCGCCGTTCGATCATGTCGGCGTCTTCGTCTATTCACCCGAAGAGGGCACAGCCGCCGATGCGTGGGAACCCCCGGAGGAAAAGAGTGCCAACGCGCGCGCCAAGAAGCTGATGGAGCTGCAGAAGACCATCGTTGAAGCGCGCAACGCAACACTGAAGGGCGAGACCACGACCGCACTCCTGCTGCGGCCGAAGCGCGCATCGGTCTGGATTGGGCGCACACCGCGCCAAGCTCCGGAGGTCGATGGCGAAACGCTCATCAAGAACGTTCCCACAACGGCGAAGGCCGGCGATTTCATTCCTGTCGTCATCACAGGCGGACAAGGCTACGACCTGCTCGCCCAGGCCTGTACGCCATGACACTCGACACCTGTGCGGAACATCTGAAACGCGAACCCCGCTTGCGCGACTATCTCGCACGCATCGTGCGCCATGTCCACAAGCAGCAGCTGCTGCCGCAAGAAATTTCGCTGGGTGCCGCACCCGCAGATCAGGCGCTCTACGACCATCTGGCCAGCTTCCTCGGTCCAACCCAGTGCCGCATCCGCAACAACCGCATCCGGCTGCGCCTCCATGCGGATCAGCGCGAGCCCGCGGCGTGGCAGGCCTTGGTCTCTGTTTTGCAGCTCCCCGTGAAAAAACCCAAGGCCGATCTGGCGCACGCCAAAGCGTACCGGGTTTTTTCACGTCTGATCCTGCTCTTTCCCGAACACGCTGAATTAATCCAGCAGATGAAACACGTGGATGCATTTCAAAAGGTGGCACGGACGCGCGAAGATGCGAGCACGCTCCTCAGTGCACTCGTACAGGGCTTGACGTTGATCGCTGCGACGCCCACAGGCATCACCCTATCGGAGCTCGGCTCAAAGCTTCTGAACGACAGCAAGGCGCTGCGCTGCGGCCTGCGCCGCACGCTCCTGACCCAGCTGCTCCGGTTGTGCTGCGCGGATCGCGACGCGGCGGAAACGCTGAGCGACCGCGATGTGCTGACGCTTTTCAACATCATCGACAATCCCTACACCACGCACGTTGTCCTGTTCGCCCCATTCGCCTACGAGACCGAGACCGGAGAATGGTTTGACTGGCCGCACCAGCTCTTTCTGCGCGGACAGGCCGCGTTACTGGCATGGGAGACGGTACGCACCCTGCGCAGCATCCGCTGGATCACGCCGTGTCCACGTCTCGTCAGCAGCGAAAACGCCGCGCCATTTCATCGCTTAGTTGAAGCTGGCATCCCGGCGTTGTACACCGAAGGCTATCCCAACACCGCAGTCACAACGCTCTTGCAGCTCATCGCTAAAACCCAGACGACGCTCGCGCATTGGGGCGATACGGATCTGGATGGTTTCCGTATCCAGGACCGGCTCGCCGCGATCCTGCCGACTGAGGCGTATTCCCGCCAACGCGATGCGCGTGCAGTAATTCCCCTCGACCATGCCCGCTGCATGCGGCTTCAGCGCTTCCTCATCGCCCATCCTGATTTCCGCTACAGCGCTGAATTGCGCTACACCTTGCAGCACGGCTGGTGTGAGCAGGAATCTGAGCTCTGACTCCGCGCGACATTTGTTGCGTTTGGACCGCACTTCTCGAAGTATGGAACGATGCGTCTATTGCATTAAACGCCCATCAAAAAACCGCACTTTTAGAAGTGCGGTTTAGCGCTTTTCCCCGCGTCAAACAGGGCTTTGATAGAACTCCAGCCGAAAAATTCGGCAACCGTATTATCGCGATTGACTACAAAAACAGCACGCCGATCAGGATGCCTCCAAACAGGATGAACATGGGCGAGATCTTCGTGAAGGCGCTGAATCCAAAGGCCAGAACGACAATCCCAAGGGCCTTGTAATCGGGAGCGGTTGACCAGCAGGCCTTACAGCCGCTGATCTGGTCGCCCCACAGCGAGCACACCACCAACGAAATCGCCGCGGTCGAGACAAGCCCTGTCACAACAGGACGCAACAGATCAAAGACCCGCATCAGACAGGGATGGCCACGATAGCGGTCCAGAAAACCAGCAAAGGCATTGACACAGATCACGGAAGGCAGGCACAGGGAGAGCGTGCAGAGCAGCGCCCCGAACGTGGCCATCCAGAAGCTTGGATACGTTGCCGCGGTTAAGCGATACCCGACAAACGTCGCGGCATTCAGGGAGAGCGGACCAGGCGTCATCTGGGAAATACCGAGGATTTCCAGGAACTCGGATGAGGTTAGCCACCCGCGCGATTCAAGTTCGTGCTGCACGATCGGAATCATGGCAAGACCGCCACCAACCGTGAGGAAGCCGATCTTCATAAAGACGTAGGCCATCTTTAAAAACATCATGCCCCTCCTTGCGACTGCCGACGCGTCGTGCGCCACACCATCCAGCCGTACCAGACGATGCCACCGATCACCCCCGAAACAATCACCTTGACCGCGCTGATGTCCAAGATCCACGTGCCGATCAGCGCACTCGAGGCAACAGTAATCCCCAGCCAAGTCCTTCCTGTCCGTACGAACATCGTGTACGCGATGCCCAGCATCATACCGGCCACTGCAGGACGCAAGCCAGCCGTGGCGCGTTGCAGCCACGTGGTCTGGCGGAAGTAATCAAAGGCAAGCGCATAGGCCATGATGCAGAAAAACGGCATACAGGCAACTCCCAGCGTCGCCGCAAGCGTTCCGCGCCAACCGCGCAGACGGTAGCCCACAAACAAGGCGCTATTCAACGCCAACACGCCGGGGATCAATTGCGCCATCGCGAAGACATCAACCATCTCTTCCTGCGTCAACCACTTGCGTTTCGCAACGATCTCATTTTCCAGTAACGGCAACATCGCATAGCCGCCACCGAAAAGAATGGCGCCAATTTTGAAAAAGCTCCAGAAGATACTCTGGAGCTTTTCTGTGTGTTGCGTGTTCACGGTTACCGCGCTGAGCTTATTTGCTCAACAACTCGCGCGCCTTCTCGAGAACGTTTTCCGTGGTGAAGCCGAATTGCTTCGCCAGCTCTTTAAACGGTCCCGAAGCGCCGAAGGTGTCGAGCGTAATCATGGTCGTGTACTTACCCGCAAAGCGCGACCAGCCGAAGGAGCTGCCCGCTTCTACAATCAGACGGCGTGTACAATAGGGATCGATGATCCGATCGCGATAGGTTTGATTCTGCTTGTCGAAGAGCTCCCAGGAGGGCATACTCACCACGCGCACATTGCGATCCGTCAACTGCTGAGCCGCCGCCAGCGCGATCTCCACTTCTGAGCCGGTCGCGATAATCGTCAGGTCCGGCGTACCCATGCCGTTCTGCCACAGCGTGTAACCGCCCTTCTCGACATTCGTCGCGGACATGCAGACCTTGCGGTCGATGACCTTCATGTTCTGGCGCGTCAGCAGCAGCGCGGTCGGTCCCTTCTTGTTGCGCAGTGCCGCCAACCAGGCATAGCCGGTCTCAGTCGGATCCGCCGGGCGAAGCACGGTCACGTTAGGCATGCAGCGCAGGGCGGCAAGCTGTTCAACCGGCTCGTGTGTCGGGCCATCCTCGCCGACATAGAAGCTGTCGTGCGTAAAGACGAAAATCACCGGCACGCCCATGAGCGCGGCCAAACGGATGGCCGGACGGCAGTAATCGCTGAACACAAAGAACGTGCCACCGAAAATGCGGAATCCGCCGTGCAGCTGAACACCATTCATCACGGCGGCCATGCCCAGCTCGCGGATACCGAAATGGAAATTGCGTCCGGCGAATTGCCCCGGCAGGATCTCGCCCATATCCTTTAGCCACGTCATGTTGCTCGGCGCCAGATCCGCGGAACCGCCCACGAGGAATGGCAGCTCCTTCGCCAGCGCATTCAGCACGATACCGGATGCACTGCGCGTCGCGACAGCTTTAGCAGGATCCCATTCCGGCAGCTTGCTCTCCAGATCCGCAGGCAGTTCCTCGGCCATACAGGTTTTCCACAAAGCAGCTTTCTCTTTCTGTGCCGCGGACCACTCCTTGAAGATGCGCTTCCACTTGCCCTGCAGGCGTTTCAGCTTGGCTGCGCGTTCAGCGAAAAGTTCACGCACAGCATCCGGCACGTAGAAGGTCTGATCCGCCGGCAGTCCCAGGGCCTGCTTGGTCAGTTTGACCTCCTCTTCGCCCAACGGCGCGCCGTGTGCTTCGTGTGAATCCTGCTTGTTCGGGCTGCCCTTGCCGATGTGCGTCTTGCAGATGATCAGCACGGGCTTACCCGTCAATTTCATGGCCTTGCGAATCGCGCGGTCAATCTGATCAAGATCATGGCCATCGATCTCCAGCACATGCCAGTTGTAGGCCTGGAAGCGCTTCTTCGGATCCTCACTCATGGAGAGCTCCGCGTGACCTTCAATCGTGATGTTGTTGCTGTCATAGAACAGCACCAGCTTTTCGAGCTTGAGATGCCCCGCCAAGGCGCAGGCTTCATGGCTGATGCCTTCCTGAAGATCGCCGTCACCGCAAAAAACCCACGTGCGGTGATCCACGACAGGCTCTGTCCCGGCCACATTGTAGCGGGCCGCGGACATCTGCTCGGCAATCGCCATACCGACCGCCGTGGCAATGCCCTGACCGAGCGGACCCGTGGTGGTTTCAACACCGTCCGTATGCTTATACTCAGGATGTCCCGGCGTCAGGCTCCCGACCTGACGGAAGCGCTTCAGCTCGTCGAGCGGCAGGTTGTACCCCGCCAGATGCAACAAGCTGTACAGCAGCATCGAGCCGTGCCCGCCAGACAGTACAAAGCGATCGCGATCCGCCCACTGGGAATCGGCGGGATTGTGCTTCAGATACTTTAGCCACAACACCGCAGCAATATCGGCCAGGCCCATGGGCGCACCGGGATGACCTGACTTCGCAGCCTGCACACCATCCATGGCCAAACCGCGAATCGTGTTCGCGGCCAACATCAAATTCTCTTGGGTCAGCTTCATCTCAACGTTCTCCTTCTTCTCTTCATCATCAATACACAAAACGATATTTTTACACAAACAGAGACAGGGTTCAATGGCAAATCCTACCCCGACCTTGAATCCACTCGATTTTATTCGTTGGCAGGCGCGAGGTTACGTAAAAACTGCGCATTGAGACGCGGTTTATACATTCGCGCCTAAAAAGGCTTCCTGATTTTGATCCCGTTGGATAGCCTTGGCTGAAACGACTTGCACGAAGCGTTCGCGCAACAGCTCGAGACGACGCATCTGGCGTTCCAGCGCCCAGAGGGCGAACTGCCATTTGCGCACAAAATCGAAGTCGCTGCGCACCTGCGGATCAAAGCCGTCGAACTGCTCGCGCCGGCTCGCATAAATCCACTGCATTTCACGCGTCTTGACTTCAAAGCCGTCGAAGAAGCGATGCGCCAAACTGTGGATGTCCACGGTCTCCTGATGATCATGCCAGAAATCGATCAAACAGGTGGAAAACCGCTCAAAATAAAATGCGAAAATTTCTTCGAGATTTTCCTCGGAATAGGCGACATTGGGCCATCCCAGCGCGCCGCGGATCGAACAGAGACCCACGCGCACAGGCATCTCCCGGCGCCATTCGATGTCGTACCCGAATTCAAAAATCTCCTTGCCCTCCCCGTACCGGCAGCACTTGCTCTCAGGCAGGTACTTCTTCATGACAAGGTTCTGCGCCGCCGCGTTGCCCAGCAAACTGGCCAAGGCCAAAATAACGTTCACATCTTCGCCAGGCAACTGCTCGCCCAGATCGTTTACGCGATTGAAGAGCCGCCGCGGAATCGCGGCCAGCGTCTCACCAGGACAGCGATTGCGCAGGAAGTGGTTCACCTCCTTGCCCTGATTGTTCTCCAACCGCATCAGAAGGCGATACTCGCCCAGACCGACACCCAACGCTTTAAAGGCGTTGACGCGCGCCAGCAGGTAACTGCCATATCCCGGCTTGGTGATCTTGAGTTTCTTCTCGATGAAGCTGAGGCAGAGCGGCCGGCGGTTGGTCTTGAACACCACTTCGCGCGTAATACCGAGTCCCAGCTGAACCTCTTCATGCGACCGCAATTCGTAGACGTTCGCATACTCAATGACCTCTTCCTGGCTCATCTCCTTCTCGATATTGGTCAACAGGATACGCGTACGCTCATCCACGCCCGGATGAAACTCAGGGCGTCCACCCCGGAAGGTCGCCCCCGGCAACGGCGTCCGCTGATCATCAAAGGCCGGCACCACGGTGGTGGTTTCGCTCATGTAGGTCTGGCCGCTCACATGCAGATAGAGCGTCTCGATGAAATACTGGCTGGTTTCGTCGGCCAATTCAGGACGTTCCAGCATGGACTTGAATTTTGCATCGATCGCCTCGATTTCCTCCGCCACCTGATCGACAGTCAGACGATCCAAGGCAATCTGCGACATCAGCATCTCGAGACTCGGCACCACGTGCTTGATCGCCTCGCCGCGACGGATACCGAACGGTTCAATCTCATGATGAGCGTTGATCTTCTCCATGCGCATCAGCGAGGTCTTACCGCCATCCAGAATGGAGACGAGTTCGCGCAGACACTCCACAAATTTCGCATAATCGACGCGGATCAGCTGCGTCAGCACATGAAAATCGGGATAGGCGAGAAAGTGGACACCCTTGACGCTGTGATAATAGCGTAGCTCGGAGTTGATCCGATTGCGGCTGGAACGAATCGCAAGTTCGATCTCCTTGCGCGTCCAGGCCAACGGCTTGACACGCCACTCCTGGCCCTGCAACCGGTAGTAATCGAGCGTGGTCGGGTTGCGTTCGACCATCACAATCTCGTCCAGCCGGAACCCGAGGCACTGCAACCACTCATCCGCCGCGACGATCAGGTTTGTCGCGACATCGCGCTGCGAGACATGGATCGCACCCCCGACCAGATTCGCGCACAGCACGTTGCTCGCCAGCAAGTTGCTGCGCTGCTTGGCAGGCACACGTCCTAAATTCCAGAAAAGGCCGGAGAGCAGCGGCACCGCGGAAACCGAGTGGTTACCCGTCGAGATCGCCATGACATACCCGGTTCCTCCGCGGGCAAGATCACCTTTGCGCACGAGCAACATGGGTTCATGATTGCCGGGATTCTTCCACACATCCTTTTCGAGGATAAACGTATCGCTGCCCCAATCGTACGCGTAGAAAATACGCTCGCGGCCCATGGATTTCACCACAACGGCCGTTGATTTCGCACGCGCCTCGCGCCGCACACGCATCAGTAATTCTTTTACACTGTTCTTCATGTCCGACTGTTTTCTCGCGCGATCAGCTCTTCAGCCAAAGCGCCTAATGCTTCGTATCCACACGTATCAGCAGCGTCCAATAAATTTTCAAGGGCTGGCAGGATGTACCGCGTAAAACCGTGCTGGCCCACACCGGCCAGGCGACCATACGCGCCCAACGCCTGAATCAGGCGCTGAATCGCGCCTTCATGCAACAGGCGTTCAGCGTCCGGATGTTCCGCGTAACAGGCCGTATAATACCCCGCCAGCTTTTCCCGCATCTCACGATCTAGATTAACATACGGATCAAAGAGAAGCGAGGCCAAATCGTAGGCCCCCGATCCCAGCCGCATGCCTTGAAAATCGATCAGCGCCAGCGCACCCTCCTTGAACAGCACATTGCTCGATTGGAAATCGCGATGCACCAGAACCTGCTTGCCCGCAAGCAACTTCTCCGCCACCTGCTTCAGCTCCTCGGCCACATCGTCAGGCAGCGCGGCATAGCCGAACCGCTTGATGAGCAGCTCCTGTTCAAACAGCGCGCGCTCCCACGCATACAACTCCGTATCAAAGGGTTTTTCCAGCACAAGCCCGGCGCGCGCCGCAGCGTCGCCTTGCCGGTGAAAGTGGACCAGCGCCTCAACCACCTGCCGGTACCAGGTCTCGATCTGCTTGGCCCGCGGACGCTGCGCCATCAGGCGCTGCAACGAGGCCTCGCCCCAATCCTCCAGCACCAGCACCTGCGCGTCAGGCTGATCCGCGCGCACACGCGGCACGCGCACGCCCTGTGCCGCGAGAAAATGCGCATGGCCGCTGTAGCGCCCGTTCTCCGGACGCGTCAGCGCATACCCGACCACCACCGCAGACTCCGCGCCGTTCCAGACGCGCCAGAAGGCGCGGTCTGAACCACGTTCGCCCAGAAACGCGACGCTGACCCTCGCCGGATCCCAGCCCAGTCCTTGAATCCCGGTCCGCAATGTGGCAGGCGCGTCGGCTGCCACGGGAAAGGCGACCACGTTTTCCAATGCGCCGCCCAGCGTGCCGCCCATGATCACGCAGTTTTTCAGCTCCGTTCCGGAACAGAGATCCGTCGTTCCTGCAATCACGCTGTCCACGCCCTTCACAGTGCGCGGGATTTTTGCGCCGCGACCTACGCAGAAGAAATGCTTATCCGTGGCAGGCAGGCGGTCTGCCGCAGCGTTATACAAGGCTCCGCCCGTCTTCTGTTTCTGCGCGAGCTTCTTAACTTCGGCGTGAATGCGCAGATAGGCGTCGATCGTGCCGGCATCGTCCCAGTAGCTCTCCGCCACCGTCACCCCTGTCACAAAGACGCCCGCCTGCATGGCGCGCTGATAGCCCTCCACCACCGAACAGAAGGCCGTCTCGGGCAGATAGTCAAAGATACGCGGCGAAAGCAGCTGCAACCCGCAGAAGGTGAAGGTGTGCTCCACACCGGGCGTGGGACTGCGCCAGCAGGTCACGCGGCCCTTGCGGTCCATCTCCACGGTGCGCGGTCCCTTTTTCGGTTCCAGCCAGACCGCGGCCAGGCCATCACCCCGCTCAAAGGCATCCATCAGCGGCTCCGGCGCAACCGCAGCCGCGATATCCGCATTGATCATCCAGAAAGGTTCATCGCCCAGAAACGCGCGCAAAGGCCGCAACGCCCCGCCCGTGCCCAGGATTTCAGGTTCAAACGAGATCTGCGTCCGCGCAGTGCCTTTGCGCGCTGCAAGATACGCCTCGATTGTTTGGGGCAACCAGTGGGTATTGACCGCGATCTCCTCCACACCCCACGCCTCCAGCACACGCAGCGTATGCTCCAGTAGCGGCACATCCCAGACCGGCATCAGGGGTTTGGGAAGCACGTCGGTCAGGGGACGCAACCGCGTTCCTAATCCAGCGGCAAGAATAATGGCTTTGCGCGGTTTATTCATTTTGGTTTCAATTCGTCTGAGCCAGCGCCGGAAACGGCTAGGCCTGCTTTAAAGTGACTGTCGCCGAAGCGGCATTGAGGTGCGGAATCGCACCGGCTTTCTCGATGCGGACACGCGCCTCCAACACGCGCGCATCCTCAAGACAGGCGCGGCAAACTTCCACCGCGGCGCGTTCGATCATCTGATACTTCCCGGCCTGCAGAACGCGGCGGACGCGTTCGGTTACCTGCACGTAATCCACCGTGGCTTCCACAGCGTCGCGCTGCGCAACAGGGGCAAAATCAAACGTCAAGGTAAGGTCTACCCGCAGCGCGCCCTCGCGAACGCGCTCCTCGGGTCGATCCCCGATGATACACGGAACATGAATACCCTGAAGCTCCAGTTGACCCACCATGACAGCTCCCCGCTTAAAAATGGCGCTGCGCAAAAGGCGACTGGCGCTGCGTCTTCACCTTGGGCTGTTCCAGATGCAAGGCATACCATTCATCGCCAAGGCCCGCATTGGAAAACTGATTGATGCGGTTGTTGGCCAGATGTTCGAGGTTCTGCTTGATCGTCGCGTTTTCCATCTTCTTGGCCGCCTCGATCAAGATCTTGTGCGCAGCATCCGCCTGTTTGGCCTGCACGTAGATCCAGGCCATCAGCGCATAGACAATCGCACCCTGACCATAGCGGATCTTAGCCGACTGCTTCTTGAAAAAGGCCTCGATCTTCTCCAGCTCCGTGTTGGTCATATGCATGCGCGCCATACGAATCGCGATCATCAGCGGCTCCATGTAGATCACCTGCGGCAGCAACGCATCGACCTGTTTGAAATCCTTGATCGACCAATACAGCTGGACCCGCACAGTCGCCAGCTGCTTGCTGATCAGCGGCACCCAGTTGGAATAACGCTCCAGCACGCGCGATGCCTCCAGCGCCTGCTCAACCGCCCTGCGCTGATCCTGTTCCATCTCCAGCTGCGCCTGTTTCACGCTGCCAGGTGGACGCATCTGCCACTGCTGAACCTTCTGGCGCATCCGTTTCTGCGCCTCCTCCATGATCGCCGTGACGCCAGCCATATCGGTCTTCATCTTGCGCTGAAACAAGAAACCGACCCCGGCCTGCCCCGCAATAAAGGCCAAAACACCCCAAAAAGAAGCCCAGCCCCAATTCGCAAGGTGCGTCGCACCAAAAAGCACCAGGACCAACGCACCGAAAACACCATTCAAAAGCAAGGTATACATGAAAACTCCACGTGTTGTATTAAGCCGTGCATTTTCGTAAATCCGCGGGGGAAAGACAAGGAAAAATCGGCCTACATCATGGATTCAATTGAACACGCCGCATAAGAAAGAACGCGGAAGACAACCCAGACTTCGCCATCCCTTGCGTTGCATCGGAACCGTTCCTCTGGGACAACCCGACTCGCCGCTTGAAATCAAGACCCGCTCTTGGTATTGTTTTGCCCATTTTAAAAGAGCTCCGGCTCTAACATCGCGAGGTCTTCTATCATGATCAAACACTATCGCCTGCTTGTACGCGCCATCGTGCTGGTTGCCCTCCTCCTCTGTGTCAAATACGTCATCCACCTCGTCGGGTTCGAGGTCTTAACCATCAACATCCTGTTTTCGGGCCTTGTAGCTTCAAACGTCTTCGTCATGGGCTTTCTTCTCAGCGGCGTGCTTTCTGACTATAAAGAAAGCGAACGCATCCCCGGCGAGATCGCCACGAGCCTGGAAAGTCTTGCACAGGATCTGCGTGGCATTCACATGACCAAGCCGGATGCGCCGGTCAGCCCTGCGCTAACCCACGTCCTCCAGACCGGAAAGATGCTCTATGCCTGGCTTCACAAGAAAGAGGCTCTGGCCACTGTTTACCAGCATCTGGATGACATGACGCGCCTGTTTGCCAATCTCGAACCCTACATCTCTGCGCCCTTGCTCATGCGCCTAAAGCTCGAACAAACAAACGTGCGGCGCATCCTCATCCGCGTGCACACCATCCGCGAAACCTCGTTCATCAAATCCGGCTATTTATTGGCGGACCTCATCACCTTCCTCATCTGCACAGGCCTCCTCTTCGCCAAAATCGAGCCCTTCTATGAGTCGCTCTTTTATGTCGCGATCATCTCCTGCTTCATGATCTACATCCTGCTCCTGATCCGCGATCTCGACAATCCCTTTGGCTATGACGATGCCGCCTCCTGCGAAGATGTCTCGCTTCAGCCGCTCCTTGAAACGCTGACCCGCCTTGAACAGGCCTGAGCCTGCACGACAGCGCGCAGTACCCACTTCGCTATCGCAATCGCACGATCTGCATGGTATACTACCGCCACACAACAGAAGGAAAAGCGCAATGAAGAAAACGATTAAAGTCAATGGTCAAGTGATTCCAGAAGAAGCTGTGCAGTTTGAATTTGAACGCCTCGTCCGTTTTTACACG
>CAZMLC010000006.1:24614-26351 GCA_964567125.1 uncultured Akkermansia sp.
GATTCCAGAAGAAGCTGTGCAGTTTGAATTTGAACGCCTCGTCCGTTTTTACACGGAACACGGCATGTCGAACGACAAGATCCGCGAAAGCCTTCCTGAATTGATTGAGCATGCCCAACATCAGGCCATCGGCGCCAAACTGCTGCTGGATGAAGCCGCCCGCCTCGACATCAAGGTCAATGAAACCGAGGTTGATAAGCAGATCGACCAGATCATCGAGCAAATCGGCGGCCGCGAAGCGTTTGAAAAGGCGCTCGCCGCCCAGAAGACCACGGAAACGCGCTTCCGCGACCAGATCCGTCAGGGCAAACGCGTCGATACGCTTGTCGAGCAAGCGACTGCCGGCATAGATGAACCCATGGAGACGGATATCACAGCCTATTTCGTTGCGCACAAAGATGAATTCAGCAAGGGCGAACGCGTGCTGGCACAGCACATCCTCATCACGCCGGATGGCGATACCGAGGTCTCCAAGAACGAAGCCCATACCAAGATCGCTGAGATCCGCGAACGCATCGTTTCCGGCAAGAAGTCCTTCGCAGATGAAGCGGCCGCTCATTCGATGTGCCCCAGCGGCAAAGAGGGCGGCAGCCTCGGCTGGTTCAGCCGCGGCATGATGGTACCGGAATTCGACAAGGCCGTCTTCGCCATGAACATCGGTGACGTCAGTGAGATCATCGAGACGCAGTTCGGTTATCACATCATCGTGAAGACCGATCACGAAGCCGGCGGCGAGGCTGAGTTCGACGACGTGCGCGAACAGATCCGCGACCTGATCCGCCATACGCGTCGCGGCGAAGCCATGACACGCTATGTCGAGGAACTGAAGTCCAAAGCAACCATCGAAATCCTCTAACGGATTCAGACCATGACACACGATACGCTCTTTCAACGCGCTTGCAGCGTGATCCCCGGAGGCGTCAACAGTCCTGTCCGCGCATTCGGCAGCGTGGGCGGTACGCCCATCTATGTCGATGCCGGCAAGGCAGCGACCATCACGACCTGCGATGGCCGCACGCTGACGGACTTCTGCTGCTCCTGGGGCGCCATGATCCTCGGTCATGCCCATCCGGAAATAGTGGAGTCCATCCATCGCCAGGCGGCCAAGGGGACCACCTTCGGCATCAACACCGCGATTGAAGTCGAACTCGCGGAGCAGCTGCGCCATCTGGTCCCCGCGTTTGAACGTATCCGTCTGGTCAACTCCGGAACAGAAGCCGTGATGACGGCGCTGCGCATTGCGCGCGGTGTCACCGGACGGCGGCGTATCGTAAAGTTTGACGGCTGTTACCACGGCCACAGCGACAGCGTGCTGGTCGCAGCGGGCAGCGGCCTTCTGACGGGAGGCATCACCTCCACACCCGGCGTGACGCAGGAGGTCGCCAACGACACCTTTGTGGTGCCCTACAATGATCTCGCCTCCGTTGCGCAGCTGATGGCGGAGAAGGGTTCCGAGGTAGCCGCCATCATCGTTGAACCCGTAGCGGGCAACATGGGGCTGGCGTTACCTGCGCCGGGATTTTTGGAAGGTCTGCGCGCACTGTGCGATGCACACGGAGCAGTCCTGATTTTCGACGAAGTCATCAACGGTTTCCGCTTCCATCTCGGCTCCTACGCGCAGCTCTGCGCCATCACGCCGGACCTGCTCACCATGGGCAAGGTCATTGGCGGCGGACTGCCGCTCGCGGCGGTCGGCGGCAAGGCCAGCCTGATGGATCAGCTCGCGCCGAGCGGCAA
>CAZMLC010000006.1:26451-64676 GCA_964567125.1 uncultured Akkermansia sp.
TCGCGGCGGTCGGCGGCAAGGCCAGCCTGATGGATCAGCTCGCGCCGAGCGGCAAGATTTATCAGGCGGGCACGCTTTCGGGCAATCCCCTCGCCGTGGCAGCCGGACTCAAGACGCTGGAGATCCTCGCCCGCGACAATCCCTATCCGCGCATGGCGGAACTGGGCGCACGCTTCGCAAAGACCCTCAACGACGCAGCGGCGCGTCAGGCGCTCCCGTTCCACTGCGCGCGCTACTGCGGCATCTTCACGCTTTTTATGACGACGCAGAAGGTCGCCAATCTTGCAGACGCTAAGACCAGCGACACGCGTGCCTATGGCCGTTACTTCCACAAGGCGCTCGAGGCGGGTTTCTATCTGCCACCGGCGCAGTTCGAGGTGGGCTTCATCTCCGCCGCGCACACCGAAGCGGATATCGACGGTCTGGCAGATGCCCTGCTCGCATAATTTTCATACACGTTGATTCGGCGTTGCCCATGAAGATCGTGATTGCCATGGATTCGTTCAAGGGCTGTTTGCCCTCGCGCGTGGCAGCCGATGCGGCTGCCACAGGAATACGGCGCGCCATGCCGTCGGCCACGCTCTGCTGCGTGCCCGTTGCCGATGGCGGCGAAGGCACGGTGGAGGCGCTGGTGCGCGGCACAGGCGGTCGCGTACAGACCTGCATCGCGCACGATCCGCGCATGCGCCCGCTGACAGCACAGTATGGCATTCTCGGAGATGGCACAACCGCGGTGATCGAACTGGCTGACGCCGCCGGACTTCCACGCATCGAATCCGCGCTGCGCGATCCGCGTCAGACAACCACCTACGGAACCGGCGAGACTATCGCCGATGCGCTCCAGCGCGGCTGCACCTCCTTCATCATCGGCCTCGGCGGCAGTGCCACCAACGATGGCGGCATGGGACTGCTCGCGGCGCTGGGTGCTGTTTTCTACGACACTGCGGACACGCGGCTTGATCCGATCGGCGCGAATCTGATCCGCGTGGCGCGGATCGATCTTACTGCGCTCCATCCGCGTGCACGGCAGGCGCACTTCACCGTAGCCTGCGACGTAACCAATCCCCTCTTCGGGCCCATGGGCGCGGCGCACATCTTTGCGCGCCAGAAGGGCGCTGACGATGCCGCAATCGCGCAGCTCGATGACGGACTGCGCCACTACGCAGCCGTACTGGAGCGCACGACCGGACGCGCCGTCGCGCAGCAGCCCGGCGCAGGTGCGGCAGGCGGCGTCGGCGCGGCGCTGCTCGCCTGCTTTGAGACCCAATTAAAATCCGGCATCGCCTGTGTGCTGGAGCAGATCCACTTCGATGCGCTGCTGGAGGGCGCTGATTGCGTTGTGACGGGAGAGGGCCGACTCGATGGTCAGTCGCTCATGGGCAAAGCACCGACCGGCATTGCGCGCGCTGCGGCGCAAAAGAACATCCCCGTGATTGCGCTGGCCGGCAGTGTGGCAGCCGACGCGGCTGCCACGCATGCGCAACACATCGATGCCTTCTTCTGCATTCAGCGCGAACCGGTTGAGGTTGCGCGCGCGATGGATCCGGATTACGCGGCGGCCGCGATTGCGTCCACCGCCGAAGAGATCGCGCGCCTCATTCAGCGTCTGCGCCCGGCGTAACGCGCATTCACACAACGTGCCGTTTCTCAAAGCGACGCATAGCGAGTAACAGCAGCGCTGAAACGCCCATGGCCGCGAGGAAGGCAAGCACAAACGAATCGCTCACGTTGCCCCAGCATCCGAGTGCGGCATAGACGATCGAGACCACCGCATTGCCCACCGTGGCTATGCCGAGCGCGGAGCGCGCAGGATGGCGCACAAAACCGGCAAAGAGGATCGAGGTCTCCGCGAGCATCGGCACAGGCCGCAAGGCCAGCAGCACCCAGATACCGTAGCGCTGATAGAGCTGTGCAACGACAGCGGCATCGTGCTCGCCCATGACGCGACGCGCTGAGCGTGCGGCCGCATACCCCAGTGAATATCCGCAGAGCGTGCTTACCGTCATGCCGAGCAACGAAGCCAGCGCGCCATTCCAGAAGCCCAGCGCGAGTCCGCAGGCGACACTCGCAAGGCTGGAGGGAATGGGCAACACGATGTCCGAGGCGAGCAAGGCGACGAGCAGCGCCGCGGAAAGCCAGGGACGCGCCTGCGCCTGAGCAATGATCTGCTGCGTCCAACCATCGATGGCCGGCGCCCAGAGCCAGAAGGTCAGGCCGATAATACCCAACACGGCAAACAGAAGGCAGACACTACGAAAAGAGATGCGCATGGATTAAAGCGTACCGAAGATGCGATCTCCGGCATCGCCGAGACCTGGGTAAATGAAATAATTCGCGGTCAATTTTTCATCGCACGCCGCGGTATAGATGGCCACCTCGGGATGCGCGCGTTCAACACACGCGACGCCTTCCGGGGCTGCGAGCAGCGTGACCAGCACGCACGTCTTCGCGCCCGCCTGTTTTAAAATTGAAAGCGCTTCGCACAGCGAACCGCCCGTGGCCAGCATGGGGTCGAGAACGAAGACCGTCGTCGCATCATTCACGGGCGGAATGTTTTTATAATAGGTGACCGGCGCGGCGGTCTTTTCATCGCGCTTGATACCGATGAAGCCAACCGTGGCATCCGGGACGAGGAGCTGCGCAGTTGCAAGGAAGCCGAGCCCTGCGCGCAAGACGGGAACAAACATCACGCGATCCGCAAGCTGATATCCCTGCGTGGCGGCGAGCGGCGTCTCAATGGGAGCCGGTTTCACCGCAAGCGTTTTCAGTGCCTCAGCGAGCAGGAAGAACGAAATACGATTCATGGCATCGCGGAACATGCGGACCGTAGTCTCACGATTGCGCAGCACAGCGAGTTCATGTTTGACACACGGATGTTCGACGATCTGCAACATACTCTTTCCTCGAATAAAAAAAGGCGGATGCCCTTTGCAGGACTCCGCCTCACATGAGAAACGTCGCTCGAATTAAGCGAGAACGGCGTCCTTCGCTGCCTTAGCCAAGCGGAACTTTGCAACTGTCTTTGCAGGGATGACCATTGCTTCGCCAGTCTTCGGATTGCGGCCTGTGCGCTTTGCGCGTTTGACCTTAATCAGCTTACCAAGACCCGGAAGCATGATGCCCTTCTTGTCCTTTGCACCTTCATACGCAATCTTGAGCAATTCATCATAGACCAAAACAGCCTGCTTCTTGGTGATTTCCCCAGCAGCAGCGATTGCTACGAGAATTTCGCTTTTCGTCTTAGGTGTACTCTTCTTCGCCATGGCAATAACTCCTTTTTGTTTACATGGATTATTTACTCCATGTGTTGTCAGTAAAATACCCCTATTTGTAAAAGGAATCAATAGCAAAACTTAAAAAAATCCAAGTTTTTTTACGTTTTTTTATTTTCGCGGCAGGCCTGTAAAACGATTCCCGTGCGACACGGTAAATAAACTTTTATGATGTGACACAATTCGCTGCCACGCTGTTCTTCGAGACGGACGAAACGTTGGTTTGCTGCGATCCGATTCTGTCCGCCGAAACAGGTGTCGTCCGTGCTCAGCACCAATTCGTATTCATTGGCCGGTGGCACAACAATCGGGAAATCAACCGCCGAGCGGCTGTTGTGAAAATTAAAGGCGATGACCAGCGAACCGCGCTCAAAGACGAGAATCTTTTCATCGTTGGAACAGAGCAAGCGCCGGGGCTTGGTATGTTCTAACGCGCGTGCCTGCGTAAAGGTCTTCAGCAGCGCGGCATCGAAATCCGCTAAGCACGAATAGAGCAGGTCAGGGTTATCGCGCAATGACCATTGACGGCGCGCATACTGATACGAGAAGCCATTGCCTTCGCGCGGGAAATCGATCCACTCCGGATGCCCGAACTCGTTGCCCATGAAATTGAGATAGGCGTGGCCGCAGGCGGCGAGCGTAGCCAGACGCGCAAGCTTATGCAGGGCCACACCGCGCTCAGTCGCGAGGTTCTGCGTATAGCGCGACATCGCATCGTAGATCGACGCATCGACCAGCTGGAAGAAGAGCGTCTTACCGCCGACGAGCGCCTGGTCGTGGCTCTCCACATAATTCACGGTCTGCTCATCTTGACGGCGATTGGTCAATTCATGCCAGAGGTAGCAGATATTCCAATCCTCGTCGCGCACATCGCGCACTAGGCGGAACCAGCATTCTGGCACACCCATAGCCATGCGGTAGTCAAAACCGGCGCCGCAATCCTCGACTGGCGCCGCGATCCCCGGCATACCGCTGACATCTTCCGCGATCGTGATGGCGTCCGGGCGTACAGCGTGGATCACGCGATTCGCCAGATTGCAATAAATCCAGGCGGCTTCATCGACGGTCGCATCGAAATACTGGCTATAGTCAACAAAGTCCACGCCCAGGCCGTGATGCAGGTAGAGCATGCTGGTGACACCGTCGAAACGGAAACCATCAAAGCGGAATTCATCGAGCCAATAGCGGCAATTCGAAAGCAGGAAGTGCAGCACATCGGTCTTGCTGTAATCAAAGCAGCGTGAATCCCACGCCTCATGCCAGCCGCGGAATCCGTCGTGAAAATATTGATACGCGCTACCATCGAACAAAGAGAGGCCGTCGCGCTCATTCTTGACCGCATGCGAGTGCACGATATCCATGATCACGGCAATACCCAGACCATGCGCGGCATCGACCAGCTGTTTCAATTCCTCGGGTGTACCGAAGCGCGAAGAGCAGGCGAAGAAACTCGAGACGTGATAGCCAAACGATCCATAATAAGGATGCTCCATAATCGCCATCAGCTGGATCGTATTGTACCCACCCGCAGCGATGCGGGGTAATGTCTTTTCGCGGAACTCGGTATAGGAACCAACCCGGGGCTCCTCCTGCGCCATGCCCACGTGCGCCTCGTAAATCAGCGGCACGCGCTCAGGCACGCGGAAATCATGCTTCCACGGATAGGCGGGCACATCCCAGACCTGCGCGGAGAAAAGGCCTGTCGTCGCATCCTGGACCACGCGGCGCGCATAGGCGGGAATGCGTTCCCCGCAACCTCCATTCCATGCCACCTCAAGACGATAGTACTGTCCATGCTTCAGCGCATGCAGCGGCAACACGCGTTCCCATACATCGCGTCCGGGCAGGCGTTGCAGCTGAAAGGCCTCCTCCTTCTTCCAACCGGAGAAATCACCGACCAGCCAGATCGCGGTTGCATTCGGTGCCCACTCGCGAAAGACCCACTGATCTATTTGCTTATGCAGGCCATAGTACTCGTGCGCACAGGCGAATTCAGCGAGTGATCCCGGATGTGATGCGAAACGTTGCGCGGCCTGTTCAGCAGCCTGAGCTCGTTGGTGAATATACTCCGCGTAAGGGGCCAAATACGGATCATCCAGCACGTGCGCACGTTTCGCATGCAAAACCATTTTACACCTCACTTTCCATCGTTTGGGGATTTCTCATCGCCAGCATGGAAACTTCTCACCAAAGGGCGGTGCAACATTTTTTCATAGATATCAATATACGCCTGCGCACAGACTTCATGCGTAAACCGTTCGCGGCCCTCCTGCATGATCCGTGAAATCTGCGCTTCGCGCACCTCCGCAGGCCGCTGGTAGAACGCCATCGCTTGATCCATGGCCCATTCCAGCCCGCGGCTGTCATAGACGTTAAAGGTGAAGCCATTACCGGTACTGTTCTCCAGGTTCAGATGCTCGACGGTATCGTGCAGCCCTCCGGTGTCGTGCACGACAGGCAGCGAACCATAGAGCTGGCCGACCATCTGCGGCAGGCCGCACGGCTCAAAGAGCGAAGGCACCAACGTGAAATCCGAAGCCGCGAAACCAAGCTTCGAAAGCCCTTGATGAAAATCGCACACCGCCAGGCGACCATAGAGTTCATGGAATTTCAGGATGTCGTAAAATGGCTTCTGATACGCACCGTTCGCCACGACCGCGACCTGCGCGTGCTGCTTCCAATAACGCGCCAGAAAACGATAGAGCATATCCGTCAACAGCTGCGGCCCCTTCTGCGCAGGATCAAGGCGTGATGGCCAGAAGAAGATCGGCGCATCGGGATTCTCTTCCAGTCCTACCTTGCGCTGGAAAGAGACTTTGTTCAGCCGCTTGGCTTCGCGATGCGTCGCCGCGGTATAGCGCACTTTGATCAGCGGATCAGTAGCGGGGTCATCCGTGGCATCCGGCGCATTCAGAATACCGACCGCGCACTCGGCCTTGCATTTATTGCGGATCTCCTGACGCAACTCGCCGGGAATGAAGTCATGCCAGCCATTGACAATTTCGCGCAGGAAGGTCGGACTCACCGTGTTGATATAATGTGCCGCAAAAACGCCGCTGGTCTGCATATCGACCAGATTGTCCGCACGCGACTCCTCGTAATTGATCGGCGGGCGCGAGTAATAGAGGTTGCTCCAGAATTCGGCTGCATCAATACCGGAATCCTCGATTTGCTCCAATGACAATTTATGCGTATGGATGTTGTGCACGGTAAAGAGGCAAGGAATGCCCATGCGGCGCGCAGCTGCGGGAATGAGACCGGTCATCCAGTCGTTACAGTGAATCAAATCCGGCTGCACCGTAGGAATAATGTTGTTGATCACCTCGCGCGAGAAGGCCAGGGCCAGTTTAGGATTTTCCTCCTGCGCATTGCTATAGACCGTGTCGCGATAGTAGAAACAGCGATCTTCCGCCAAGTGGATCCGGCTATCGGAAAGGCGGCTTTTATAGACGCGCAGCTCATCGCTGATCAACTGTCCCACATCCACATGAAACATCCGCCGATAATGCGGCAGCGCCACGTGAACATCGGCACCTGCATCGAAGAGCGCCGCAACTAGCGAGGCTGAGACATCCGCTAATCCGCCGGCCTTGGCCGTCAGATGGTTCGCCATATTCCCCATACCTTGAGGCAGATAGGTGATTTCAGGCGTGACAATCAGAATCCGCGGACGGTCCCCCTTTTTTTTCATGGTCTTTTTTTTCACAAGCAAAGCTCCTCATTATTTTGCGGATGGTGCCGCAGGCACAACATCCTGAACGGTCCGCCGGGAGGTCCCCAGCGTACGTCTGAACGCCTCGGCCTTTTTATTGAGCGCCTCAAGCTCTTGCTTCATTTCATCGAGCTTCTTCTGTTTTTCCTGATTGGCGGGCAACGCTAAAACCGCTTTCTGAATATCCTCTTTGGCACGAACCAGTTCCGCTTGCAAATCGCGATATTTTTTGCGCGCGGCCACAATCGCCTCGGACGTGGCGGATTCGTCCAACCACGCCTGCGCCAACGCCTGTTCCACGTCGCTTTTCTGCAGAATCAGTTCCGCACGCCGACTCATCACGGCATTCACGGCTTCAGGCGTCTGCAGTACGGATTCACTCCATGCGGGAAGCATGCTGCTTATCACAAAAAAACAAATAATCCAGACTCTTTTCACGGCGTATATTCCTTCCTTAGGTCATTGTTTGCCAGTATACCCCAAACAACTGCTTAATGCAATAATGAGGCGCGAAAAACAGCGGCGTCCGCGGACTCCGATCATAGCCGCCGCAAGCCCTGTTTTCGCGCAGCATCGATTATGACACGCCTGTCATCGAAATCGGGCAAAAACAAACCGATTACCGCGAATAGTGCAGACGCGCGCTGACCAGGAGCTTGCGTGACCGCACTGAAATTATCTATACTCAGAGTATTTTAAGGGAGATTTTATCATGAATATGCTTTATTTTGCGCCGCTTTTCATTGCCTGTGCGAGTGGATCGCTACCGACCCTATCCTGTTGTGCCGCGGAGCGTCACATTACGGCGACCTTCATGATCCCCGAGCAAGTGATCAACACGAAAGAGGTTGGCGCATCTGCGTTTGCAACGCTAAACGATGGCGTCACGTTTAAAATTACGACACCGGCTCGACCGGACTCCGTCAACGATTCGCGCTGGACGATTCTCTCGGTTACTTCAATGGGCGATACCATCAAATCCCAACATCCCAGACTTGACGCTTTAACCACGCCCGGTCATTTTATTTTTGTCTGCTGCGCCGTTGAGAATCTCGCGGACGACGCGTCTGTCGTGCCGCCGATAGTTCTGATCGACAATAAAGACCGCCGGTTTTCCCCGCTTGAGCTGGGACGCGTACGACACTATCTCCCGAAGGATTACACGCCGATCCTGGTGGATCCGATCCAGCCGGGACTGAGCAAGAAAATCTGCGCTGTTTTTGAACTCCCTAAAGACAGTACGCCCGAAATGGTTGAGATTTATCCGCTGCGGCTGGCCGCGACTCCCAATCTGATTCTGGCGCGCAACCTTGCGGGAAAACGTGTGCGCGTCACGGGCGACGATCTCAACGACCTGCTGGCTACAACACCGGTGTCCCCGCAAAACGCCGTGCCGGAAAAACCCGCAACCGTTCTGCTCAAATGCACCCGCACGATCAACACCGAGACAACAATCAATCGGCATGTTAAATCGCGCACGCTGGGGTATAATGCGGAACTGAAACTTTCCGGACCGAAACAGAAAGAGATCACGCTCAAGGCTTATTTTATCGGTGAAAATCAACGCACCAAAATGGCGCTCGCCGACACGCAAGACAAGCTGGTGACCTTAGCTTCTGACAAAGCGCTGACCGTCACCATCACGTCTGCGCCGATCAATCAAAACGCCAACGTTCCGGAGAGCATCGAGTTGAAGGGCGTGATTATCCAAGTCTGGATCGATGGTGCGTTGCACACCGCCTATACCTCGCAGTACGCCTGGAAGAAATACGCCGAAATGCCCGATCTGCTTACGTGCCTGGAGTACGACCCTAAACGCAAGAAATAAGCGACGCGCTTACTCCTGCAGGGTCCGCGTCAGCACTTCACACCCGGAACGCGTCACCAGCACAACATCTTCGATGCGTACGCCGACCTGCCCGGGCAGGTAGATGCCAGGCTCCACGCTCAGCACCATGCCCGGCGCGAGAAGCGCCTCGCAACTGGGCGAGAACGTGGGCCATTCGTGAATCTCGAGGCCTAGACTATGTCCGGTACTGTGCTGAAAATAACGGCCATACCCCGCCTTTTCGATCGTCCCCCGTGCACGTGCATCAATGGCCGAACAGGGAACGCCGGGACGCACTGCACGGATGGCGTTTTTATTCGCGGCGGCGACGATCGCCTTGAGTTCAAGGTAGCGTTTGCGCGGGCGTCCGAGCGTGAAACAGCGCGTCATGTCTGAACAGTAAAGATCTTTTTTCACGCCCATGTCGATCAGCACCGCATCGTTTGATTGCACGATCGTATCATCGGGATGGTGATGGGGTTCCGCAGCATGGGCACCCGCGCAGACGATCGTATCAAACGCCTCGCCCTGTCCGCAGAAATCAGCGCCCCGGCGGATCATGTTGCGAATCGTCCACTCGGTCATGCCGGGAACGATCTGCTGGCGTGCCGCGGCAAAGACCGCATCCGTTGCCGCAAAAGCACGGCGCAGCGCCGCGACTTCTGCGCGCGATTTAACTGCACGCAGCAGGTTCAAGGAGGCTGTCACATCCACCCATTCAACAGCGGGAAGCGCAGCCTGCAGCTGTTGAAACCGTGCGACGCTGATGCTGCCCTCATAACCGACGCGCTGCCATGTACGTCCGAGACGCTGGAGTACATCCAGCTCATCCTCACGGCGCCACACGGCGCGAACCGGCAGGAAATCAATCGCTTTACGCGCCATCTCCAAGTAACGCGAGTCCGTATAAAACGCGCTTTCCGCGCTACTGAAAAGGACCCCATTGCTGGCATTCAATCCTGTCAAATAGTAACG
Organism: uncultured Akkermansia sp.; assembly: GCA_964567125.1. Taxonomy (GTDB): domain Bacteria; phylum Verrucomicrobiota; class Kiritimatiellia; order RFP12; family UBA1067; genus CAZMLC01. Next base: position 36,239 of record CAZMLC010000006.1, read on the forward strand.
ATTGACCTCGGATAAGACAATGATCGCGTCGAGCTTTTGCTGCTTTTGGATGCGCTGCAGACGCTGCATGCGGAGTAAAAACTCCTTGGATGGCAGATGCTGCGCAGGATGGGACAAAGCGTTCATAGCGGCGGAGGCTTAGGGCGTCCCGACCTCAAGGCGCATGAAGCGTGCAGGTGCGTTCGTAACCGGGATCGCATGGAAGTTGTAAACCCAAGCCCATACCCCCGGCTCACCGACGATCCATGGACTTTGCTCCATCACATTCACGGTTGTCCATGGCTCCAAAGCATCGGCCAGATTGGTCTTCGAAGTCACATGGAAATCGAGGTCCGTTACCTGAAGCGCCCGACGATAGGCCAGATAGAGGTATTGCCCGTCTGCCAAGGAAGGATCGCCCGAAAGATTGGTAACGCCGCCGAAGATGTAAAGTCCGGTATTGGTCGCAATCGGATCCAAGCCCATGCCATACTTGATCAGGTTCGGAATACCATCACCCGAAACATCATCCGAATCACCGCCATAGAGCAGCCCTTTGGACGTGAAATTCTGATAAACCCAGTCTTCAAAAGGTGTACGCTCATTTCCCCAATCGCCATTGATTGAGACCTCATCGATCGCAATACCACCACCGCCTAACGCAAAGCCGTCAAACGCAAGATAATAGGTCGCGCTGGGATCCGGCAAGGGGATCGATGTTTGCGTCCACGCGGAAACAGCATTGGTATACAGGGCCAGTTCCATCCACTGATTGGTCAGATGCGTCCGATAATAGACGCGCAACAGATCCGTATTGTAGTCGTACGTTGGCATAGCATACTTAAAGGTCAAAACCAAATTGGAGGCATTCCCTAAATTCAACGGCGGAGAGAGCAAGCGTGCATTGCAGGAGCCATACACCTCCACAATCCGCGGATCGATCGCAAAGCAGGCGTTTGAACCGCTTCCTGACGCATCGCTGTTGAGCAGACTACCCATGTAGCTCGGCAGCCCCGCATAGGAGAACCATGCCGCATTCACTCCGCTAGGCTGGAAGATAATCTCCGAGGACCACGTGGCCGGAATACCCGCGTTAAAGTTCTCGTTCAATGCGCGCGTCAGCTCCAGCACTTGCAAGGAAAACACATTCGTTGAACTACGCCATTGCGTACCATCCCATCCACGCACGGAAATTGTAAACTGCGAGGTCCCCGCATAGGTTGGCGTGCCACTGATCTCGCCTGTTGACAGATCAAAGGAGAGCCCTGCCGGCAATGCGCCCTGCAGCGACCAGACATGCGGAGTCGGCTCACCCATCGCGCGGATAAATGTTGAATACGCCTCGCCTTTATTAGCAGAGGGCAATCGTTCCTGGGTTGTAATCACCGGCACCGACGATTCCTCAACCACGCGGATCAAATCGATCGCAACACCCGAGCCATACATGCACGAAGCCTCAAAAGCGATCTGGTATGTCGCGGTCCGATTCGGAAGGTACACGGCACGTTCCGTCCAACTGGGAACATTCGCCGCATAATTGGTCAGCGCGATCCAACTGGAAACAGCATTGGTACGGTAATACACGGTTAACCGATCCTGCCGACCGCCCAACTCCTCCATGTAGTGATAAAAGATCAACTGCGTATCATCGCTGTATTGCCGCAAATCAATCACAGGCGAGATCAACATCGCCTTCTCGATGCTTTCCGAATTAAAGCTGCTGACATAGCCAAACTGGAAACCATCCGGCGTTGACGTCGGTGTATTGTAAAACTCATTTTGCGTACCCGTAGGACGCGTCTTCCACGTTGAATAATACGAGTCAAAGGTCTGGGTCCACCCAGACGGAATATAGCTTCCCGACTCGGTACTTTCAAAATCCTCGTGCAAAATGTCGGCCCGCGGTTTGCGAATGACAAACAGGCACGACTGTGTTGCGGTATCGTTATTCTGATCGGTGACGGTCACGTCAAAGGCTACGACCTGCGCATTTGACGAAGATCCGGACAACACACCGCCCACAAAGGAGAACCCTGCAGGAAGCGATCCCGACAGTGCCCACGTATACGGCTGCACGCCATTCGTGGCGACAAAGGTGAAGGAATACGGTTGCTCTGTTATGGCAACAGGCAACGTGGCATCTGTTGTGATAGCCAAGGCCGGTGTTGGATCATAAACCCACACGTTATCCAAGCCAATTCCACGTCCGCCCAAAATATACCCTTCAAAGGCGAAATAAACATCCTGCCCGCGCAGACTCGTGACATTGAGCTGCGCATGGGTCCATGAGTCGACCGTATTCGTATAAACCGCCAGCGGGAGCCATGGCGCAGCATAGCTGGTCTTGAAATAGACGCGCAACACTTCGCCCGTTTGCATCATAGAATTGTTGAGATAATACCAGAAGGAGAGTTCGGCATCACGGAACGTTGCGGGAATCTGAATGTACGGTGTAACTAGCCGGGTGACGGCCTGTGTCGCCGTATTAAGCATCCCGAAATAAGCATTATAGCTGCCGGCAAACGCATGGGCTGGCTCTGACGAGTAAGGACTCCCATCTGCGAACTGCCAAGCCACCTGAGCAAGATTGGTAGGATGTTCAATAAACCAGCCATCGGGCAAATTCCCACTGTTCTCGAAATCCTGCAGATAGGGAGCAACAAACATCGGGTTAACCGTCAACGCAAAATTGTCTTCCGCCGACAACGTATTAAACCCTGTTGATTTCACATGAAACCCGTATTGCCCAGCGGTATCAGGCACTCCAGCAATCACACCATTGGTCGTTGTCAGAGACAACCCGGACGGCAATCCTGCAAGAATCTCCCATGTAAAGGGAATGGCTGTTCCAAAGACACCCAGCTGATATGTGTATGGCGTACCGACGCGTCCTGACGGCAGGATACGCGACGACGTCAACGCTGGCGTCACGCAACGGAAACTAAACGTCATATACGCCGCAGGCGCACTGAAATTATAAAGGAAGAGATCCGAACTATCGCCATTCCACCAACGTGCGCTAGGATTCGTCAAATCGTTAAACTCGCGCTTGCCGGATGGGTTTGCACTTGAAAACAAGTCCATGGAATCGCCAGAGTTTTTATTCAAATTAAAATCCCATGCACCATCACCCGGCATCAGAACACAGGCATAATTCTGATGGTTTGTATTAAATGCGAAACGCGGATCATCGCGACTGCCTTGATGATCAACATGCCAAACAGCAATTCCGGAAGAGGGAAGTCCCCCGTCCCACCTCGCGGCCTGACGATTTTCAAGCAGATAATACTCGGTGTATCCTGTCACCACTTCAATGCCATTTGTTTCACCGATCATGTTTGTGGCAACGCCCATTGTAGCCGGATTCACATATCGGTAAAACCGATTAAAACCAACACCCTCAGAAGAGAGCCAGAGATCCGTCGAAGAGCCTGAAGCGGGACGCACCAGGTCAACAACATCCGCCCATCCGGCACGCATTTTCAACCATGCACAGAATTGCCCTCCACCGCGTCCCATCAAGCAATACGCACCTGCGCCGCCAACGGAAGGCTTAATAGCAGGATCCTTGCTGGGATAGGCATACAGATCGGGGAATCCGCAAAGGGAATGCCCCGCTTCATGGCAATAGGTCCCGATTCCCAACCCCGTAGTCCCCAGATTCACAAGCATGGTCGAATTGGGCCACAACCCTTTTGACCACGGGCCGTTCGGCGTTCCCGCATAGGCAAAGCAAAAGGTATTATACGAGTCCGCCAGCAACGGTGCGATCACGCGTTCGTAATCCGGATGCTTTTCGATTTCAGGCCATAAATCCGCGAAAAGCAAGCCCATACACTCGCCCATATCTTTTGAGCCATCATCGTAATAATTCTTGTTCTTCGGCATCGTGAAGTAATAGGGAATCACGACGTTCTCATAGTCCATCAAACCATTTGAGTTGTCGAGAAAGAATCGCTTCACGCTGAACGCATTCACGCCATCCGCATTCATCGTATAGTCGATGTTCGCAATCGGAATAGTGCCCTTCACGTCCAAGAAATCAATCAGGATGATCAACCCGCGCGCATACCTCACCTGCGCATCCGCAACGAGCGCGCGCGGCTGAAGCGTTGTACTGCTCATCGCACTGACTCGACTGCTCATCGCGGACAGGGATGTTTGCGTCTGCTGGACAGGAACCTGCCACTTTCCAATCAAGTCTTTAAACCGTGTCGCACGGTCAGCGAGGATCGCCTGTTTGCGATCTAAGAAGCGTTGGCGTGCAGCCGGGCCATACGTGAGATTTTTGGAAAGCCCGAGCATGGCCGGATCGGCCACCCCGACGATCTGCCTGGTCGACTCCAGATCATCGCCATCTGCGGCCTGCTGGGCATACACATAAGCCTTGAGTGATGAGTCATAAATAACCGTGTAGTCTTCCGCTGTTTTAAACTGAGCAAAATACTCGTCGCCAACACCATGGACTTTAATGGTTGAACCACCCGGTTGATTAAACTCAAAGTCAGCATCAAAAGGCGCAGCGCAGAGCAGAGCGGCCCATAATAACATGCCACTGCTTATCCAGCGAAAAGTAGTACAAAACCTCATCGTCTTCGCCTTTTCCTCGTTGTAAAACCCTTTATCATACGTTACAGGGTGGCCTCAATCAAGACGCACCCTGTGGGACGCGTTCCTTACGGATTGTAAGGAACGATTCTAAAGAAGCCGCTTGTTGCGTCGACATCACCGCTCAATTCGACCTGATTCAGCATGCCAGACGCATCAACCGAGCATGGTTCTGTAACGGTTACCCACTGCGGTGTCGCCAGCGACTTGGTGTACTGCACCACATACTGCAAGGCCGTTGTCTGGCTGGGCGTCATCACGTTCAACAGCAAGCTACCCCGCGCGGAGGTCGTCGTGGTCGGAGCAGCGATCACAGCCAGCGAGCGGATCGTCGCCGTATTGTCCGCCAATGCGATACCCGTTGCTGCGAACGAGACACTCGTTGCCGGATCCAGACCTGCGCTCACCTTGGAAGCCAGCGAATAACCATCATCCGCGGTGACCGAGTTGAAGACGAGATCGTCCGAACCGAGCGTCAGTGAAAGCACAGCCGTATTGTAGAACTGACCCGTTGCGTTCAACTTATTGTTAATCACAAAATAGTCGTTCAACCCATCCCAGCTCTCCAATGGCGCTGTCAGCTCCAGGAAGTTTTCAGCAGCACTGTTCTGCTCATATTCCCACGCATCCGGGTAGAAATCCTGATCCGTATCACAATCCTCAATCGCCAGCATAATCACCGGAGTGATGCCCGTCGCCGAGACCGCCACGCTGCGCGGATCATAGATGTTATTGTCAGCCATACCTGCGTAGTTGTAATACCCCCACGATTCCCACGCATCGCGGACTCCATTCGCATTGCTGTCCAAGAAGGCACGCACATAATAGGCACCGTTAGGCAGACCATACAGCATGGCATTGACGCTCGTGCTGTCCGTCTGATTCGTAACGGAATCCAAATAACTCGCGATTGTCATGCCACGCGCAGGCGCAGCCGCAGTGCCCGTCGCTTGGGCGACTGGGTTGCCAGTGAAATCGCGCGTCGTGAAGGCTTGTACAAAAATCCGGCCCGCCAAAGCGGTTGCAGGCCCAAGGTACTTCACCGTCACGCCGACGGAACCATAGTCTGATCCATTTACGGGCGAAAGCGATTCATACCCTGGCACAGTAACCACGCTTGATTCCATGCGGAAGGGCTTCCAGGCTGACCATTGCAGCGCAGCGGTCGTCCCAACAATAGAATCCATCGTGTAGCGCGCATTGAGGCCCGCGACACTCCAGACATAGAGCGTATTCGGCTGCAACAGGCTACCCATGTAGACCGGAGCCTCGAAGTAATACTCACCCGAAGCGCGGTCATACAGCGGCGTTCGGATCGTCCCCGAGTTCCAGACCAGCGCGCCCGAGGCGCTTCCCTTCTTAATCTGGATACAATATGCCGTATAGCTATCGGTCACCGCATTCTTCGGCAGCTTCCAACGGAAGGTCGGATAGGCTGACCGCACGCTTGCACCGCCAAGCGGCGCAGTCGGTGTCGCGGCATAGTGAACCGCCGGCAGAATATTTGTGAACGACATGATTCGAACATTCGCCGGAGCATCCACGGCGCTACCGTCGCCCACGTAGACATCATATACAAAGTTCGTGTACTTTGAACCGAAGGTCGCGCTGAGTCCCTTGAAGTTCCAATCAAATCCGTATCCGCCCTGTGCCAGATAGTCGCCTTCATGGATATAATCGCGATCAACCAGAACCTTGTCGAAGATCACGGTCGGGGTGATCGACACATCCGCGGAAGAACGGCGAATACGCACACGCTGCATCGACGGCGCAGCATTTGCGGCACCACCGCCACTACCCGAACCATTGCTGCCTGCACCGAGGAAACCATCCACATCGCGCTTCATCTGCGTAAGCGAAATACGCGGCGAGTTGGGTGTGTAATCCGTCAAATGGATATTGAGCGTGTTGCTATCCCATCCGATATTTGTCGCGAACGGCGCTGCCACACCCATGGGCTCTCCTGGATCCCACGAACCGCTACCGTTTGCATCCAAGAAGGCCTGGAAGTAATTGTTGCCCTCTTTGACAAATCCGCTGGCGGGCTGTGCCAAGTACAGCTCTTGCGGCCACTGCGAAGCCAGCTTGGCCGAATACGAGAACTCGTAGTACGACAAGTTGCAGGCAACATAGCTCAGGCGATTTGTCGGGAAGCTCGCAGGATCAAGGATAATGACCCAGCCATCATCCTGTGCCATATCGAACGTGACTGCGCCCGTCGCATAATCCACGGTGCCGATCTCACGCTGATACCCAAGGCCTGCCACCGGCATGGTGTACAACTTGCCATCCAAGTCATACCCAGTCTGCGCGGACAATCCGGTCCACATATCCGTCAAGCTCAACTTAATCGTTCCCGGCACCAACGATCCGGGCGACAAGGTTGTCTTGACGGTCTTCTTCGCAAACGTGCCAATCGGCGTAGTCAGCCCTGCCGTGATTGTATCCAGCGCGACCGACCACTTTGCATCCGGCACACCATTCATATCCGGATTGCTGAAGGTCTGAATAACCAAGTTTCCATTTGTCCTGGACCCCGCATAGGAGAACGTAGTCTTGATCACAGGAATCGGGAATTCGGCGATCTCCTTACCATTCACCATGATGTTCGACTTCTTTTCCGGGCTGACTGCACGGATCGCGGAACTGTAGCGGCTTTCCGCGTAATTGGACCAGCCATCATGATCCTGATCCACGTGTGCATCGTAGAGGAACCGCGAAATAAAGGTCGAACTATAGTTCTGTTCCCAAGCGTCTTCGATGAAATCGTGATCCGTAAAGATGAAGCCGAGCGGCAACTTGCCCTTCTTGATGAGGTAATCCGAGAATTCCTGATCTGCCAACGTCTTGAACTTCGTCGGATTGGAATAACGGAATCCGTAAACCTCCGAGATCAGGTATTCGGCCAAGTTGGAGAGTCCGTCACCATCCGGATCGCCACCTGCACCATCGTTCCCTGTTGTCTTGAGCGTATCAAAGCCATAGAGCGATTCCCACCAATCGGGCAAACCATCACCATCGCTATCCGCGGTTTGTTTATAGTTTGCGTTCTTGCTCCATGTTGTACCATCGAAGGTCCAGCCTTGCGCCAGCATCTGACGATACACCTGACCATTCGTCAGACCGCGACCTTGGAATTCTGTCAAGTTGCCGGTATACAGGGCAGCCCATCCGCCAGCACCCGTCGTGGTGCCATAATTCAGAGCTTCCCACCAGTCGGCTAAGCCATCGTTGTTCGCATCCGCTGCGGACTCCAACCAGCTCGCACTAGCGCCCTGCTTGTCCCAGAAATTCGTGGTCTGCCGCATCCATGCAGAGCCCAGCGGCAACAAGTCGCTGGATTCTGCCGAACGATACCCGAATCCATACGGGTTGGCCGTGTTCGGAAAGCTGTTTGAAACAGCGGTGGTTCCCATGGTCGTCGCGGTCCAGTAGAAGGAGTCCATGGTGGATCCAGGCAATCCAAAGGTCACAACGCCACCCGGCGTAACATGGCTACGGCCAGGCAGGTGCGAAACCGCATTCTGAATCCACGGCAGATAGGTCTGATTGGTATAGACCATGCTGCGAACCTCTGCGTTCGCCCACCACTGAACAGTCCCCATCTTAACCATGTTGGTTGTCACAACGAGGGTATTGCTATTGGTTGAGACCACGCGCACCTGTGGCTGATTGGTCGTCACAGCGCTGCTGTCAAAGCCGCGCGGCACCATCGCCACAGTCGATTTATCAACACTGCTGAAGAGATCACACATCGGATAGTAGTTCATCAGCAATGCCGGCAAATTATTCGGTGCAGGCAGTGTACGCCGCGCACCCTGTGCGAGACGCGCTTCAAATGCGCTGCGTGCAGCGCGCACATCCTCCATTGAGAAGCGCAGCTTATAGCTGTTCTGAATTTCCGTTCCGGTACGCGCACCGTCCCACACGCGCACTTCAGCCATCCATCCTTGATAGTAATTGCCGAAGCCGCCCCAGGTCTGGGCCCATACTGAATCAGGGATGTTATTGGAGTTCAATATGATCGCCAAATCCGTCGGTGCGCTATTCTTAGCACCCAACGTTAACCATCCGGAAACATACGTATAGGAGTTTGAACCGCCAGTGCTGTTAATCTCCATAATGCCGTTTGCAGGAATCAATTTCGGATCCTGACTCGTGTACTCCGCACCGTCCACATAGAGAACCAGACGACTCTTCACCGCATCCATCTGCAACGCGACATGACGCCACTCGCCAACCTTCAATACAGGACCGAGCACCTTGGCCACGCCAGTATGTTCGTCATGACCGCCCGCATTATCGAAACCGGCAAAAAGCTGGCCATTCGGCTGAATACCGATCCGATAGTTGGCACGCAACCGCCGCACGGCTGCTTCGCCCGCATCACTGGCATCGTACCCAAAGTTGCGCTCGATCAGCATTTGCCCGTTCGTGGAAGCCACGCGCTCCGGGCAGATCCACATTTCGACAGTGAAACTCTTGAAGGACTGATCAGAATCAGGATACATACCTGCGGTGCTGCTTACGCCATCCGCATACGACGAAAGCGTTGAAGCCGCAGACTGCACGCCATCGAAATAGAGCGCCTGACGACGGTACGGGCTCATAAAGTTGAGCGGATCAGAGCTCGTATTGACGCTTCCAGCGATTTCATCCTTATCCGAGATACCATCGTTATCCGTATCATATCCCTCGTTCATCTCAAACGGGAAGTAGAAGAACGGTGCAGGTCCCCATGGTGGGAACCACATGACCGAGGAGGCTGCGTCATCGCCAGAAATACGGCCGCCGAGCGTACGATAGAAGCGACGCGTTATGCTGAACGGATTTGAAATGTCCGTGGCCCACATCGGACTCGGATCCGTATGATGGTTTTGCGAGCTGGCCGTGTTCATGACCAACGCCTCTTCCAGATTCAACAAGCCATCCGCATCCGGATCAGCCTGCGGCATACCGAGAAGGAACGGATGATCCATGAAGTTCATATTGGCCAGGTAACTGGTTGCCCGCGCAACCCCTGCCGCCTCCGCAACAATATCGGAACCGTCGATGTAACCATTGCCCAACAGCGGATTCAAACCATGGAAGACTTCATAGTAATCATCCATACCATCACCGTCGGAATCAGCGGTCAAAGGCGAAGTTGACGCATACGTCTTAAGTTTTTTATCATCCAAGACCGCAGGTTTCGCAATCATCTGCGCAGCAGGCAACAGATACCAATAGGCGCGCGCTTTATCCGTTGGATCCAAGAGCGATTTATCCCAAGCGTTTGTGCATGGCACAAAGAGATCATAGGCCGCATTGTACGTCTCGTCCAGACGCTTCGTGATGTCGGAGTAGAACGAACCGCGATCGAAACGCCACGCGCGAATCGCGCCAGTCAGATATTCTTCAACGTTACGCAGCCCATCCGCATCCCAGTCCGAAGCGAAGTCGACATACGTACCATCCATACCATTCGTAACAGCAGGCGTTGCCGCGACCGCTGCACCAATCGCCGGGAGAGTACCCGCAAATTGGATTTCCCAGCCATCCGGCAAGCCATCGCTATCCGTATCAACAGCGCACGGATTCAAACCGCCGCCCGCAATGCATGTGCTACCGTCATCGACAGGAAGGCCATAGATAAAGGCACGTTCATCGATACCATCAGTTGTTGTATCAGGAATACCGTCGTTATCGCAATCCGACTGCCATGGATCGCACGGCCAGAACTTATTCAGCCAGTACTGGTCAACCGCTGGACGTGTAATCGAAACAACACCGGTCATCACCGGGAAGGTAACACCGCTCAAGAGCGCAACATCGGTTGCAGCAACATTATTGATGACACCCGGAACAGGGCCAACGGCCGCGTACAGCGCCGCATTCGTATACACCGCGACAGAGTCCGTACCCGCGAACTTGCGCGAATACTGCAAGGTGTCGTTCACCACGAGATTGCGATCAGCAGCCGACCACGGACTAAAGGCGAAGAAGCCCGTACCGGCGCCCTTCGGCGTCGCGACATACAACTCCCAACCATCCGGCACGCCATCCACAATCTGCGGCGTTGCATCCGTATCCGGCGTCAAAGGATGTGTGCTGTAATCCACCCAGAGATCGCTGCGGGCAAACACTTGGTCCGGGCATCCATCCGAGCGTGTTTCACGCATAAACTTCAAGAGCAGATACTCATCCACGGCGGTAAAGGCACGCGTATTCGGCGCAGTCCCGACCACACCAAAGCGCGCCTGACCAGGCCAGTTGGTCGGCCAGGAGATCGGCGTGCTACCAGCCACAAAATCAAGCGGGAAGCGAACCGCACCATTGGCGCCTACCACGCTATCGCACCATGCGGTACGCGGATCAAAACCGAACTCATCGCGAACCTGGAAGTGCAGCACCAATACGCGGGCCATGTCCTCCAATACCGTGACCGACACCACATTGTTGGTGTCGACGGTGACCTTACGACCGAGCGCCAGAGGTGAATTCGTCGCATTGCCATAATAATAGCAGGTATAGATCGCATTGGTCAGGCTATCGGCCGATCCATTGGCACCTGTCGTCACGTTGGTTGTCGTGGAGACGGTCCCTGCCGTGGTGTTCGTAATCACCAGCGCGATGCGCTGACGGAAAACAGAGGAAATTGCAAAATAGTCGCCATCGATGTTGTTGTACATCGCGCTGGATCCATCCTTGGGATCGCAGGGATTCAACCCCATCAGGATTTCCCAGCCATCGCACATGAGGTCATTATCCGTATCCCAGGTCGTCGGGTTGGTGCCCAGCAACATCTCTTCGATATCCAACAAACCGTCATTGTCAAAATCGTCTTGATACTGGGACGACCACGAAGCACGCGGTCTCATCGGATCAAACGCATTGCTTATTTCAGAAAATGGAATCACAAGCCCTTCCGAAATATTGCGCGGGTTATACCGCGATCCGGTCAACTTGTTGCCCGAGGCGTCACCGAAATTCGCGGCATACCAGAAATAGTATTCCCAACCATCGGTATAACCATCACTATCGCTATCGGCCAGCGTCGGATCGGTTTGAGGGTCATCGGAAACATTGTTGACGGCACCGATAACTCCATCGTAACCACGCACTTCCAGATAGGCGTTAAAGGCGTTAATGGCATCCGAGACCGCATTCGTGTTGCCCGTTCCCGAGCCTTTCGCAACAGGACGGAAATCATAGACCCCGCCAATTCCTGTCGGATTAGCAGGCAGGAAATCGCTATCGTCGTTGAAACTGCGCAACGGAGTCAACCAATAGGGCATTGCAGCGGTATCACCGCCTGTTGTTGCCGTGGCCCCAATCTTGCCGAAGATTGAACTTGCGACACCGTCAGGAATACCATCCTGGTTAATATCACCCACACCGTCGCCGCGGCGGAACTCCTTCGAGAAAATCGCCCGAACCTCATAAATATCCACCTGTGACGTGGAATCGGTCGAGGCCGGCATCTTGATCGTGGCCGTGGCGGTGGCGGTGGCTGGATTCAAATTTTGCGGATTGGCAAAAATATCAGCATTACCTTCCCAGACAAAGAAGTAGCTGTTCAACGTCTTCCGTGTCGGATCCACAATCGCAACACCGTTTTCGTTGAAGTTCGTCACATTGTAACCAGCGGGTGTTCCCGATGTCTTATACGGCACCGCATCTAATGTGGCGGCCGTTGTCTTCGACGTGAAGCGGAAGCGGTAGACGTTGTTGTAATTTGTCGAGCTGATCGCCTCGGACGACTTGACCATACCGTCGCCAAGCCCTGTTACGCCCCAATAGCTTGCACTGTTCGGCCCTAGAGGCGTTACATTAACGCCCTTTGACGGACTGACCCGCACCTTAAACTGCGTCGTGCCCGATTGTCCGCCATCCTTATCGAAGGCCGTTACTGTAACAACAAAATCATCAATCGCTGTGTAGGTATGGAACACGGTTCCAGCCGCTCCGTATGTGGTGGTTGAGCTGTCATCACCGAAGTTCCACTCAACACGCATGCGCGCACTTGCAGGCGACGTAATCTTATCGCCGATCACATCCGTGATATTCCAGGAAATGCCCTTCTGCACACCCTGCGTAAACTCGTAGGCAAAGGTCTCCGTAGCAATATCGGTGGCCGCAGGACCCGTAATCACAGGATTCGCGTTTTCGACAAAGATCAACGCAGAAACCTGGTTAGTATAAAAATTCGCAGCAGCTACGGGGCTGATGACTTTAGGCACGACCGTGAAGCCGTGCTGAACGCTGTAGTCCGTGCCGTCCTTCGCACTGAACTTGACTATAGCCGTTGTTTGTCCGGCACTGAACGTGACATTGGTCGTCTGGAACTGGATGATGCCGTTGATGTAGTTCGTCGGCTCTAAAACACCCAGTGCAACCGTGACTGTCTCGGTATACTCCTGCGACAACTGAACCGTCAAATCATAGGTAAAGGAGGCATCCGTTTCCTTAACCGCACCAGAAGGCTGGAGCACGATCACTTCAGGAAGCGGGATCCCTTGAACCACGCGTACTTGGAATGCATACGTCTGTGAAATACCGCCATCCTTATCATATGAATACACTGAAACCGTCTTTGTCCCTCGTGAGGTAAAGGCGTATTTTATCGTGCCGCGCGCGCCGGAGGAGACATTGGTAACAACCGCTTCGCCCGCACCGAAACTCCAGATGTTGGTGAAGACGCCGGCAAGATCGCCCTGCGAATCAACAATCTCATAATCAAAGGCGTATAACGATCCCATCGGCACATTCGTATAGGTCACACCATCGTTTCCACCGATCACGGAAATCGTCGGCACCGTGTTGTATACCGAGACCGTCTTAGTGCGCAAATCCTTGTATTCCGCCTTAGCCGCCGTATTTGTCACTTCAGGGACGAAGGTAATACGCTTAGACTCGGAATCCTTTGTACCATCGCGCAGTGTAAAATCCTGAGGATCGCTGACCATTTCGCCTTGCGGAATCATGAACATCATCGGGAAGTCGCCCACGATCGCGTTGTTCTGCTCGGTGCCATCCCCATAGCGCGCATAGACCTTGACCCAGACATCCTCTGTAAAGGTCTTCGAAAGTGTAACGCGAACATTGCCAACCGAATTGGTAATTTCGCGATAGGAATCGCGATCGGTGGAGATCGTCACGCGAGGAGCCTGCTCCACGTTGATGTAGAAGGTCGAGGTCAGCGAGGGCGTACCATCCTTATCGACAACATACAGCTTGTTCGTCGTCATGCCTGCACGGGTGAAGGCATACTTGAAGGTTCCATTGCCGGTTACCACGGAGTTGGTCTGCGCCGGCAAAAGGGTTCCGTCCATTTCCCAGTAGAAAACCATATTCGTCGCGAGATCAGCGGGGACGTCCGCAACACTCCATGCAATGCCAAGGTCGTTCGTAACAAACTGGCGCCAGCCGGAGAAGGTCGTAGTCGCATTCGGTTGGTTGATCGTCGGCGCCACATTGTTGACATACACCTTGCTCACCGGCATGCTGGTATAATAACTGACGTTGGTCGCAACCGCGCGCAGCGAAATACCCGACGATTTGCTCGCCAAAGAACCATCCTGCGCAAAGAAGCCATACGCAACTGATTCCGTCTGCCCCGCACGAACCACGTACCCATCCACCTCGGGATCAACCAAGACGTTCACTTCACCCGACGCCGCCTGCACGGCATCAATCCGGAAATAGATATCGGTATTCAGATTGGTGTAGGTCTGGTTCAAGACGATTTTGAAACGCTTACGATTGGCGTTGTCGGTTGGATCGGATTCCGGGAACGAAGAACCATCCAGCCACTCGATTCGCGCTGAAGGTTCGCCGGCACGTGAAACGTCAATGACGCTCGAGATGGCATCCGAAGGAATCGTTGAACTGATACCCGTAAAGGCTTCACGCCGCTGCACCACGATCCGCGCCCCATTCCCCTCGACAAAACCTTTAATCGGGAAGGTAAACGAGGTTGAACCCGCAGGCACCGTGTTGGTGATCGCGGAAGCAAATGTCGTCTCACCGAATTTAACCAGATTCGTTGGCGTCCAGATCACCACCGAAATCGCGTTGCTGGTGACGCCACCCAAATTGACGGTCCAATACCCTTTTGCGCCGTTCGCCTCAATGGTCGCGACATTGCCCGCATCGAACGCCATGGTCTGCAGACGGATATTGCGATAGTACAGGTTTTCATCGCGCACGTTCGCAGCGACAAAAAAGGCGCTGTCAAAATTCACATCGCCATAGGCGCTGCCCGTATTGATGCGCCACGTTGCAGGCAAGCCATTGGTATTGAAGAAAACAAAGCTGTTCTCATTGACCACATACTGATTTTCATTCGTCCAGATCATCATCGGGAACGCCACGTCCCCGGCCTGCACGGTGTAGGCAAAGGTCAGGTCCGTCCGATAGTTGCGGCCATCGTTGGAGGTCTGAGCTGACCCTTTAAATACGGCTTTCCGACGCACACCGCCCACATTCACGTCGATCGTCGGATAGGCCCAGAATGTATTCGTAATCGAGGCTGTAAACGTGCCGCCCAAACGGAGCTTGAATTCGACCTGATCGCCCGGCGCAGTCCAATATTGATCTTGCGTCGCTGTAAAGCCAACCATATCGCCTGTAGACCCGGACAACGCGGCAACGGCCTGATGTGCGCCCAATGCGCCACCCAGCAACACCGAACAGGTCAACACGTTCATCATGTTTTTCAGCACTGTTTTCTTCATAATTATTCTCCAAATCCTGTCAAAATCCGTTTTTTCCGCGCGTCGTACAGCGCGACTCACCGCGTTGTCGCCCTCGGGCTCTTTTGAGCCTGCAAATCCGCTTGTTTTTTCTGCATGGCCGCTTCAGCCTGCATCCGCTGACGCACCGTCGAAATCGCTTCCGCCTGCAACCGCGCAGCTTCATCGCGCTGTTGTTTTTCCTGCGCGGCTAATTTGACCCAGGCTTCGTCTTTTTCCAACGCCGCCTGCAAAGCCGCCGCATCCGCGTTTTTCGGCAAGGTCGCACGTACACGTAAGACGCACTGCGTCAACATATTCTGAGTTTTCACCACGTCCATCGACTGCCGCGACTGCTCCCGCGCCATCGCAGCCAAACGCTGGATATAATTGGTGTCTTTGGCACGATTGAGAGCCGCCTCCGGAATGGACGGCTGCTGCGCGCCTGATGGTGCGCTCTTCGTCTTGCTGACAAATAGCCACAAAGCGACAAAAAACATTGACACAAGCAGCAGAAATCCTGCCGTTCGCATCGGTTTACCAAAACCCGCTGTCATTTTTTTCCTCTAAAATTGACTCACTCAATCCACTTTTCAGCGTCTTTAACGTTACACAACCAGATCGCGACACTATTCAGGTGGACAGTAACCCGTGATTTTTACATCTTAACACGTTTGTCCCGCTTGCGACAAGTGATATTTTGTCTTGTTGAGGAAAAAAGGAACGCCCGCACACCGCTGAATAGAGCGGGTTTACGGTGATCGCTTGCGCGGCAGGATGCTTTTCGCTTTAATGAAACGCGCGCGCGAAAAGGTCGTCAACCGCAGCGACCCAGTCGGGACTCATGCCATGCCGCGCCGGCAACTGCACGAAGAGCCTGCGCGCCGCCAGCTGCGCCTCCCCTGGCGGCGAAACGAGCCGATCCAGCCAGTGGCCGGGAAGGCGTTGCATCGCTTCAATGACCCGCTCAAACAAATCCAGGGGTAATTCCTCACGGATCCGCAGCACAAACTGCCACAAAATGTGCGGTTCCGCGGCTACAGCCGCCTCAATGATGCGGATCGAAGCGCGCAAGCCACACGCTTCGAGATCAATATAACACGTTGATCTGCAATTTATTGAATCGCAACCGCTCACGTCTGAACGCGTTTTTCCACGACGCTGGAAAAGGTCCGGGATGCGCACGCCGATAAAACGCCGTGTCGGCGTGTCAAACGCGCCAAGCCGCTCAACCGCCTCAGCCTCGATCGCAGCGAGCTGTGCGGAGGTCAGACGATCGGTCGCCAGCACCCGGTAGGGCGGCAAGGACTGGGCGACCAGTCCCAGCTCCTTGGCGCGGGCGCGCAGTTCCGTGCCAGGCAGCAGCAGCGTCGGCAGGAACTGCGGATGTACGGCGTCGCCGAACCGGGCCAGCGCATCGAGCGAGCGCTGCATATCGGATTCATCCTGCGCCGGCAAGCCATACATGAAGTCAATCGTGGGTTTGATGCCATGCCGCAGCAGCGCAGCCACCCCGCGCCAGACCTTGGCCTCATCGAGCGGTCGGTGGATAATCTTCAACACTGCAGGATCCGTGCTTTGGACCCCGACCTCCGCCTCCGTCACCCCGGCCTTGGCCAGCGCGGCAGCCTCCTCATCGGTCAGGGTATCCGCCCGGATTTCCACAAAAAAGGCGATGCTCTGCTGCGGATTTTCCGCCTGCATCACGCGCAAAAGGTCATGAAACCGGGGATGCGCGTTAAACGTAGGGTCGATCATGCGAATCTCGGTGATGCCCGCCTCGCGCAGCTGGCGGATGCGCAGCGCGACCTCCGCCACCGGCAGACAGCTCAGCGTGGTGCGCCGGATATTGTAACAGCAGAAGGCGCACTTCATCGGGCACCCGCGCGAAGTCTCCATCGCCGCGCGCGTTCCACTCCGATAGAGCGCGAAGGCAGGAGTTACCGGCTCCGCACGGTCCATCATCTGCAGCGGCTCGCCCAACCGGAACGCGCGCAAAATCGGCGCAATGCGGGATTCGCCCTCGCCCACGGAAAGAACGCCGTCGAACTCCTGCAGCAAGGGATGCTCCTCAACAATCTCAGGCCCGCCCAGAGCCACCTTCAACGCTGGCAAGCGTGCACGGACCCGCTGAATCAGCGTTAACGTCCGTTCGATATTCCAGAGATAGCAGGTCGCCGCGAGCACATCCGGCGCACGCGCCACAAGCTCCTCCACGATCACACGGTCAGAACCTGAATCCTGCGTTTCCAGCGCAGCCAGAATCTCCCAGTGCGCAGCCTCCGGCGAACGCGCGAGCGCCTCGCTCAGGCAGGCGGCAGCCAGCATGGCGTTTTCACCCGGCGTGCTGACATCCGGATCCAGACGCGGCATCTGTAAGAATTGCAGGCGTTTCATAGCGCGGAAGGGAATCACTCGGGGAATTCCTGATACGCTGTATCGTCGGCAGCTCCACCATCGTCGTCCTCCCCTTCAGGAGCACGCGCGAATTTCGGATTCGCTCCCGCAAAGACCAGTGCCACCTCGCCTTTAACGGACTTCCCCTCGAACTGCTTGACCAGCTCCGACAGATAACCGCGCGCCACGCGCTCATGCGCCTTGGTCAACTCGATGCAGACCGCGGCTTCGCGATCGCCCAGCACGGCGTATGCGGCAGCCAGGCAGGCTGCCACGCGGAACGGCGACTCAAAGACGATCAGCGTATGCGGCAGCAGTTTTTCCTCTTCAAAGAAGCGATGCAGCGCCCCAGATTTGCGCGGCGGGAATCCTTTAAACGTATAGCTGGAGGTCGAAAGCCCCGAATACAGCAAGGCCAGATCCACAGCGGATGCACCCGGAAGCACATCGAACACCACGCCCTCCAGCGCCGCCCGGCGGATCAAGCGATATCCAGGATCGCTGATCCCCGGATACCCGCCATCGGAACAGAGGGCCACTGAACGGCCAGCCTGTACCGCCTGCAAAATACGTTCCGCCACGCGCTCCTCATTGCCCTGCCGATAGGAGATCAGCTCCGGGCGCGGAATCTGAAATGCGCTGAGTAACGCCCAGGTTCGCCGCGTATCCTCGCAGGCGATCAATTCGGCAGTTTTCAGCGCCTCCAGGGCGCGCGGGGTCAGATCCGAGAGGTTGCCGATGGGAGTTGCCACAATGTGCAGCATGTCTGAAGCTCCTGGATAATCGCGTGTTTAAACAGCTCCATTCCATAGCCGGTCTTGGCTGAAATGGGAAGGGCTTTCGGATATTTTTCCGTGACGTGCAGCAAGGCCGTGGACGCGGCTTCGTTGTCGCACTTGTTCAGTACCAGCAGGTGCGGCACCTTGTCCGCGCCGATTTCGCGCAAGGTCTCATAGCAGACGGCAATGTGATCGTCCACGCGCGGATAGGCCGCATCGACCACGATCAACAGGAGGTCCGCTTGCGCCGCGACATCCAGCGTGGATTTAAAGGACGCCACCAGATTATGCGGCAAATTGCGGATAAATCCCACGGTATCGGTCAACAGCACTTTTTTCCCCTCAGCCAGCCAGACGGCGCGCGTCTTGGTGTCGAGCGTGGCAAAAAGACGGTCATCCACATAGGCGTCAACATCAGCAAAGGCATTGAGCAGCGTCGACTTCCCTGCATTCGTATAGCCGACCATGGAGACCATCGGCCACAGCCGTTTGTCCTTGCGGTGCAAGGCAACCTGCCGTTCATGCAACGTCGCCAGCTTGGCCCGCAAATCGGCGATACGGCGGCGAATCGGCGCATTGCGCAGCTGCAAATGGGATTCGCCCGGCCCCTTCATGCCGATACCGCCTTTGAAGCGCTGCTGCGCCTCGGTCACGGGGATACGCGAAAGCTTGAATTCCAGCTGGGCCAGCTCGACCTGCGTCTGGGCCTCCGCGGAGCGTGCACGCCGGGCAAAGATCTCCAGGATGACCTCGGTCCGATCCATGATCCGCGTTCCCGCCAGCTCCACGGTCAAATTATAGGCCTGGATCGAGGATAGCGGATTATCAAAAATGACCGCCGTCGCATTTTTTTCAGCCACAAGCGCCTTCAGGTCCTGCACTTTGCCCGAACCGAAAAGCGTGCCACCATCGGGTTTTTCGCGGTTTTGCGTCAGCTGTCCGGCGAGCTCAAAGCCCGCAGTATCGGCCAGACGGCCAAGTTCTAACAGCGAATCAGCGGCTTCAGCGGCATCATGATAACCGAAGACCACTTGGGCCAGAACGGCTCGTTCAACCTGCGCTGTCGTATGGAGCATGATTTTTATTCCGCCCAATAGCCGAGCAGCAGATCAACGATGCTGCGGCCGACTTCCTTGGAAAGCCGGTAGTAGGCATCCTGCGCGCCTGTCAGCATATCGTCACGCGCCAGAAAGGTCGTATTCGCGGAAACCGGCACCGCATTGATCAGCACCTTGCCGGTACTCCGCTCAACTAAGGTAACCTCAACAGTCAAGGTATACCGGTACTCATTTGCACGGCCTTCGTAACTCCGGTCATAGGCAATCGGATAGTGATCGCTCTTCAAAACGCGGCCCAGAACCTTCAATGCCGCCGTATCCACGGAGCGGATCTGGAACGTGCCTTCGCGCTGGATTTCGCGCAGCGTGTATTGCGTCGCAATGGCATCGATCTCCGGCAATCCGGAGCTGTTTTCGAATACGGGCACTGCGATCGTCCGCAGATTCTCGGGCACGGACGATGTAAACCGATACATACACCCCGACAAGATAACGGCGCAACAGGCGCTGAACCCAACACGCGCGAGGTGCCTTCGTGTGACGACTGATATCATGGTGTACATCCTTTCTCGTTATTTCTGAGCAGCTTCGAGTACTGCGAGCCGCTGACGGATCTCTTCCGCATATTTTGAACGGCCAAACTCCGACAAGAACCGCTGATATGCAGCCTTCGCTGCAGACACATTGCGTTGTTTCGTGTCGTAAAAACGTGCATTCCGATAGTTTTGATCGATCAGCAAATCCGTCATTTCCGTATACCAGGCATTGATTTCCGCGCGCCGCGGATGCGCCGGCATCCGCGTGCGGATCGCCCGCAAAAAGGCTACGGCATCGCGGCAGCGCGCCTCATTGCTCTGGTTTCGCTTGGCGAGATCGTAACGGCATTTTGCAGCCAGATATGCGGCATCAGGGGCCTGCTTCGAGGTCGGATAACGGTTCAACAGCCCGTCGTACACTTTGACCGCCTCGTCCAGTTCATCATCGGAGACGCGCAGTCCGGCGATAATCAGCATGCACTCCGGCGCCAGATCAGAGCGCGGCGCATTGCGGACAATCACCTCAAACCGCTCGCGCACAATGTCGTTCCCCGAAAGCAACCACCCGAACATGCTGCGGTTATCATGCAGCAGCAGATTCGCCAGTTTGTACTGGGTTTCTAGGATTTTTTCATAGGGGCAATTGCCGGCATAATGGATCAGCAGGTATTGATACTCTTCAAAGGCCTGATCGAATTTATTGCGCGCTTCCTGAATGCGCGCGATCTCCAGCTGCGCCTCGGCGGCCTCTTTGGCTGTCGGCCACTCGCGCACCAAGGCCTCCAGACACTTGCGCGCATGGTTCAGGCGCCCCTCTTTGCGTTCCTGATAAGCAAAAGCCAGCTGTTCCCGCGCGGTGTCGCGGTGCAGGCTGAACCACATGGACCACGCTTTCTGCGGCACGCGCTCATCCAGATCGTACGCCTCAAATCCTTCAAACTGATCCGTCGCATAACCCCTGTTCTGCCCAACACGCGATGCTGTCGACTGTGCAACCGCTGCGGAAACCATGGTGAAAACGCAGGCGCAAAAGAAGAGGAAACGGCCACCGCTTGCCAAGCGCCCTGCCATTTTAGTATTGTTTTGCAACTCAATCATAGGTACACTGTCTGCCTTTCGGGCCAAAAAGGAGGACAGAATCGTTGTCCTTTTTTCGCCTTGGGTGATAAGCGTACCAAACCTGAAGGAACTGGTGAAGCATGAAAAAGGTTCTCATTCCAACAAAATTGGATTCCATTGCAGCTAATACTCTCAACGCACATGGCGGCTACGTGATTGTGCAAGACGCCAAGACGCCACTCGAAGAGCAGATCAAGTCGCACCCCGACACGTATGCCCTCATCGTCCGCAGCGAAAAGGTTCCCGCAGCCATTATCGACGCGCTTCCTCAGCTGAAGGTCATCGTGCGTGCCGGCGCCGGCTTTGACACGATCGATATCAAGCACGCCCGCAAAAAAGGCGTCGATGTCATGAACACCCCGGGCGCCAACGCCAACGGCGTCGCCGAAGAGGTGATCGCCATGATGCTGGCTGATGCCCGCCACATCGTTGCCGCGGATACCACCACCCGCGCCGGCGGCTGGGAAAAGAAGAACTACATGGGCCGCGAAGTCACGGGAAAAACCGTCGGTATCGTCGGACTCGGCAATATCGGACGCCTCGTGGCGAAACGCCTTGCAGGCTTTGAATGCCGCTTTCTCGGTTTTGACCCGATTGTCACCAGTGACCGCATGCGCGAACTCGGCATCGAAGCCGCCTCGCTGGAGAAGATCTTTGCTGAAGCGGACTATGTCACGCTCCATATCCCGGGCGGCGAAAGCACCAAGGGACTCGTCAGTGCCAAGCTTCTCGGTTCCATGAAGAAAGGCGCGACCATCATCAACTGCGCCCGCTACGGCATCGTCGATGAGGAGGCGCTCCGCGCCATCAAGGCGGAAAAGAAGCTGCGCTATCTGAACGACGTCTACACCAAGGACGAGGCCGGACCTAAGCCCATGGCGGATATCGCCGACCTGATGCTCCCGCACCTCGGTGCGAACACGGAAGAGGCCAACTACGTGGCCGCCGAACGCGCCGCCAAAGAGCTGATCGATCTCGACGAGAAAGGCGACATGAGCTGCATCGTCAACCGCGACATTCCGGAAGGTCTTGAGCGCGCCTACTGCGAACTGGCCTTCAACCTTGCCAGCCTCGTGCGTCAGATCACGGGCACCGCGGCACCGATCAAACTGCTGGAAACCAGCTTCTATGGCGAACTGGCACCGTTCAGCAAGTGGCTGACGATCTCGGTTCTGTCCGGGCTCTGGACCGACTTCGATCGCTATAACGACTACAAGGCCGCCACCAAGTTCCTCAAGGAAATGGGCATTGAGCTGGTCAACCGCGAAGCCTCGTCCGACAAGGGTTACGGCAACGCAATCACGGTCGATATCACCGTCGAGCAGGAGGACAAACGCCTGAAGAGCTTCAGCGTCCGCGGCACCGTCACGGAAAGCCACCAGATGGTCTCGCGCATCGATGAATTCGACCGCCTCTACTTCGAGCCTACCGGCACGACGCTCTTCTGCATCTACGACGACCGCCCGGGCGTCATCGCCACGATCAGCCGCAAGCTCGCAGACAAGAACATCAACATCGAAGACATGCGCAACCCGCATGACATCACGACGCAGCGCTCGCTCGCGATCATCAAGCTGAGCCAGCCGGTCAGCACCGAACTGATCGCTGAGATCAAGAAGGACATCGCGGCGCACGCAGTGGTCTGTACGAACGTCTAATTCCATGATCACCGCAGACACGTTAACAGTTGTTTCGTGCGCAATAGCGCCCGAGGCGGTTGAACCGCTTTTCGAATTGCTCGAT
The DNA here is from genome assembly GCA_964567125.1 of uncultured Akkermansia sp. Taxonomy (GTDB): domain Bacteria; phylum Verrucomicrobiota; class Kiritimatiellia; order RFP12; family UBA1067; genus CAZMLC01. The sequence continues at coordinate 59,173 of CAZMLC010000006.1, forward strand.
GCTGACCTCTTCACGCCAACCTCCTGGTATGATGTGGAGACACAGGTCAGCCGCCTCGACATCTTTCTCGAAGATGCTGCGCAGGCGGATGCTGTCGAAGCGATCCTTGTGCGGACAGCCACCTTAGCAGGGCTTCCACCGCTGCATCCCCAGCGTTCAACGTTGGCGCGCAGCGATTGGGCTGAAAGCTGGAAACGTTTCTTTCACGTTGAGAAAATCTCAGCGCGCGTCGTGGTCCGCCCCTCGTGGGAAACGTATACCGCAGCTGCGAATGAATGCGTCATCACGCTCGATCCAGGCCTCAGCTTCGGCACAGGCAAGCATGCGACCACGCAAGCCTGCCTGCGCTTCCTGGATCAACTTGCCACCGAAAACGTCGCGCGCTCAGTCCGCGACATGGGCTGCGGTTCCGGCATCCTCGCGATCGGAGCCAAATTGCTCGGATTCCAGGAAGTCTGCGGATTCGATAACGATCCAGACTGCATCCCGGTAGCGAATGAGAACGCGGCGGTAAACCGCGTCGCCATTCCCTTTACCGTGGATGATCTCTCACACGGCTATTCCCCGACCGACATTGTCGTGGCGAATATCCTCGCACCCATTCTGATCCAGTTCGCACCGCAAATCGCCGGCTCCCTGAGCCGCGCATCGTCGGCGCGTTTGATTCTTTCGGGAATCCTTGACGATCAATATGCCGCTGTCAAAGCCGCATACGAGGCGCAAGGGCTCCGGGAAGTCTCCAGCATGCTCATCGAAAACTGGCGGAGTGGACTCTTCAAACAGGGTTCTTAACGCGAGCCCCGTGACGTTGCTGTCGCGGAAACATCATGTACGCGCAAAACCTATTTGCGGTTAACCGTTGGTTGCGGATGCGCGCCTTCCGAGGGCTGGGCATCGCGGCTGTCCTGTTTTTAGCAGGTTGCCTGACCCCGATTGGTATCCACCCGACTGGTAAGAGCTATACCTATACGCAAATCGATCAATCGGCCCTTAACGCCGATGCGTACAGCAGTTATACAGCCGCGCTGCTCTTCCGGTATGACCTGGTGACGCTTTTCGAAAAAGACCCCTACTCCGCCCTCGTGCAACTCCATGATATCGCCCGCACCGAGACCTCGCCGCAGGATATTTTCTTTGCCCTCGCGGAGCTGAGTTATTACTGCGGACGTCAGGCCTGTTCCGCCACTACGGAAAAGGGCGAAGAAGTAGGCCCTGCGAATTTCTTCTACGGCGCGGCCGTCTATGCATATCTCTATGTGAATCGCCTGCACCTTCAAAAATCGGAAGAGTTCTCCTATGACGCGCACATCAAGACCGCCTGCTTTTTCTACAATCGCAGTCTCGACTGGCTGATCGGTCAACGCGACCCCGCGCTCATTGCCGGCGGCACCATCCGCCTGCCGGTAAACACATTGACCGTTACCCCCGGGCATACGGACTTTGAAAAGCCGCTCCTGGCCTATCCCGTCATCCTGCCGGCAAACAGTTTTGAAGTCCGGGGTCTTGCCATCCGCAACCGGCTTCCCGGAGTCGGTGCGCCGGTAGTCCTCGCAACACAGGCAAAAACCAGTTCCAGCTTTGACATGGCGGACGGAGCCCAGTCCGCGACGCTCTTTCTCCGTATACAGGGCGACTGGGATGCGCTGAACAGTGGCACCCTCACCAGTCTTTCCGAGGTCTATTCGCCGATCGCCACGCGCTTTATCACCTTGCGCGATAACCGCCTCATTCCGCTTGAACAGGACATTACAGCGCCGATCGCGTATGCCCTCAACGAACAGAATTATTGGGACATCGGCCGAGAGATGTTTCTGCACGGCATGGGTTCCTATGCTCCGGGGATCTACCTTGCCGAGCCCTATCGCGCAGGCCGCATCCCTGTCCTGCTGATCCATGGCACCATGAGTTCGCCGGTCTGGTGGGCGCAGATGTGGAATACGTTGATGAACGACCCTCTCATCCGCGAGAAATACCAGCTCTGGTTCTATCTCTATGACACGGGGAAACCCACCCACTATTCCGCGACCGAACTGCGCGATCACATCACGCGCATGGTTGCGCGCCTCGATCCGGAACACCGTGACCCGGCCTTGCAGAAGATGGTCGCCATCGGCCATAGCCAAGGTGGCCTTCTCGCCCGCCTGCTGACGATCGACTCCGGCACGATTCTTTCCGATCTGGTCTGCAACGGCCATTCACCTGCCGATCTCGGATTTACAGATCAGGAGTGTAAGCAGTTGCGCGCGGCCACGCACTTTTACCCGCAACCTGAAATCAAACGCGTGATCTTCATCGCAACGCCGCACCGCGGCGTGCTCTTGCTCTCATCCTTCCTACGCCGCATCGGCAACTGGTTTATCCATATCCCGGAAAAGGTCAAGGCCGACACCTTGGCGCTCCTGCAATACAAGCCGAAAATCAACCCGAAGCTTGCTCATTCGCTGACCAGTCTTGACAGCATGTCGCCCAACAACATCGCGCTGCAGACCATTGCCGATTTGCCCATCCCGCCGAACCTTCATGCGCACTCGATCATCGCCATCAACGGCGCTGAACAACCGCCTGCAGGGGATGACGGCGTGGTGCAATACACAAGTGCCCATCTTAAAGGTGTCGAGTCCGAACTGGTCGTGCGCTCTGGCCACAGCTGCCAGGCACATCCACGCACGATTGAGGAAGTTCGCCGCATCCTGCTTGAGCATCTGAAGTAACCTGGTTACACACGATCCGCTATCATGAAAAACTACACACAGCTCTGGGAAGCCATCACTTCCCGTTTCCGCCCCGCCCTGTTCACCAGTTTCCAATCGGGCTATTCGTTAACCGCATTCAACAGAGACTGCCTTGCCGGTATCATTGTCGGCATCGTGGCCATCCCGTTGGCGATCGCCTTCGGCATCGCCTCCGGCGTTTCTCCGACACAAGGCCTGATCACCGCCGTTGTTGCCGGTTTTCTCATCTCTGCCTTCAGCGGCAGCCACGTACAGGTCGGTGGACCGACCGGCGCGTTCATTGTCATTATCTACGGCATCGTCCAGAAATATGGCTATGACGGCCTTGCTGTCGCTACGATTATGGCCGGCATCTTCTTGATTTTGCTGGGCGCCTTCGGATTCGGAAAGATCATCAAGTATATCCCCTATCCTGTAACCGTCGGGTTCACCGCCGGCATTGCGCTGATTATCTTCGCCGGACAGATTAAGGATTTGCTCGGATTAACGATGGATAAAGTCCCTGCTGACTTCGTTGAAAAGATTTTGGCCTACGCGCAACATATTGATAGCACGCGCTGGCAGAACGTCCTTATCGGCAGCGTGACCATCGCGATCTGCATTTACTGGAAACGCGTGACCGCCAAGGTTCCCGGCTCGCTCATCGCCGTGCTCGTGACGACCGTCGTCGTCTTTATTTTGCGCCATTTCAACCTGCTCTCGCCCGAGGTGGTTCAAACCATCGGCGATCGCTTCCCGGATGTGGCCAACGGCATGTCGATGCCGACCCCACACGTCCCTAGAGTCTCGTTGGAAACATTCCGCGAAATGGTCTCCCCGGCCATCTCGATCGCGCTGCTGGCCGGCATTGAATCGCTCCTCTCCGCCGTGGTGGCGGACGGCATGACCGGTAAGCGCCATCACTCCAATACCGAACTGATCGGCCAAGGCATTGCCAACCTGTGCTCCCCGCTCTTCGGCGGCATCCCCGCAACGGGCGCCATTGCCCGTACGGCAACCAACATCAAAAACGGCGGCATTTCGCCCGTTTCGGGCATCGTCCACGCCTTCTTCCTGCTGTTAGTCATGCTTTTCCTCGGAAAACTGGCGGCCTGGATTCCGATGGCCACCCTCGGCGGCATCGTGGCTGTAGTGGCCTACAACATGAGCGAGTGGCGCAGCTTTGTCCGCCTCTTCCACAGCACCAAGAGCGATACGATCGTGATGCTCGTGACCTTCTCGCTGACGGTTTTCATCGACCTCGTTGTCGCGATTCAAGCAGGCGTCCTGATCGCCAGCTTCCTCTTTATGCGCCGCACAGCCGAAACCATGCGCACGCAGCACATCACCAACAAGAAATTCTCTGTCAACCAGAATTCGCCCGCGCATGCTGACCTCGGCCCCATTCCGGTAGGCGTTGAAATCTTTACGCTGGAGGGCGATCTCTTCTTCGGCGCGGCCGACCAGTTCCGCAGCGCGCTCTCCATCGCAGGGATTCTGCCCCGCGTTCTCGTGCTCGACATGACGCACGTGCTGAATATCGATGCGACTGTCCTGCATGCCCTCGAAGACGTCTACCTTGAGAGCAAACGCAAAGGGACGCGTCTCGTACTCTGCGGTGTTCATAGCCAGCCGCTGTTCGTCATGCAACGCGCTAATTTCCTCGATATGATCGGAACATCGAACACCTTCTGGTCGCTTAAAGAGGCGATGAATTATCTGCGCGAGCCCAACACGCCGCCTAAGCCGTAAGCAGAAAACGTTCTGTTGCTTCGCGCAGAAGGGGCCGGTCAGATGACCGAGCCCCTTCTTTTTTTCACAGCAGCGACCACCCGTTGTGATAGGGCTGCCGCAGCAATCCATCGGCTTGAGGGTTGTTGGTCACCTTGAGCGCAACAGGATCAAACGCCACGCTCTTGCCTGTTTGAATCGCGAGATTGCCCAGCAGAACAAACTCGGTCAGCGGCACAGCCCAGTCAAAGTGACAGCCCGCCTTCTCGCCACCCTTGCAGGCCACCATCCATTCGGCAAAGGTGTCGCCGCGCCGTACCAGGGTTTTCGGCAGATTCGCGAATTTTTCCGCACAGGTTGGCGTTAAAATCGTACTGTCGAGCATGATACCCTGATCGCCCTTATAGAGCACGCCTTCATCGGGCAACGGACGGTCACCGAGTTCCTTCGGTGCCGGCGGACGCAACCCGCCGTCGTACCACACCACGCGACATTCCGGAAGATTTCCGCGCGCGGGGAAGTCGTACGTTACAATGCTGGCCAAGGGGAAGGAGGCCGCATAACTGCGGCTAGTCGTCGCACTGACACGCGTCGGATAGCTCAGCTTGAGCGCCCGCATCACGATGTTGATATGGTGGCAACCCATGTCGCCCAGCGCACCGGTGCCAAACGCAACCCAGCCGCGGAAATTGAAGGGGTGAAAGACGCGACGTCCGCCCCAGTTGAGATTGGGCATCTCCGGAATACAACTACCCTCCGGCCATTGCGCAGCAAAGTCAATCGCCGGTGCAGGGCCCAGCCACATCTTCCAGTCGAATGTTTCCGGTACAGCATCTTTGAATGCCGGGTAGCTCGGCATGCCCTGCGGCCAGGCCGGACGGTTCGACCAGAGGTGAACTTCGCGGACCGGACCAATCGCCCCGGCCTCAATCAGCTCCGTTATGCGGCATCCCTTCTCGCCCGTATTCGGCGCAGTCGTCACTTGCGTGGCGGTGCCGGCCTGGCGCGCAGCCTCCGCGACAACGCGACATTCCTCAATCGTTCGCGTCAGCGGCTTGACGC
>CAZMLC010000006.1:64776-67235 GCA_964567125.1 uncultured Akkermansia sp.
GCAGCCTCCGCGACAACGCGACATTCCTCAATCGTTCGCGTCAGCGGCTTGACGCAGCACACGTGCTTTTTCGCACGCAAGGCCGCCAGCGTGATCAGCGCATGCGTATGATCCGGCGTGCCACAATAGACGGCATCGACCTTGTCCTTCTCCGTCCGCAGCAGCTCGCGGAAATCGCGGTATCGCCGCGCCTGCGGAAAAAAGTCGTACGTTTTTTTGGCATGAACATCGTCCACATCACAGAGCGCGACGATTTCAAAGCCGGCTTGCGCAGCGTGCTTGAGATGCGCATGCCCGACACCGCCAACACCGATTGCGCCTACGGTTATTTTTTCTGACGGCGGCGTAAATCCTTCGCCACCCAAGACGTGGCGCGGTACAATCATCGGCGCGGCAATACTTGCAAAGCCAGCGCGCACAGCAAATTGGCGACGTGTCATCATATCAATAGCCCCCCTTAAATGTCCGCTACATTGCGGTTCCCTGTAACGCATTACGGATTATTTTCATCATGCGCTTTCCCCTCTAAAGGGGTCAAGTCTCTTTTCGCGCTAAAAAATTAAACCATTAAAAAAATACCATCGCTTAGGTCTTCTGAAAAATCGCCGCGATCCGATGCATGATGGTGGCCTGCCGCTCTAAAACACCATGGAAACGCCGCATGTCCATCAGCGAATCAGCATGAGCGTGGCTTTGGAAGGCGGCACCACCGCCGACAGGACAACATCATCGATCGTCCACCCTGTACTCGCTGTCCGTTTGCTGGTTCCCATGCGCCAACGGAGATAGAGCGTATGCCCCGCGAAACGCAGCGTGTTGGTTAAGGCCACCTGCACCTCTTCAAAACCACTGCTGCTGCCGGACCACGCCGCAATCTTGCCCAGAGGGCTCGCCGTATTTTGTGTCGTACTGGTCAAGGTTGCATTGTACCCGTTCGCCACGAACGTTGCCCCTGATGCGGCATTCGTGACGTTGACCCACGCTTCGCTGTCCACCGCGAGCTCCAGCACCCCGCCATCCGCGCTATCCGTAAAGCCCCGTTTCTGCATAAAGGAGAGCATGAGCGCGGAGGCTCGCACTGAAATCGGAATGCCCGGCGAAATCGCACTGGTATCGGAAGTTGCCGAACTTCCAGCAGAAAAGAGCGCCTGCGTCCCGCTTGCAACGCTCCCTGCAGACGAGAGCCCCCACGCGCTTGTTCCGACGGTCGATAAGAATGTCCAGCCGCGACCCGCGAGATCATTGGTCTCGAAATACTCGCTCCAGCATGGCGCACGCACAATCACGGCATTTGTGACAACTGCGGTTTTGCCATCGGGATTGGTGTACACGAGATTCCAGAAACCGACATCTGCGGTGGAGGTGTCGCTCCGGGCCAGCGCTGTATTGCCAAAAGCCTGAACGCCATCCCCGGGAATATCGGTCGCGCTCTCCTTGGAAAGCGCCGCAGTTCTGCCCATCAGCAGATCACTGCCCGTCAAGGTAAAGAGCTGCGTACCTGAACCGCTTGCAGTTGCTGTGGTAATCTGCGGTGCGGATACCGTCGCATTCGTCGAACCGCCGCTGATGATCAGCGAAAACGGTTGATCCCCGTTGGTCAAGGTGCCTGCATACGTCACGCGCGCCGTGTAGGTTCCCGCAACACCCGGTGACGCGACCAGCACCTGTTCGACATTGTCGGTATAGTTTGACCCTGTGGTCGCAGCAGCGGCCATGGCGTTGGTTGTCCATGAGCCTACAAAGGGCATTACCCACGGCTGGTAGATGGTTCCCGACGGGTCGATGACGCGCAGATCCAAGTTATTGACCAGACGCGCCGTGCGCGAGTCCCCCGTCGTTGCACTTGCTCCGGCTGGATCGGTCCAGCAGAGCGTTGCCTTGATCGGACTTACGCCGTCCCAGACAAATGAAACCTGAACCGCCGTCCGATTCGTTGATAGATGATCTTCCGTGATCTGCCGCGCCCCAGAAGATGTCTTGTAGGCACAGAGCAATGTGGCTGCATTTGTCGCGTTGATGAGCCCCCACCCATATTGATAGTCAGGTCCTACGAGACCGAGGTCATCCGCAGTATGGATCAGCAACGCCTTTAATGTGCTCGCCCGCATGTACTGGTTGGTAAAAAGCAGACTGAAGAGATTGACCAGCAAATTCGCTGTTCCTGCCGCGCTAGGGGTTGCCATGCTCGTGCCGCTCATCGTCGTATACGCACTGTCCGAGGAGTAACTCGTCGAATACAGCGATGCACCATTCGCCACAAGGTCAGGCTTGATCCGTCCATCGTCCGTTGGCCCCCACGAAGAGAAACTCTGCATCGTCGTGCCCGCCAAGGAGCGAACCCCGCCACTCACCGCATCCCCGACCGCACCAATGGTCACGACATTCTTGGCCAGCGCATGAAAACTGATGGTGTCATAGCCGCCGCGATACGTGCCGTCTCCGCCTGGATGCGAAGCGGC